>NZ_JAMPTM010000197.1 GCF_025403375.1 Frankia gtarii
GGGGAGCGGTGGTGGGGTCGTCTGGCCAGGGATGGCGCGGGTAGCGACCGCGCAGCTCCGCGCGGACCTGCGGGTAGCCGGTGCGCCAGAACGACGCCAGGTCGCTCGTCACCGCCACCGGACGCCCCGCCGGAGAGAGCAGGTGCAGGACGACGGGGGCGCGGCCGTCCGCAATGGCTGGGACCTGCTCCCAGCCGAACACCTCGGCGACCTTCACAGGTAGGACGGGGCCGTCGGGCCCGCTGTAGTCCAGGCGCACCCGTGACCCGCTCGGCACCTCCAGCCGCTCCGGCGCCAGCGCATCCAACCGGGCGGCCTGCGGCCAGGGCAGCAGGCGGCGCAGCGCGTGCCCGGCGTCGATGCGACCCAGGTCCGCGCGGCGGCGCACACCGGTGAGATCGGGTCCCAGCCAGTCGGGCGCGGACCCCAGCAGGGCGGCGTCGTCGACGTCCGGCCAGGGGTCGCCGAGAATGCGGTGGCAGAACGCGAGCCGTTCCCGCAGTCCCACCGCGTCGCGGGTCCAGCGCAGCGCCGCGAGCCCCTCACGGCGCAGCCCGTCGAGCACGGCGGCTTCGAGCAGGGACGGATCGGGCCTGGCCAGCGGGCGTTCGGCGAGAACGATCGCGCCGAGGCGCTCCGCGCGGCGGGCGACGACATCACCGCCGGACCAGGCGACCTCGTCGACGGTGCGCAGGAGAACGCCGCCCGCCTCCCGCGCGGTCGCCGCGTCGAGCGCGACGGCCAGGCGCACCCGCGCCGACGTGCGCCCGGCCCCACGGTCCGCGACCGCGACCGCGAGCCAGGCCGCGCCGGTGAGCGCCGAGCCGGCGGTCAGCTCCGCGGCCGTGCCCCCGGCCATCAGGTACGTCGTGCCGCCCGGGACCCGGGCCCGGGCGAGCCGTTCGGGGAAGGCGAACCCGACCACGAGCCCCGCCGCGAGGTCGTCGGTGACGGCCCCCGCGGGCGATCCGCCCGCGGCGGGGGCCGCGGCTCCGGTGGGTCGGGCGGGTCCGGTGGGTCCGGTGGGTCCGGTGGGTCCGGCGGGTCCGGCGGGTCCGGCGAGCGAGCGCAACCGCCGGGCCTCGTCGCGCCAGCGGGCGGAGGCGGCCCGGTCGGCGTCGCCCCGCAGGCGGCGCCAGGCGGCGAGGAGATCGTCGGAGCCCGAGCCCGGCCCGCCGCCGCTCGCGGGACCGTCGCCCGACAGGATCGCCACGATCTCGGCCGCGCGCCGCACGCCGACGACGGGAGCGCCGTCGAGCAGGGCGCTGGCGAGCCGGGGGTGGACCCCGACGGCGGCGATCGAGCGTCCTCGCCGCGTCACCCGGCCGGTGTCGTCGAGTGCGCCGAGTGCCCGCAGGGACGCTCCGGCGGCGTCCATCGCGCCCGTCGGTGGGTCGCTGAGCAGCTCGAGGCCGACGCCGCCGGGATGGCCCCAGACGGCGAGGTCCAGGGCGAAGCCGGTCAGGTCGGCGACGGCGATCTCCGGTTCGCCCTGGGCGGGCAGCCGGTCGTGCTCGGTGGCGGACCAGCAGCGGTAGACCCGGCCCGGCGCCTCGCGCCCGGCCCGCCCGGCGCGCTGCCCGGCGGAGGATCGGGACACCCGCACGGTCACCAGCGAGCCCAGCCCCCGGGCATGATCCATGCGGGGGGACCGTGCCAGACCGGCGTCGACGACGACCCGGACCCCGGGCACCGTGAGGCTGCTCTCCGCCACCGCGGTCGCCAGCACGACCCGGCGCCGTGGCCCGGGGCGCAGGGCCGCGTCCTGCGCCCCGCCGGACTGGCGGCCGTGCAGGGTGAGCACGTCGACGGTGTCGCGGTGGCCCGCGAGCCGGCCGGCGACCGTGGCGATCTCGCCGGCGCCGGGCAGGAAGACGAGCACGTCCCCGGAGGTCTCGTGCAGGGCGCGCCCGACGATCGCGGCGACGTGGTCGAGCAGCCGCGGGTCGACCCGCAGGCCGTGCGCGGGCGTGATCGGTCCCGGCGGGGGAGCCCAGACCACCTCGACGTCGAACAGGGCGGCGTCGGCGCCGACGACGGGGGCGGGCAGGCCGGGTGCGCCGAGCACGCCGGCCAGCCGCGGGGTGTCGGCGGTCGCCGAGGTCGCGAGCAGCAGCAGATCGGGCCGCAGCGCCGCGCGGACGTCGAGCAGGAACGCGAGCGCCAGGTCGGCGTCGAGATGGCGCTCGTGGCATTCGTCGAGGATCACCGCATCGGTCCCGGGAAGCTCCGGGTCGCGTTGCAGCCGCCGGACGAGGACTCCCGTCGTGACCACCTCGACCCGGGTGGACGGCCCGACCCGGCGTTCCCCGCGGATCGTGTAGCCGACGGCGTCGCCGACCTCACCGCCGACGAGCCAGGCCATCCGCCGGGCCGCCGCCCGTACCGCGATCCGCCGCGGCTGGGCGACCACGACCCGGCCGGTGACCTCGTCGGCGAGCGCGAGCGGGACCAGCGTCGTCTTGCCCGTGCCGGGCGGTGCCACCAGCACCGCGACCCCGCCCGGGCCGGGCCGGCCGGCGCCGGTCAGCGCGGCGGTGAGCGCGGGCAGGACGTCCCGCACGGGCAGGTCCGCCCCGATGACCGCGCGATCGGGCAGCATCCACCCAGTCTCCTCGGGTGCGGCGACGCCGAGCGTGGCGGGAGTCGCCGAACGTGGCGGGAGCCGCGGCGGGTGCCAGGAGATGCGGCGCAGGCCGGAGGGCACGGAGATGGCAGCGGCCGCAACGCCACTTTCTGGCAGTCATCTGCCAGAAAGTCATGGACGGTGCGGCGAGTGGTCGCTAGTGTCCCGGTCGTCGGACACCGGTGGCGTCCTGGGACGGCCGGTTCTCGCCGAAGAGGGGAAACCGGACGTGGCCCACGCGCTCTTCCTGGTCCTGAGCAATCCCGTCGACGGGCGGGACGACGAGTACAACAAGTGGTACGACGAGGTGCACATCCGGGACGTCTGCGAGGTTCCCGGCGTCGTCGCCGCCCAGCGCTACCGGGTCCGGCCGGACATCCCGCCCGCCGACGTCGAGCCCGGTGACGGTCGTCTGCCACAACGGCACCTGGCGGTCTACGAGCTCGACGACGATCCGGCGAAGGTGTTCGGGGAGTTCCTGGCCCGGGTGGGCGACGGGCGTCTGCCACTGAGCGACACCCTGGACATGTCCAGTGTTGTCATGTCGGTGTGGGAGCCCGGCGCCCGTTGGCCGCAGTGAGCCGCCGCCGGGTGGTCAGTGCTGCGCCTGCGGAACTCGGCGGACGTCGCGGCCGGCGGGGGTGAGGCGGAACAGGGCGGCGGCGTGCGGCGCGAGGGCCACTGGCAGCGCGCCGTCGGCGATGGTGGTGATCGTGCCCGTCCACAGGTCGGTGGCACGGTAGCCGGCGGCGGCGGCCGGCAGGGCCAGCTCGGCCCCGGTGGGGGTCGCCGCATGGGGGGAGTCGCTCCGGTTGACGGCCAGCACGGCCGTGTCACCGTCGGCCAGCGGCCGGGTCCACAGCAGGAGGCCGTCGCCGCTGGGCACCGGGATCGGCGCGGCGCCCAGCGGATCCTGGTCGATGGCGAGCACGGCCGCGTTTGTGAGGATCGCGGCCGTCGTCGCGGTCATCCGGGTGAGGTCGTTGCCCGCGAGCAGCGGGGAGGCCAGCATCGACCAGATGCTCATCTCGGCGCGGGCCTCGGTGTCGTCGAGGGAGGCCGCCGAGGTCCCGGTGGCCAGGCCGGCCAGCTGGCGCACCACGGGATTGACCGCGGCCGGGGTCAGGCCGATCGCCAGCATGTCCAGGTCGTTCCAGTGCCCGGGGCCGCCGTCGGGCGCCCAGGCGCGGGCGGCGTCGAGGTTGTCCGTCGTGCAGACGTCCGGGTAGCCCTCCATCGGCTCGGTGGTCGCCCAGCAGGGGGCGTGATCGTTGGTGACCCGCCACAGGTGGGCGACCCGCGGCGCCCAGGTCCACGCCCGCACGGCCGTGGGATCGCCGTCCGAGGACGGGTTGATGCTGAACACGACGGGCCGGCCGGTGGCGTCGAGCGCGGCGCGCATGCGGGCGAAGCCGGAGATCAGCCACCTGCGGGCGTCGGTGCCGGCCGGGCGCAGGTTCGGGTAGCCGCAGGCGTCGTACTTGAGATAGTCGACCCCCCACGCGGCGAAGGTGGCCGCGTCGGTGGCCTCGTGGCCGAAGCTGCCGGGCAGCCCCT
The DNA here is from genome assembly GCF_025403375.1 of Frankia gtarii. Taxonomy (GTDB): domain Bacteria; phylum Actinomycetota; class Actinomycetes; order Frankiales; family Frankiaceae; genus Frankia; species Frankia gtarii. Next base: position 4,184 of record NZ_JAMPTM010000197.1, read on the forward strand.
GGCAGGTGGTGCGGCCGGGGGAGGCGTAGAGGCCGAACTTCAGCCCGCGGGCGTGCACGTAGGCGGCGAGGGCGGCGATGCCGGCGGGGAACCGCTCGGGATCGGCGACCAGGCGCCCGTCGCTGCCGCGGGTCGGCGCCATCCACCCGTCATCGACGATCACATACCGGTATCCGGCGGCGCGCATCCCCGAGCTGACCAGGGCGTCGGCGGCGGCCCGCAGGTCGCCGTCGCGCACCTGGCCGCCGAGGGCGTTCCAGCTGTTCCAGCCCATCGGCGGGGTGCGGGCGAGCCCCGCGGAGACCTGCCGGTTCGCCGCCGAGCCGACGACGAGCTCGCCGCCGCCCCCGTCGCCGCCCAGGCCCACCAGCAGCAGGCATCCGACCAGCAGGCATCCGACCAGCAGGCATCCGAGCAGCAGGCCGAGGGCCGCGGTGGCACGCGCCTCGCCACAGCCCCGGGGAAAGGCTCCCTCGACAGGAGGCTCGTCCGCGGCGTACGACCGTGGACCCGCAACGGTCACGGTCACCATCCTGCCGGTCGGATGTGCGTGCGAACCCGCCCCACGCCGACGGCCCGGTTACCGCCGTCAGTCCACGGCCCAGGGGGCGCGGCTGACGTCGCGGCCGCGGACTCGGCGATGTGGCGGCGGATCTCGCCCTTGTCGATCAGCTTCGAGCCGTGGGCGAAGCGCTCGTTGGCCCGCGACGAACCCGTCGCCGCGTGCCCCGAGCAGGTTGGCGGCGGGCACCCGCACGTCCGAGCAGGCTCACCGACAGCTCCCGGTACGGCGGCATCACGTCGGTCAGGAAGGCGCCCAACGCCGCCTCGTCGACGAGCGCGAGGGGGCCGCGGGTGGGTCGGGTGGCACGGGTAAGTCGGGCACCGTGGGTCAGCTTTTCCGGATCGCCGGGGATGCGGTGTCCTGCCAGTGGGCGGTCAGGTCCGCCACCGTCGTCACCGTCGCCAGCAGTCCGAACGAATGGCGCAGGACGGCGGCGGGATAGTCGGCCGGGGTTCCGGCCACGGCGTCGCGCGGCACCACGACCCCGAACCCCTCCTGGGCGGCTTCGCCCGCCGCGAGTAGCAGCGCGACGTTGACCGAGACGCCCGCGAGCACGATCGTGCGCACCCCGCGGCCACGCAGGACCGGCAGCAGTTCGGTCCGCCAGGTCGGGGACAACCCGTGGCGGCGGGCAATGATCAGGTCTGCCGGGGAGAGCAGCTCGGGCAGGATCTCGGTGTCGGGATGGCCGGCCGACCAGTCGGCCGTCGGCCCGGCGATCGCCCGCCACAGCGGGGCGCTGCCGGGATCGTGCGCGCCGGCCGTCCCGTGGAACGTCGCGTGGACCACGGTCGCGCCGGCGGCGCGGGCGGCCGGCAGGAGCCGGCGCAGCCCGTCGACGAGTGCACCCGAAACCGTGTTCAGCGCGGGGAGGATCGAATCGTCTCCGATCACCCCGCGCTGGCACTCAACACAGACGACGGCGGTCGCGGTCGGCTCGATCCCGGTCCTCGGCCACGACGTCCGGTTCGTGCCTGTGGTCATCGCACCCCCACGGACGTCCGGTCCCTCGGCGTGCGACCGACGCGCCCGAACCTTGGCGTACATCGCTTACCGGTTCAGTCCTACCACCTGCCCGGATCCCGTGTACGACGGCGGGCCAGCGTGATCACCGGGATCTGGCGTGTTGTCCTGGTCTGATAGATGGCCCACTGGGGGTGGTGGGCGGCGTGCCGCTCGTAGAGACGAGCGCGGTCGTCCCCGGTGGCGACGACCGCCGTGGCGGGAAGGACCTCGATGCCCACCTCGACGGTGACGTCCGGGTTGGCGAGCAGGTTGTGATACCAGGAGGGATTGGTCGGTTCCCCGATGACGGAGGCGAAAACCACGTAGCGGTCGCCGTCGGCGAGATAGCCGAGCGGGTTGGTGCGTGACGCTCCGGTCCTCGCCCCCGTTGTTGTCAACAGTAGGAGCGGCTTGTCGGCGAAATAGCCGCCGACCTTCCCTGCGTTGGCTCGGAACTCCTCGATGACCAGCCGGTTCTGCTCGTTCCAGTTTCGACTGCTCATACCTTCCCCAAACCCTTGGTCAACGACTCCATTGCGGCAGCCAAGATCTGCGGTCGCATGCTCGGCCTGGACATGATCGCGATCTCCCTACCGTCTGTCGAACGACTGTCTGCCGAAGGAGATGATGGCGAGAACCCACCCGTGTTTCGTGCCGGGTTCAGAGGAGGCGGCTACCCGGCGGTCCGCTGCGGTGATGGTGTTACTCATGGCTGATGTCCACTCCTGGACGCCTTCCTTGTGATTGCCTTTCCGTCATCGTTGTGGGCGTGCACCGGTCCGCCCATCCCCACGCCTGGGGATTTTTGCCGACGTCCCCCACAGGCGGGGGGTATCGAATGGCGCCGTGGCGGCGGTAACGTCGTGATGTGCCGAAGCTTCCCCTCGGTGGCAACGCCGACGTGGTCCGTGCGAGGATCGCGACGCTGTGTCGCCAAAGGCTGGATCCGTCCGACCTGGTCCGGGAAGTCGCCGAACAGGTTCGCCGCGTCGTGCCCTATGACATGGGCACATGGGCGATAACCGACCCGGAGACCCTGCTGCCCACGGATCTGCTCACGGTGGACACGTCCGGCCTCGGCGTCGGGGCCACCAAGGCGAGCAACGAGTTTGCCGGGGGCGACTTCAACCGGTTCGCGGAACTCGACCGGGTGGGACGGGCCGCCGCGACGCTCGCCACCGCGACCGGCGGAGACCTGGATCTCAGCTTTCGCCACCGTAGCGTCCACGCGCCCAACGGGCTGAACGACGAGATGCGCCTGCTGGCCCGCGACGGCGGCGCCACCTGGGCCGTCGGCTGCCTGACCCGGGCGACGGACATACCCGACTTCAGGCCCGAGGAGGTGCGCTACGTCGCGGCCGTGGCGGGCGAGCTCGGCCGCGGTCTGCGGGTCGCCCTCGCGCGCAATCCGCCCACCGTGGCCTTCGCCGGCCGGCCTGGCATGCTTGTGCTCGACGGGGCCGGCCGGATCGAGGCGACCACGCGGGAGGCGGACCGGTGGATCCACCGGATGTCGCCCCCGTCGCAGGGTGAGACGCCGATCCCGATCGCGGTCGTCGCACTCCAGGCACAGGCCAACGCGATGGCCGCCGTGCCGCCGCGGGCCGCCAGGCTGCGCCTGCGACTGCCTGCGTGGGGATGGCTGCTCGTGCACGCCGACGTCCTCGTGGACGGCGCAGGCATGTCGCCCCGCACGGCGGTGATGCTCGAACCCGCCGGGCCGGCGCAGATGCTCCCTCTGCTGTTCGCGCTGTACGGCCTGACCGGTCGGGAACGCCAGGTGACCGAATACCTGATCGCCGGCCACAAGACCGATGAGATCGCCGAGCGGATGTGGATTTCCCGGCACACCCTGCGCGATCACATGAAGTCGATTTTCGCCAAGGTGAAGGTCGGTTCCCGGCCGGAGCTGATGGCGATCCTCGGCGCCGAGGGGCGTTCCGCGTGACGCGCGGATCCTCCCCCGGCGGCGGCCCGCGAGCGGTGGGTGCGTCGTCGCGCCGCGCGCGTTGACATAGAAGGACATTTAGCGTGGACGAATTGCGGCTGATCGGTCCACTTGGTGGGCTGAGGGGAGCTTGCCGGTCTCGGTGTCCGCGACGATCCCGAAGCGCTCCGCCTGCTGCCGGTGGTGCTGGCCGAGTCGGGTTGCGACCTCCTGGGATTCGACGGCGAACCGTTTCGCGGCGGCATGGTCGCCGTGCTCGGGAAACTACGTAAGGGCGTGTCACTCACCGGGTAGTGGATGGTGCGCCCCCACTCGGGTGCGCACCATCCGTCTGCCCGGCTGGTCAGGTCAGGCTACGAGGTTCACGACGAGAGTCTGCCCGGTCACCGGTCGTTGCAGGGAGAAGGGCGTGCTCCGGAAGGTCCTGATGCCGGCGACATCGCATCGCACCTGGGCAATCGCGGCGCTGGGAAGCTGCGGGTTGCTGAAGAACAGCGAGAACTGTCCGCCCGAACCCACGGTTGTGCCGTGTGCCTCCCCGCCGCCGGTGATCTTCAGTGATTCGGCGGAGCCGGGGGGCTTGCACCTGACGGTTCCGGTCACCGTCAGCGGATTGTTGATCGTACCGGCACTGGCTGGTGTCAACGGGATTATGGCCAGTGATGCTCCGGTCCCGGCAATCAGGACGAGAGCCTTGATCTTTGACAGTCCGCGCATGGCACACCTCCGACGCCATCGAATACATGCCGGCGTGATGGTTGGTATACCCGGTCGTCGAACAACTCACACGCCACCACCACCCGGCCGGGCCCGCTGGCATTCTCCGCGCGGATACCGCGGCCGATGTCGAGGTATTCCGGGTCGGGCCGGTAAACCTGTGGGTGGCTGCGAACCTGATTCCCGCCCCGTGCACCGGGGCGGTGGGCCGTGGACGCCGTCGGCCGGGAGATCGCCCCGATGTGGTTCCGCTCCGCGCCGTCCAGCTGGCGCATCTCGGTCGATACGGGCGCTGCCGACTGCTTCTGCGGGCTGCCGGGTACAACCCCCCGGGGTGGGGCCGCCCGGCGCCGCGGGAGGGGTTCTGATGGCGAGGAGGGATACAGTGCCGCTGTCCAGCCAGGAGACACTCGACGGGATGGTCGCCGCCCGCTTTCACGAACGCATGTACGTCGACCTGCGGCCGACGCTGACACCCGAACTCATTGCGGAGCATGAGCACCAGCCGTTTGGCCAGCACAGCGACGCGCTCCGCCGGGTCCTCACCTACCTTGGATCGTTCGCCATTCCGGGAAAGCTGATCGTCGAGTACGGCGGCGACGAGAGGTGGTACGTATCCCGTTTCACCACCGCCCCGGCGGGTCTGCGTACCGAACGGGTCACCGGCCCCTATCCGACCGAGGGCGCGGCGGTACACGCGGTTTTCCTGCGCCGGCTCCGACAGGTCTTCGGTGTCGTCGCGTGAGCGGCGAAGGGGTTGCGGATTCCTTCCCGATCTGGATTCTCGGCTACTGTGACGACATCATCGTCCGCCCCGGTCAGGAACTGACCTTCCGGGTCAGCGGACAGGGGGCCGAAACCTTTCGAGCGGACCTCGTCCGGCTGCGCCACGGCGACACCACTCCAGGCGGCCCGGGATTTCGCGAAACGGAGCTGGACTCCGAGGTCAACGGCGTGTACCCGCTCCTGGACCAGCCGGCACATGTCGGGTCGTACGGTCGGCTTCCCGGCGCCCGCGACATCCTGCGCTCACCGGACGGTTCGCTGACCCTGTTCGCCTTCGTCCAGCCCACCACCGACGGGGCCCGGCAGCCGGTGCTGTCCGCCTGGGACGCCGCCACATCGACGGGTGTCGCGCTGGTACTGACCGAGGGGCTGCGGCCCGCTGTCGTCTTCGGCGCGGGCCGGGATTCCCGCTGCCTCACCGCGCCCGCCGGCCTGCGGGCCGCCACCTGGTACGCCCTGGCGGCGAGCTGGGACGGCGCGACCGGCCTTGCCGCCGTGACCGCGGTGCCGGTGGTGAACCGGTACAACAGCCGGTTCGGCAGGCTGGTGGCCAACGACGTGGTGCAGGTCTCCGGCGCGCTGGGCGGCCCGCCGGAGATCCCGGCGGTCGACCTGCTCCTCGGCGCCCTGGACACGACCGACGGGGCCGTCGTGCGGGGGGCGTACAACGGCAAGATCGCGCTCCCGGCGGTCTACCGGCGGGCCCTGACCGGCGGCGAGGTGCGCCGGCTGGCCACCAGTGGCAACGCGCCGACGGTGACCGACGGGCTCACCGCCTGGTGGGATCTGTCCGCCCGGATCGACAGCACCGAGATCCGCCCCGGTGGTGGCACCGACGGCGGCACCCGGGCCACCGGCAGGCTGGTGAACATGCCCACCCGGGCCGTGACCGCCCAGAACTGGGACGGCTCCTCCTACGACTGGACGGCGCACCCCGAGCTGTACGGCGCGGTACATCTTCACTGCGACGACGTCGACGACACCGGTTGGGCGGCGACCTGCACCCTGCCGGTGGGCGCCGACCTGCCCTCGGGGGTGTACGCCCTGCGGCTGCGAGCGGACGGTTTCGAGGACCACGTGCCGTTCCTGGTCGGCCCGGCCCCGGGGCACGAGAAGTCGATCGCCCTGCTGCTGCCCACCGCCAGCTACCAGGCCTACGCCAACGAGCACCTGTCCAGTGGTTCACCTCTCGGGCAGGCCGTCGGCGGCCACACGCCCCTGGTACAGCCGTTGGACGTGTTCCAGCTCGAACACGGCGTGTTCGGACGATCCACCTACGACCTGCATGCCGACGGCAGCGGCGTCGCCTACACCTCGCGGCGCCGGCCGATCCTGAACATGCGCCCGCGGTACCGGTTCACACACATGGGGACGTGGCAGTTCCCCGCGGATCTCTATCTCGTCAACTGGCTCACCGAAAAGGGATACGACTTCGACGTCATCTGCGACGAGGACGTCCACAGGCGCGGCGTGGCGGCGATGCGGCCGTATCGGGTGGTCATGACCGGCACTCATCCCGAGTACACCTCCGAGCCGATGCTCGACGCGTACGAGGACTACATCGGCGGCGGCGGGCGCGTGATGTACATGGGCGGCAACGGGTTCTACTGGGTCGTGTCCTTCCACCCCGAGAAACCCTGGGTGATGGAGGTCCGCAAGGGCGAGGCCGGCTCCCGGGCCTGGCAGGCCGCGCCCGGGGAGACCCTGCACTCCACCACCGGTGAGAAGGGCGGGCTGTGGCGCAACCGCGGCCGCGCACCGCAGAAGGTGTTCGGCGCCGGGTTCACGGCGGAGGGGTTCACCGGGTCCTCGTACTACCGGCGGATGCCGGACAGTGCCGACGCGAAGGTGTCCTGGGTCTTCTCCGGGGTGGGCGAGGAGGAGCTGATCGGCGACTTCGGGCTGGAGCGCGGCGGCGCGGCCGGCCAGGAACTGGACCGTGCCGACGTCCGCCTCGGCACCCCGCCGGGCACGTACCTGCTCGCATCCTCGGAGTACCACGACGACTCCTACCTGCTGGTGGTGGAGGAGATCGGGTTCATGTACCCGGGGCTCGGCGGCAGTGAGCACCGGGATGTCCGGGCGGACATGACCCTGTTCGAGACCGAGTCCGGCGGTGCTGTCTTTTCGACGTCTTCGATCGCCTGGGCGGGAAGCCTCTCGCACAACGACTGTGACAACAACGTCTCGCGGATCACCGCCAACGTTCTCGATCGTTTCCTGAAGCAGGGGTCCGGCCACCCGGTCGACCGACATCGGCTGGGTCGCCGCCCGACGGCCTGACCGGGAGTCCGGATCGGGAGTCCGGATCGGTGCCGCCGTGCTGCTCAGCGGGTGACCATGAGCTGGCGGACGCCGTAGTTGGTGCCGGTGAAGTCCATCGGGACCTCGGCCAGCGGGGTGGCGAGGCGCAGGTCGGGAAATCGCCGGAACAGCGCCGGCAGGACGGTCCTCAGCTCGGCACGGGCGACGTTCTGGCCGAGGCAGGCGTGGACGCCGTAGCCGAAGCCCAGGTGACGGACCATGGCGCGGTCGAGGTCGAGGGCGTCGGGGTCGGCGAACACGCGGGGATCGCGGTTGGCGGCGTTCATGGCGACCACGACCAGCTCGCCCCTGGCGATGTGGGCGCCGCCGAGCTCCAGGTCCTCCACGGCGACCCGGCCGAGGCCGAACTGGACGATGGTCAGGTAGCGCATGAGTTCCTCGATCGCGGTCCCGATCCGCTCGGGGCGCTCGATCAGGTCCCGGCGCTGGTCGGGATGGGTGAGCAGGGTGAGCGTGGACAGGCCCATCATGGCGGCCGTCGTGTCGTGCCCCGCGAACAGCAGCAGGACGCCGAGGCCGACGAGCTGGCGCTCGGTCAGGATCGACCCCTCGGCGTCCGCCTTGCCGATCAGTTCGGCGAGGATGCCCTCGGTGTCACCGGAGCGGCGCTTGTCCGCGACCAGCGCGGTGACGTAGTCGACCAGCCAGTGGGCCCCGCGGTCGCGCTCGGCGCGGCTGACGCCCATGTCCATCATCGTCTCGGTGGCGTGGTGGAAACCGTCGCGGTCGGCGTAGGGGACGCCGAGCAGTTCGCAGATCACCAGGCACGGGATGGGCAGCGACATGGCCTGGACGAAGTCGAAGGTCTCGGGTCCGGCGGCGATGGCGTCGAGGTGCTCCTCGACGATCCTGTCCAGGTAGGGCTGGAGCCTGGTCTGCACGGCCTTGGGGGTGAAGCGGGCGGTGAGCAGCCGCCGGTAGGCGCCGTGGTCGGGCTCGTCCATCATCACGAAGCCCGCGTCGAACGGCGCATCGTCCCCGGTCTCGGCCTGCTCGCCCTCGGGGGCGTCGTGGCGGCGGCGTTTCGCGCTGAAGCGGGGATCGCTGAAGACCTGGCTGCCCTCCTCGAAGCGGGTGACCAGCCAGCCGGTCGAGCCGTTGGGGAAGCGTGCCTTGATGACGGGCTGGTTCTCGCGCAGCTCGGTGTACTGCGCGGGCGGGTCGAGGG
>NZ_JAMPTM010000198.1 GCF_025403375.1 Frankia gtarii
CCGTCCGGCTTGGCAGCGCGGACGGCGGCGGAGGGGCGGGCGGTCGGTCAGGTCTGCGAGGCGTCGCCGGTGCGGGGCGCGGCGGCGGCCTCGTGCTCGTAGGTCTGCCAGCGGGCGCGGATGTCCTCCTGGGCGAGTTCCACCAGCCCGGCGGCCGCATCGGGGGCGACCGCGGCGAGCCGGGTGAAGCGGGACTCGGTGGCGGCGAACTCGGCGAAGGTCATCGACGGCGGCCGCGAGTCCAGCGAGAACGGCTGCTCGGAGCGGGGGTCGACCCGGTAGAGCGGCCAGTAACCCGACTTCACCGCCGCCTTCTGGTGGGACAGGCCCTCGGTCATGTCGATGCCGTGGGCGATGCAGTGGCTGTAGGCGACGATGAGCGACGGGCCGGGCCAGCTCGCCGCCTCGTTGAACGCCCGCACCGTGTGCTGGTCGTTGGCGCCCAGCGCGATCTGCGCCACGTACACGTCGCCGTAGGCGGCGGCGAGCAGGCCGAGGTCCTTCTTGCGGGTGCGCTTGCCGCCGCCGGCGAACTTCGCGACCGCGCCGCGCGGCGTCGACTTCGACGCCTGCCCGCCGGTGTTGGAGTACACCTCGGTGTCGAGGACGAGCACGTTGACGTTGCGGCCGGAGGCGAGGACGTGGTCGAGGCCGCCGAAACCGATGTCGTAGGCCCACCCGTCGCCGCCGACGATCCACACGCTCTTGTCGACCAGGTTGTCGACGAGCGGGTCGAGCCGGGCGTCGTGCTCGGTACCGGCGAGGCGCCGGCGCAGTTCGGCGACGCGGGCGCGCTGGGCGAGGATGCCGGCGTCGGTGCTCTGGTCGGCGCCGAGGAGCTCGTCGACGAGCGAGTCACCGACGATCGGCGCGGCGGCCCGCAGCAACCGGCGGGCCTCCCGCGCGTGGCTGTCGAGCCCCAGTCGCATGCCCAGGCCGAACTCGGCGTTGTCCTCGAACAGCGAGTTCGCCCACGCCGGGCCGCGGCCGTCGGGGCCCGTCGTCCACGGCGTCGTCGGCAGGTTCCCGCCGAAGATCGACGAGCAGCCGGTGGCGTTCGCGATGAGGATGCGGTCGCCGAACAGCTGGGTGAGTAGTTTCAGGTACGGCGACTCGCCGCAGCCGGAGCAGGCGCCGGAGAACTCGAACAGCGGCTGGCGCAGCTGCGAGCCGCGGACGTTCTCCGCGGGGATGAGCGTCGGGTCGATCGGCGGCAGCGTCTCGTAGAACGCCCAGCCGGCGCGCTCCTCGGCGAGGCGCGGCGCGGCGGCCACCATGTCGAGGGCCTTGTGCTCCTTGTTCTCCCGGCTGGTCGCCGGGCAGACCTTGACGCACAGGGTGCACCCGGTGCAGTCGTCCGGCGCCACCTGGATGCTCACCCGCAGCCCGGCGAGATCTTTGTCCTTGGGCTGACGCGACTTGAACGTCGCGGGGGCGTCGGCGAGCAGCGCCGGGTCGAAGGCGGCCATCCGGATCGCGGCATGCGGGCAGACGATCGTGCACTTGCCGCAGTTGATGCACAGGTCGGCGTCCCACACGGGCAGCTCGTGGGCGATGGCACGCTTCTCGTAGCGGGCGGTGCCCACCGGGAAGGTGCCGTCGGCCGGCAGCGCGCTGACGGGGAGCAGGTTCCCCTCCCCCGCCATGATCCGGGCGGTGACCTCCTTGACGAACACCGGCGCGTCGCCCTCGAGGCGCCGGGCCGTGCGCTCCCCGACGGTGCGGCCGGTCAGGTCGACCTCGGCCAGCGCGCCGAGGGAGGCGTCGACGGCGGCGAAGTTGCGTCGCAGCACGGCCTCGCCGCGCTTGCCCTGGGCGACGCGGATGGCCTCCTTGACCGCGGTGACCGCCGTGTCGGCCGCCAGCAGCCCGGACAGCTGCAGGAAGCAGGTCTGCAGCACGGGGCTGACGATCCCGGGCAGGCCGGCCTCGCGGGCCACCCGGTCGGCGTCGACGACGAACAGCCGGGCGCCGCGCTCGAGCAGGTGGCGCTGCGCGTCGGCGGGCAGGTGCTCCCACACCTGCTCCGCCGGGAACGGGCTGTTGATCAGCACGGTGGCGCCGGTGGCGGCCACCTCGAGCACGTCGACCCGCTCGAGCAGCGAGAACTGGTGGCAGCCGACGTACTGGGCGTCGCTGATGAGCCACGGCGCGTCGACCTGGCGGGGCGACAGGCGCAGGTGTGACACCGTCATCGACCCGGACTTCTTGGAGTCGAACACGAAGTAGGCCTGCGCGTGCAGCGGGGTGTGGTCGGCGACGATGGCGGCGCTCGCCCGGGTGGCGCCGACCGTCCCGTCGCTGCCGAGGCCGTAGAACACCGCCCGGCGGACGTCGGCGTCCTCCGGATACCCGGCGTCGTCCACGTCGAGGGAGAGGTTCGTGAGGTCGTCGTGGATGCCGACCGTCACTTCCCGGCGCGGCGCGGCGCTGGCCAGTTCGTCGAACACGGCCGCGGCCATCGCCGGGGTGAACTCCTTCGACGCCAGCCCGTAGCGGGCGCCGATGACCCGCGGCATGCTTTCCGGCCGCTCCGCGAGCGCGGCGAGCACGTCGAGGCGCAGCGGCTCACCGAGGGCACCCGGCTCCTTCGTCCGGTCGAGGACCGCGAGGGAGCGCACCGTCGCCGGCAGGCAGGCGACGAACGCCGCGCCGTCGAAGGGCCGGTAGAGCCGGACCTGGACGAACCCGACCCGCTCACCGCGGGCGACGAGGCGCAGGACGGCCTCACGCACCGCGGAACGACCCGAGCCCATGACGACGACGACCCGCTCGGCCTCGGGATGCCCGTGGTACTCGAAGATCCGGTAGGACCGTCCGGTGGCCGCGGCCACCCGGTCCATCGCCCGCGCCACGATCCCGGGGACAGCGGTGTAGTAGGCGTTCGACGCCTCCCGGGACTGGAAGAAGGTGTCCGGGTCCTGGGTGGTGCCGCGGATCACCGGGCTGTCCGGGGACAGCGCGCGCAGCCGGTGCGCCTCGACCTGCTCGGCGGGCAGCAGCCCGACGAGCGTGGCGTCGTCGATCTCGTGGACCTCGTTGAGCTCGTGCGAGGTGCGGAAACCGTCGAAGAAGTGCAGGAACGGGACCCGGGACTCCAGCGTGGCGATGTGCGCGACGGCGGCCAGGTCGTGGGCCTCCTGGGGGGAGGCGGAGGAGAGCATGGCGAAGCCGGTCGAACGCGCGGCCATCACATCGCTGTGATCACCGAAGATGGACAGCGCGTGCGTGGCGATGGTGCGGGCGGCGACGTGGAGGACCATCGGCGTGAGCTCGCCGGCGATCTTGAACATGTTGGGCAGCATCAGCAGCAGGCCCTGGGAGGCCGTGAACGTGGTCGACAGGGCGCCGGCCTGCAACGCCCCGTGCACGGCGCCGGCGGCACCACCCTCGCTCTGCAACTGGACCACGTCGGGGACAGCGCCCCACAGGTTCGCCCGGCCCTTCGTCGCCCAGGCGTCGGCGAGCTCTCCCATCGCCGACGCCGGGGTGATCGGGTAGATGGCGATCACCTCACTTGCCCGGTAGGCCACCGAGGTGGCGGCCTCGTTACCATCGATCGTCTTCTGACCCATACACCCAGAGTCGGCTTGCGATGACCCTACGGCGAGGGACTTCCTTCCCTTCCCCGAAGACGGAAGGTACCGGTACGACTCCCTGTTCGCGGGTCTTCGGCGTGCCCTGTCGTCCGGTAGGCGTCCGCATCTGCCCTGCCCAGGACGCGGCGCCGCGCGGGCGGGAGCCGAGCGCCCGGCGCTGGAGCCGGGCCGCGGGGCGGCGTCGGGGCTCGTCCCACGGCCACAGACCGGCCCGCCGCTGGCACTTCCGGTGATCGGGGCGGATCGGAGGTGCTCACCCGTTGGCGGGAGGGCGACAATGCGGACGGCGGGTGAGCGAAAATGCGGGCGGCGGGCACCGACAAAGCGGGAGACGATGTGACGCAGCCAGAGTTCGGCGAGCCACAGCCAGAGTTCGGCGAGCCGCGGCGGGAGTTCACCGCGATCCACAGCCACGGCCTGGCCCGGGTCGCGGCGGCCACGCCGCTGGTGGTGACCGCGGAGCCGGCGCGCAACGCCGAGGCGACGGTCGCGCTGGCCCGCCAGGCGGACACCGACGGCGTCGACGTCGTCGTCTTCCCCGAACTCGGGTTGTCGTCGTACGCGCTCGACGACCTGCACCTACAGGACGCGCTGCTCGGCGCGGTCGAGCAGGCGGTGGACACGGTGTGCCGGGCCAGCCGTGAGCTCGCGCCGCTGCTGCTGGTCGGAGCGCCGCTGCGCCGGCGCGGGCGGCTGTACAACACGGCGCTGGCGATCTCGCGCGGGCGGATCCTCGGCGTGGTGCCCAAGACGTTCCTGCCGAACTACCGCGAGTACTACGAGAAGCGCTGGTTCGCCTCGGGCGCCGGCGTCACCGGCGAGGAGATCACCGTCGCGGGGCGGACGGTCCCGTTCGGCACGGATCTGATCTTCGAGGCGGCGGACCTGCCGGACCTCGTCGTCGGCGTGGAGATCTGCGAGGACTACTGGGCGCCGATCCCGCCGTCGTCGTACGCGGCGATGGCCGGCGCGACGCTGCTGGCGAACCTGTCCGCGTCGAACATCGTCGTCGGGAAGGCCGCCGACCGCGCGCACCTGTCCGCCGCCCAGTCGGCACGCGCGCTCGCCGCCTACGTCTACTCGGCGGCCGGGACCGGCGAGAGCACCACCGACCTGGCCTGGGACGGGCAGGGCACGATCCACGAGCTCGGGGATCTGCTCGCCGAGTCCGAACGCTTCGCCGACACCCCGCAGCTCCTCGTCGCCGACGTCGACCTCGCCCGGGTGCGCCAGGAACGGATGCGCACGGGGACGTTCAACGACAGCGCCGCGGCGGCCGGCCGGCCCGAGCAGCGGTTCCGCACGGTCCGCTTCGACCACCGCCCGCACCGCCGCGACGTCGGGCTGCGCCGCCACCAGCGGCGCTTCCCGTTCGTCCCCGACACGGCCGAGCGGCTCGACCTCGACTGCTACGAGGCGTTCAACATCCAGGTCCACGGCCTGGCCCGGCGGTTTCGGGCGACCGGCGGGGGCCGGATGGTCATCGGCGTCTCCGGCGGGCTCGACTCGACGCACGCGCTGATCGTCGCGGCGAAGGCGTGTGATCGTCTCGAGGTGCCGCGCACGACGATCCTCGGCTACACCCTGCCCGGGTTCGCCACCTCGGACGAGACGAAGGCGAACGCCTGGGCGCTGATGCACGCGCTCGGCGTCGAGGCGGCGGAGATCGACATCCGCCCCGCCGCCCGCCAGCTGCTCGCCGACCTGGGCCATCCCGCCGCCGAGGGCACCGCCACCTACGACGTCACCTACGAGAACGTGCAGGCCGGGCTGCGCACCGACTACCTGTTCCGGCTGGCCAACCACCACGGCGGGTTCGTCGTCGGCACCGGCGACCTCAGCGAGCTGGCGCTTGGCTGGTGCACCTACGGCGTCGGCGACCAGATGAGCCACTACGCCGTCAACGCCGGCGTGCCCAAGACGCTGATCCAGTACCTCATCCGGTGGGCGGTGGGCCACGACCAGTTCGACGCCGACACCGGGAAGCTGCTGACCGCCGTCCTCGACACCGAGATCTCCCCCGAGCTGGTCCCCGCCGACGCCGAGACCGGGGCGATCCAGAGCACCCAGGACCGCATCGGCCCCTACGAGCTGCACGACTTCTTCCTCTACCACCTCCTGCGCCACGGCCTGGCGCCGTCGAAGATCGCCTTCCTCGCCTGGCACGCCTGGCGCGACGCGCTGGCCGACGGCTGGCCCGCCGGCTTCCCCGACGCCGAGCGGCACGCCTACGACATGGCGACGATCGTGCGCTGGCTGCGGGAGTTCCTGCACCGCTTCATGGCCTCGCAGTTCAAGCGCTCGGCGCTGCCCAACGGCCCGAAGGTCTCCTTCGGCGGCACCCTGTCGCCCCGCGGCGACTGGCGCGCGCCGTCCGACGCCAGCGCCGCCGCCTGGCTCGCCGAACTCGACCGTAACGGCCCGCAGCTCTAGCCAGCCATCGACGTCGAGGTCAACCTGCCGCGGATTCCGCCGATCTTCGGTCCGGCCTGACGTCTGGGTCCAGTGCCACCGGATCGGCAAGGCTGGTGGGCGTGCGGTGGGCGAAGAGGATGGCCAGGCCGGCGGCGGCGGACAGGCCGGCGGCGGCCAGGTAGGCGGCGGTGAACGGGGCGGCGTGCAGCGCGTCGCCGACGATCGCCGACAGCAGGCTCATCCCGATCACCGCGCCGATCTGGTTGGCGGTCTGCTGCAGTGAGGTGGCCAGGCCGAAGCTGTCCGCGGGGGCGGCGTTGCCGGTGATCACGAGCAGCGGCGGCTGGGCGTGCCCGAACGCCAGGCCGCTGACGATCAGGCCGGCGACGACCACGGGCAGGCGGTCGTACTGGGTGCCGAGGGCGAGCACGGCCAGGGCGATCGTGTAGACCCCGCCGGCCACGCCCGCGAGCACCCGCGGCGAGATCCAGGCACCCAGCCGGCTCGCCGACGGCGCGGCCAGCGCGATCGACAGGGTTCGGGTCATCGTCACCAGGGAGGTGGCCGCAACCGACAGCCCGAACACGCCTTCCAGCAGCAGCGGCGTGACCAGGAAGTTGCCCATGTGGGCGGCGCCGAGCAGGAACGAGCTCGCCCCCGCGGCCCGGATGTCACGCTCGCCGAGCAGCGTGGTCGGCAGGACCGGCATGGCGGTGCGCCGCTCGACGACGACCAGCAGCCACAGCAGCAGCGGGACGGCCACGAGCAGGCCGATCACGATCGGCCGTAGCCCCCAGCCGGCGGCCCGGTTGACCCCGAAGGTCAGCGCGAACGTCGCCGCGCCGAGCACCAGCGCGCCGACCTTGTCCAGCTTCAGGCTGCGGTTACCGACGTCGACCGGCAGCACCTTCACCGCCGCGACCAGCGGGATCAGGGCGATCCCGGCCTGCATGAGGAACAGCGGCCGCCACCCGATCGAGTCGATGACCAGCCCGCCGATGGCGAGCCCGCTCACCGACGCCCCGGACAGCACCCCCGACGCCCAGGCCGACGGCCGCACCCGCTCGTGCGGCGGGAAGGCGTGGAACAGCATCGCGAACGACGCGGGAATCGTCGCGGCGCCCGCCACCTGCGCCGCCGCGCGGAAGGCGATGAGCGACACCGGATCCCAGGCCAGCGCGGTCGCCAGCGAGAACACGACGGCGAGCACGGAGCCGACGAGGAACGTGCGCCGGTGCCCGCGGATGTCGCCGACCCGGCCGAGGATCGGCATCGCGACCGCCTGGGCGAGCAGCGAGCCGGTCACCGCCCAGGAGATGACGTCGACGCTGCTGTGCAGGTCGCCGGCCACCGTGCGGATCGACACGGACAGCACGGTCGCCGTGAACGTCGTCGCGAACATCCCCGCCAGGCAGGTCAGCAGGATCAGCTGCCGATCTCGGCGCCCGCCGTCCGGCTCCGCCGCCTCCCGGGTGACGCCGGCGCCGGCGTGCACCCGGCCGGCTAACGGCGCGTCCTCGGCGAGGTCGACGGCCACTTCGGCCGGCACGAACGACGGGGGCGACGGTGCGGCCCGCCCCGGGCCCTGGTCCTGCGCTACCACGCTGCTCCCCTCCAGGCCCGCGGGCCAAACCCTCCGATCGTCAACCGCGGTTGTGCCCGGACGCAACCAGTTACCCGGCGGCGTCGCCCGGACGCTCGCCCGGACGACAGCGACAGCGACAGCGCCGGAGCCGGAGCCGGCTCAGAGGACGGTGCAGTCGGCCGTCGCGGCGGTGGGGCGGTGCAGGCTTTCCTCGGCCGTGCCGGCCACGACGGTCGTCACCGCGGCGTTGGTCGGGTCGAACCGACGGATGAGCACCGGTGCGCTGGTCGAATCGCCGTACCGGTCGAAGCTGATGTAGCCGTTCGCGCCGGCGAGGGCGAGGTCGCCGCAGGTGCCGTTCAGGACCGTCTTGATGTTCGCGCGGAGCTGGCCCGGCGGCGGGGTGGTGCGCTCGGCGACGCCGATGGCCCGGGCGAGGACCGACATCGCGTCGAAGGCGACGATCGTGTGCCCGGAGATGAGCCGCTGGGGGGTGCCGCGCACCTGCGCCGCCCACTGCCCGGGCACCGCGCTGCCCGTGCCGGCCTGCTCCAGGTAGGACTGCGTGACGTCGCCGGGCTGGGCGAGGCCGAAGTCGGCGAAGTAGAAGGTGTGGCCGCCCTGGTCGTTCCACGCGATCTCCCCCGGATCGGTCTCCAGTTCCATCGCGTCGTCCCCGGAAATGATCGGCAGGTGCGGGTCCGCCTTGCCGCAGGCGGAGCCGGTCAGTGCCTCCAGCAGGGTGCTCACGCTCGTGGTCCGGCCGGTGTAGACGAGCAGGTTCGGCGGCTGCGGCCCGGTGCAGCGCGCGCTCAGCGTGTGGCCGAGGACACCCGGCACGGTGGGGCCGCCGTCCGCGGCGTTGGCCGACGCCGCCTGCTCGGGGCCGGGGAAGGGCACGAGGACGGCCGGGGCGGCGTGGGGCAGCCGGCGCAGCTCGGCGCTGATGTCCTGGGCGAGGTTGTCGCTGTAGTGGTCGGCGTTGGGGGCCTTCGGGTCGCCGACCACGCCCGCGGAGACGATCAACGGCCGGATCGGCTCGTCGCCGCGCCCCTCCCGCTTCATGATCTCCGGGACCGCGTGGGCGATGACGCCCGCCTCCCGGCGGTTGGTCGGCCCGACCCGGAAGTACCAGTCGAACGCGCGGCGGGTGTGCTCGGGCAGCCCGACGGGCTGGGTGAAGCCGTCGTCGGAGGCGGTGGACGACACGATGGGGATGTGGGTGGTACCGCTGAGCATCGCCACCGCCTGCCGGGCGGCCGCGGTGCTCTGGAACAGGCCCAGGACCCCGGCGAGGCCCGGATCGGCGCGGGCCACCGCGTCGATGTGCTCGGCGACGGTGAGCGCGCCGCCCGAGTGCCATCCGACGTTGGCGACCAGCAGCCGGATCCGGGCCCGGGAGCCGGGGGCGTCCGCGGCGGCGTTGATCGCCGCCTGGGCAAGCTGCACCCCGCGCAGCTCGTTGAGGCCCCCCTGCCCGACGGTCGTCGGCGAGTCGGCCTGCACGCCGCCGGGTCGGGAGTGCAGCCCGGTCAGCGGGGCCGCGACCACCACGGTGTACACCCCGCCCTTGTGGGCGAGCGCGGCGTTCTGGTGGCCGATCGTGGTCAGCAGCGCGACGAGGTCGGGCGAGGTGGAGTCGAACGTGTACGCGCCGTCGCTGAACCCGATGCACTGCTCCTCGTGGGATCCCACCCAGGTCTCCGCGGCCGGCAGCGCGGTCACGGGGTTGGCCGGCCGGCAGGCGCGCGACGATCCCGACCGCCCCACCCCGGCGCCGAGGACCGCCCCGGCGGCGACGGCGCCGGCGAGCACCGCCGCGCCGATCACGTAACGCGACCGGCGCCGCCACCAGGCCACGGCTGCCGGCGGGACGGGCGAAGGCGGCTCATCGCCGCCGAAATCATCGGTGGGCTTCGGCTCGACCGGATCAACCGGATCGGCTGGCTCGACCGGATCGACCAGATCGACCAGATCGGCTGGCTCGACCGGATCGGCTGGCTCGACGAAATGCAGGAGATCGTCCTCATCGACGCGCCGCAGATGGGTCAGCGCACGCGTGACCTGCGCTTCCAGACTGTCGGCGGTGCGGAAGGTACCGACGGTCACACCGGCGGAACGTAGCCGTGCCCGGAAATCGTCGACCAGGTCAAGATTGCGGTCGGTGAGACTGCGCGGAATCGGGGTGTCCTCGTGCAGCAGGAACAACAGCCGGGGAATCCCGCTCTCGACCGCCGTGAGGAACTCCAGTTCCGTATAGGAGACGGCCGTTCGACGCGGCGGGCCCGCCGCGTCGGATCTCCCGGACGGATCTCCCTGCGGTGCAACGGTTGCGGACACGGCGCCCACCGCGGTGCCGTCGCCGTGCAGGCCGCCGGCCACCAGCGAGCCGTACCGAAAGCCGATGACCCCGATGTACACGTCGCATTCACGGACCTGTTCCTGGCAGAAGGACGCCGGCAGGCTGCTGACCGCGGGGAAGTCCTCCATGGAGATGGCGATGTGCCCACTGCGGCGCACCGCGTCTGACGCCGCCCGTACGAAGGCCCGGTCAGCCGGATACGTATTCATGTCCGACGTATGGCTGACAAAGACCCGCAGCCCGGCGCGCACCACGCTCCCCCACACGTCGTGGAAAGTACCTGACCGGACTGTACCGAAATTCCGTCCGCATCCCGTCCGCGACTCGGCCGGGCACCGACCAGGCCGAACTCGCCGAGCGGGTGCTGCTCTTGTTCGAGTTCGACGAGCCGATGCTGCCCTACGAGACCCCGCTCGGCGTCGGCCAGGGCGTCGTGCGCCGCGAGCCCTACGGCGTGGCTTCGATCATCACGCCGTACAACGCGCCGTTCTTCCTGGCCGCGTTCAAGCTCGCACCGGCGTTGGCCGCCGGGTGCACGCCCGTGTTCATGCCCTCGCCTTGCACTCCCCTGTCGGCGTTCCTGGTCGCGGAGATCGCCGAGGAGGCGGGTCTGCCGCCGGGAGTGTTCGACGTCGTCACCGGCACGCCGGCGGCGGCGGCCGCCCGACCCGCCTGTCGAAGGGCTTCTTCGTCGAACCGACCGTGTTCGTCGGGGTCGAGAAAGCGACTTCGGACTCGGCGGCGGAGTCTGGTCAGGTGACCCGACGCGGGCCTACCGCATCGGGGGCCAGATCCGCGCAGGCATGGTGTCCCTCAACGGCGGCACCGGCGGACTCGGCCCGCACGGACCCTTCGGCGGCTGCAAGGCCAGCGGGATCGGCCGCGCATGGGGCAGGTGGGGGCTGTCCGAGTTCCTGCAGCACAAGTCGCTGGTGTGGCCGATGGCCTAGGGCTAGGGCTAGGGCCGACGAGCACGGGTTACCGGCCGGCGGGTCCGGGCGGCCGGCGACCCGTCTTCCCGTCGTCGGGTGCCGATGCGCTGAGCGGGTGTGGGCCGACAGCGGCCTTGCGGCGGCGGGTGGCCTGGGTGCGCAGGGACTCGTCGAACAGGACGCGGCGGTGGCGTCCCTGCCTCTTGGCCGCGTACATGGCGATGTCGGCGGCGTGCAGGATCTCCCGGGGGTCGGTCAGGCCGGGGCCGGACACGGCGACGCCGACGCTGGAGGTGACCTGCGGGCCGCCGGGCGAGCGCACGGCGGCGGTCTCGACGATGCGGTCGGCGATGCCGACGACGGCCTCCGACGAGGTGATCCCCGTGCAGAGCACGGCGAACTCGTCGCCGGCGAGGCGGGCGACGGTGTCGCCGGGACGGACCGCCCGCCGCAGCCGCGCCGCCATCTCGCGCAGCACCCAGTCACCTGCCTGGTGGCCCGCCGAGTCGTTGACCGCCTTGAAACCGTCGAGATCGACGAAGAGCAGCCCGACCCGCTCCTGCCAGCCGTCGGCTTCGGCCCGGACGAGGGCCCGCCCGAGCCCGCTGAGGAACGACACCCGGTTCGGCAGTCCGGTGAGCCCGTCGCGCAGTGCCCACCGGCGGGCCCGCGCCGCCCGCGCCCGCGCCGCCTCGTAGCCGCGGGCCGACACGACGGCGGCCGAGATCTGACCGGCGACGAGCGCGACGAAATCGCGGTAGGGGGCGCCGAGTGCGAACCGGTCGCTCACGCCGGCCAGCAGCAGGCCGATCGGATGGCCGTCCCGGCCGTTCGCGAACGGCACGGCCAGCGCCGAACTCGACGGCGGCGAGGCGTCGGCGAGAACCAGCCTGCACCGCGACGCCAGCCGGTCCACGACCCGTGCCTGCCCCGTCGTCAGCGCGCAGGTCGCCTCGGGGACGGGACCACCCGGCGCGAGCGCGGCGAACAGGTCCGCGGCCGCACCCTCGTCGGCCAGGCCCGACCAGCCCATCAGCCGCGGCGGCGAGTGGGGGCGCCGCTGGTCGCGCAGCAGGATGAGGGAATGGGGAAGGTCGTCCTTCCAGCGACCGGCCACCGTGGCCGCGCGGGCGCACACCGAACGCTGGTCGCCGCGACGCGAGGCGATGGCGGCGAGATCCCGCAGGCACGCGAGGCGGCGGGTGTCGATCATCTGCCGGGTCGTCTCCTGCGCGGTCGTCAGCACGCCGACGACCTGCCCGCCGCGTTCCGCGTCGCGCACCGGGCCGAAGGAGAACGTGAAGTAGGTCTCCTCCAGGTAGCCGTGCCGGAACATCAGCAGTTGCTGGTCCTGCGACCAGGTAGCGCCCCCGCCGGACATCACCTGGTCGAGCAGCGGCCCCGTGAAGTCCCAGATCTCGGGCCAGACCTCGCAGAACGGCCGGCCGAGGGCATCGGGATGCTTACTGCCGAGGATGGGGATGGTGGCATCGTTGTAGAGGTAGGCCAGCTCCGGACCCCAGGTGACCACCACCGAGAAGCGCGACTCCAGGCACAGGCCGACGCAGGTGCGCAGGCTCGTGCTCCACGTGTCGGGCGGGCCGAGGGACGTGGCCCCCCAGTCCCTGGCCGCCATCAACCGGCCCATCTGCCCGCCGGCCGCGAACGCCGGGCCCAGCCCGCTGTCACGCACCGCGATAACACTGTTCCAGCGCGAACTCACCGCCATGCTCCCCCGTGGCGGCCCAGTCGCGTCCTCGTCTTCGTAGCCGTCCCCCCGCCC
>NZ_JAMPTM010000199.1 GCF_025403375.1 Frankia gtarii
GCGGTGGTGTGGGCGGTGGGGGCGGTGTCGGTCATGTCGAGTAGGCCGAGTTCTCGTAGACGTAGCCGTCGGTCAGGTCGTTCGTCCAGATGGTGAGTTCCTCGGAGCCGGCGTGCAGGTCGACGAGGATGTCGATCCGGCGCTCGGAGAGGTCGACGAGGTCGCGGTCCTCTCCGGGCGCGCCCGCCCGGCAGACCTGCACCCCGTTCATCGACACGTCGAGCTGGTCGGGTTCGAAGGCCGCCTGGGTGGTGCCGACCGCGGCGAGGACACGCCCCCAGTTCGGATCCTTGCCGTAGAGGGCGCACTTGAGCAGGTTGTTGCGGGCGACGGACCGGCCGACCTCCAGCGCGTCGGCCTCGCTCGCGGCCCCGGTGACCGTGATCGCGATGGTCTTCGTGGAGCCCTCGGCGTCGCCGAGCATCTGCTGGGCCAGGTCGGTGCACACCTCGGCGACGAGCCCGGTGAGCTCGGCCTCGGGCAGCGTCACCCCGGCGGCGCCCGAGGCGAGCAGCAGCACGGTGTCGTTGGTGGACAGGCAGCCGTCGGAGTCGACGCGCTCGAAGCTGACCCGGGACGCCTCGCGCACCGCCCGGCCGAGGGTCGCGGCGTCGGCGACGGCGTCGGTGGTGACGACGACGAGCATGGTCGCCAGCGACGGGGCCAGCATCGCCGCGCCCTTGCCCATCGCGCCGACGGTCACCCCCGGCGTTGCCGTGGAGATCCGCACGGCGGTCTTCGCGACGGTGTCGGTGGTGCGGATCGCCTCGGCCGCGTCGTCGCCGCCGGTGCCGGCGAGGGCCGCAACGGCCCCGGTGACCCCGGTGAGCAGGTTGCCCATGGGCAGGCGGACGCCGATCAGCCCGGTGGAGCAGACCGCGACGTCCCCGGCGCCGAGACCGAGCCCGGCCGCGACATGTTCGGCCGTGGCGTGGGTGTCGGCGAAGCCGGCCGGCCCGGTGCAGGCGTTGGCGCCGCCGGAGTTGAGGACGACGGCACGCAGCCGGCCGTCGGCGAGGGCCTGGCGGGTCCACAGCACGGGCGCGGCCTGGATCCGGTTGCGGGTGAACACGCCGGCGGCGGCGTCGGACGGCCCGTCGTTGACGACGAGCGCCACGTCCGGACGTCCGGACGGCTTCAACCCGGCCGCGACTCCGGCGGCCCGAAAGCCCTTCGGGGCGGTCACGCTCATGGCGCGATGCCCTGCGCGGTCAGGCCCGCGGTCTCGGCCAGGCCGAGCATGAGGTTGGCGCACTGCAGCGCCTGGCCGGCCGCGCCCTTGCCGAGGTTGTCGATGGCGGACACGACGATCGCCCGCCCGGACTCGGCGTCGTAGGTGCCCTGGACGTGCACGGCGTTGCCGCCGAGGGTCGCCGCGGCGTGCGGCCAGCGCCCGGGCGGCAGCACCCGGACGAACGGCTCGCCCGCGTACGCCGAGCGCAGCGCCTCGTAGACGGCGTCGGAATCGGCGCCGGCGGCGGTGGCCCGTCCCGAGCAGGTCGCGAGGATGCCGCGGGGCAGCGGGGCGAGCACGGGGGTGAAGGACAGGCTCACCGCGGTACCGGCCACGCCGGAAAGGGCCTGCACGATCTCCGGGCGGTGCTGGTGGGTGCCGACCTTGTAGGCGGTGAGGTCGCCCATCACCTCGCTGCCGAGCAGGTTCACCTTGGCCGAGCGGCCCGCGCCGGAGGTGCCGCTGGCGGCGACGACGCTGAGATCCTGCGGCTCGACGAGGCCCGCGGCCAGCAGCGGCGCGAGGGCGAGCGTGGAGGCGGTCGGGTAGCAGCCCGGCGCCGCGACGCGGCGGCTCGCCGCGATCCGCGCCCGCGCCCCCGGCAGCTCGGGCATGCCGTAGGTCCAGGTGCCGGCGTGCTCGCCGCCGTAGGCACGTCGCCACGCCTGCGGGTCGGCGAGGCGATGGTCGGCGCCGAGGTCGACGACGCGCACGGTGCCGGGCAGGGTGGCCGCCACCGCCGCCGACTGCCCGTGCGGCAGGGCGAGGAAGACGACGTCCGCCTCGGCCGCGGCGAGCGCCTCGGCGTCGGTGAAGACGCGGCCCTCCAGATCGGGCAGGTTCGGGTGCACATCCGTCACGGGCAGGCCGGCGGACGTGTTCGCCGCCAGCACGCCGATCTCGATCTCGGGGTGGGCGAGCAGCAGGCGGAGAAGCTCCCCGCCGCCGTACCCGCTCGCCCCTGCCACTGCTGCGATCACTCCCATGTGCAAAGTTATACACACGAGCTTATGAGCATGCAATGGAATTCGCGAATGTGACCGTCGTGGCGGGGTGGCGGGGTGGCACGCCGATGTCGGCGCAGGGGATGCCTCGGTCCTCGGCTCCACCCGCCTGCCAGGTCGGCCACCTGACCTGGCAGTTGACCGTGCATTGACCTCGAAGGTACCGCGCCCGCGGATCCTGAGCCGCACGATTCACGCACTGTCCATCGAACGATGCACTGCGGTGAGGAGCGGCGGATGGCAATCGCGATCGGCTATATCGCGCTGGTGATCGTCCTGTCGATCGTGGTGATCACCACCCGATGGACGGTCCGGCGCAGCGCGCCCGATCCCGACCTGGCCGACGCCGACGAGAAGGGCGGGACCAGGCCGGACCGGCTGCGCCCGCGCCGGTCGACCCTCGACCGCTTCCGGCTCGGCGCCGACGGCCTGGGCCCTTTGCCGGGCCAGGCCGAGGAGCTGGCCATGCTCGCCGGCGGTCCGCAGCTGGCGGCGCTGGCCGGGGTGGTGGCGCTGCGTGACTCCGGATCCGTGGAGAAGGGCGGCCTTCGGGGCACCCTGGTCTCCCGCCGACCGGCGCCCCGGGAGAACCGCACCCTGCGCCAGGCCATCCACCGCTGGATCGCCGAGCACGGTCCGCTGGAGGTCGCCGAGCTCGGGAAGCTGCTCGCCGACGATCCCGCGATGGTCGAGCTCCGCACCCGGTTGAGCAGGGACGGCCTGCTTCCCACCGTCCGGCAGGAGCGGCTGCTGCGGTGGTGCCGGCCCACGGCGCTGGTCCTGGCCGCCCTCGGATTCATCCTCGGGCTGTCGTCCACGTCGCTCACCGGCGGCGCCAACACCGCACCCATTTTGATCATCGGCGTCATCGGCAGCCTCGTTCTCGCCGCCGGCACCCCACCTCGGCTGACCGAGGCCGGGTCGGCCGTCCTGACGGCGGCGCGGCAGCGGCTGCCCGGGTTGGCCGACGGCAGCCTGTCCGGGCAGCACGCGCTGGCGGTCGCGCTGTTCGGGCCGGCAACGCTCGGCCGCTCCAGTCGGAAGATCGCCATCGAGCTCGGCCTGCACGAACCCCTCACCCGACGGGTCAGCTCAGGCAGGGTCGGCGGGGGATCGAGCGGCGGCTCCACAGGCGGCGACTGATGGCCCAGTTCCCACCATCTCTCCCGCTTATGCCCCTGCCACCAGGGCTGGGGGTGGGCTGGCGCCCGCAGCTCGCCACCGCGCTCGCCGAGCGCGACGACCTTGCGTTCGTCGAACTGATCGCGGAGGGTGTCGACCCGGACCGGCCGCTGCCGGTAGCCCTGGCCCGCCTCGGCGTGCCGATGGTGGCGCACGGCGTCCGGCTGTCCCTGGGCGGCGTCGAGCCGCTGGACCCCGCCCGCGTCGCCCGGTTCGTCCGCGTCGCGCAGCATCTGGACGCGCCGCTGGTGAGCGAGCACGCCGCGTTCGTCCGGGCCGGCGGAGCCGAGGCCGGTCACCTGCTGCCGGTGCCACGTTCCCGCGCGGCACTGCGGGTACTGACCCGCAACATCCGGTCGCTGACCGCCGAGCTGTCCGTCCCACTCGCGGTGGAGAACCCGGCGGCGCTGCTGCGTTGGCCCGACGACGAGCTGGACGAGGCCGCCTTCCTCACCGAGCTCGCCGAGCGAACCGGCGCGATGCTGCTGCTCGACGTCGCCAACCTGTACGGCGACGTGGTCAACCACGGCACCGATCCCGACCGGTTCCTGGCCGCCTTCCCCTGGGAGCGGGTCGCCTACCTGCACATCGCCGGGGGGGTCGCCGCGCATGGGCTCTACCACGATTCGCATGCCCACCCGGTCCGCCCGGAGGTCCTCGACCTGCTGCGCGCCGTAGCCGACCACTGGCCGGGCCCGCTGCCCTGCCTGCTCGAACGCGACGCCCACCTGCCGCCCGTGGACGAGTTCCACGCCGAGCTCGACGCGGTCGCCGGCGCCGCGGGCCTGACCCGCCCACAATCGGACGACCACCCGACTGCGGCGACGGCCGCAGCGGGACCGATACCCGGTGCGAGGGTCCGGGTGGGGATCGACGCGGATCTGGTCGGCGAGGACTTGGTCGGCGAGAACTTGGTCGACGCGGGCCCGGTCGACGCGGGCCCGCAGGTCGACGCTGAGCTGCTCGCCGGGCAGATCGCGCTGGTCCGGACACTCACGGCGGGTGAGGACTCGGCGGACTCACCGGCCGGCTTCGCCGCGGATCGGATCGAGGCGACCCGCGCGGCACTGATCGACAAGCGCCGGCTGGCGGTCAGCGAGCACTGGCCGGCGCTGGCGGAGACACCCGGCTTCCGCGACGGGTTCGCGGCCGTTGTTGCGCGGCTCCCACCCACGACGACCTGGGCAGACGCCCACGCGTACGCCCAGACCCACGACAGCGCGCTTGGCGTCGAAGCTCGCGCCGAGTTGCTCTTGGCGGCCACCGCTGGCCGGCGGTGGGCCCTGGCGGGCAGCCGACGCGGCGGGCTGCTCGTCGCGATTCGGCTGCCCCTGCTAGGGCTGCTGATTCTCGGTCGACGCCGACGAGGCTAGACCGCGCCGCGATGTGGCCGGGAAGGCTGCCCTGCTAGGTGCGCAGGACGGCGCCGGTGCGTTGCGCGGCGAGCTCGACGGCTGTGTCCCGCACCGCGTTCACCTCGGCGGCGGTCAGGGTCCGGTCCCCCGCTCGCAGCCGCAGGCCGAAGGCGAGTGAACGCTGCCCTGCACCGACCTGGGCGCCCTCGAACACATCGAACAAGGTCAGCGACTCCAGCAGGTCACCGGCGCCCTCGCGCAGCGCCTCGGTCACATCGGCGACCGGCACCTGCGCCGGGACGACGAGTGCCACATCGCGATCGGCCGGCGGGTAGGTGGAGATCACCGGCGCGACGACCGGCGGCGCCGCCGTCGCGGCCTCGACGACGACGTCGAGGCTGAGCTCCATCGCGACGGTGCGCGGCGGCAGGCCGGCGTCGCCGAGCACCCGCGGGTGCAGTTCCCCGGCGAAGCCGACAAGCCGGCCCCCGACGGACAGCTCCGCGCAGCGACCGGGATGCCACGGCATCGCGTCACCGGCCGTGACGGTCAAGGTGATCCCCACCGCCTCGGCGACGACCTGAGCTGCGTCGACGGCATCCGCCCAATCCGCCTCGCGGCCCGGGGCCGACCAGCCGGCCGGTTCGCGGCGACCGGTGAGCAGCGCGGCGACATGCCGGGCCTGCTTGGGCAGGACCGAGTCCAACGCAGCAATCTCCTCGACGGACGGTCGGCGGTCCACCGGCGGCGTCGGTACCCGCACAGGCGCGCCGGGCTGCTCCCGGAAGACCCGACCGACCTCGAACAGGGCCAGGTCCTGCTGGCCCCGGCCGATGTTGCGCACCGCGGCGGCGATCAGACCGGACAGCAGGGTCGTGCGCAGGTAGGCGGCGTCCTCGGCGATCGGGTTGGCGACCCGGACCGCCAGGCGCCGCTTGTCGTCCGCGACCAGGCTGAGCGCGTCGGCGGCGTCCGCGGGCACGAACGGCAGGGTCAGCACCTCGACGAGGCCGGCGTACGCCAGCGCCCGGCCCACCGCCCGGTGCATCCGCTGCGCCGGGGTCAGGCCGCGGCCGGCGGGCAGCAGCGGCAGGGTAACCGGGATCGTGTCGTACCCCTCCAACCGCATGATCTCCTCGACGAGATCCGCGGGCCGGGTCAGATCGGGCCGCCACGACGGCGGCGTGACGACAAGGACACCCGCACCGGCGGCGCTGCCGTCGGTGGCGGCGTCGGTGATCGTGCAGCCGACGTCGGCGAGGCGGTGGCGGACGACCTCGGCGGAGTACGTCCGGCCAGCCAGCCGCTCGGGCTCGCGCAGGGGCAGCAGCACCGGCGCGACGACCGGCCGGTGATCGAGGTCGGTCACCCCCGGCGCGGGATGGGCGCCGGCGAGCTCGACGAGCAGATCGACGGCCGTCGCCGCCGCGACCGGGGCGAGCGCCGGGTCGACGCCGCGTTCGAAGCGCCGCGAAGCCTCCGAGGACAGCCGGTGGCGCCGCGCGGTGCGGGCGACACTGATCGGATCGAAGTGGGCGGCTTCCAGCACAATGTCGGCGGTCTGCGCGGAGATCTCCGTGCTCGCGCCGCCCATCACCCCGGCCAGCGCGATCGGGCCGGTGTCGTCCGCGATGACCAGGTCCTCGGGATCGAGGGTGCGCTCGACACCGTCGAGGGTGCGCAGCTTCTCCCCCGCCTCGGCCCGGCGCACGACGATGGCGCCGGTGAGCTTCGCCCGGTCGAAGGCGTGCAGCGGCTGGCCCAGCCCGAGCAGCACGGCGTTGGTGACGTCGACGGGCACGGAGATCGGCCGCATCCCGCTCAACGACAGCCGTCGGGACCAGCCCAGCGGCGTGACGGCCGCGGGGTCGACGCCGGTGACCACCCGGGCGACGTACCGATCGCAACCCGCGGTGTCCTCGACGACAACCGGATAGGCCGCCCCGATCGCGGTCGCCCCGGATGCTGCTGACTCGGACGGCGGGGCGCCCGGGTCGGTGAAGGGGAGCCCGAAGGCGGTCGCCGCCTCCCGGGCGATCCCCCGCACCGACAGCGCGTAACCACGGTCGGGGGTGACGGCGATGTCAAGGACCTCGTCGGCGAGGTCGAGAAGCTCGGTGATGTCGGCGCCGAGCGGTGCCGACGGTGGGAGCACGAGGATGCCGTCGTGGTCCTCGCCGAGGCCCAGCTCCCGGGCCGAGCAGATCATCCCGTCGCTGACGTGGCCGTAGGTCTTGCGGGCCGTGATGGCGAACCCGCCGGGCAGCACCGCGCCGGGCAGGGCGACGGGCACCCGGTCGCCGACGGCGAAGTTGTGCGCCCCGCAGATGACTCCCCGCACGCCGGAAGCGGACGGGGCCTCGCCGCCCGCCACGCGAACCTGGCACCAGCGGACGGCCTTCTTCTTCGTTTCCACGATCTCGAAGTCGACGATCTCCCCGACGACGACGCCGGAGACGTCGCCTCCGACGCCACGCAGCCCCTCGACCTCGAAACCGGCGCGGATCAGCGCGTCGGCGACCGCCCGGGCGGGCGGCAGCCCCTCGACGTACTCCCGCAGCCAGGACATCACGATCAGCATCTGCTCAGACCTCGATTCCGAACGGGAGGCCGAACCGGACGTCACCGTCGACGAAGTCGCGGATCTCCCGGACGTCGTGCCTGATCATCGCGGCGCGTTCCAGCCCCATCCCGAAGGCGAAGCCGCTGTAGCGGGCCGGGTCGACCCCGGTGGCCCGCAGCACGTTCGGATCGACCATGCCGCAGCCGCCGATCTCGATCCAGCCTTCGTCCGAGCAGACCCGGCAGGGCTGGTGGGCCGCTTCGCCGCGGCAGGCGAAGCACTGCACGTCCAGTTCGGCGGACGGCTCGGTGAACGGGAAGAACGACGGGCGCAGCCGTGTCGACAGCCCGGAGCCGAACAGCGCCTGGGCGAAGACCTCCAGCGTGCCGCGCAGGTCGGCCATGGTGATGCCCTCGTCGACGGCGAGGCCTTCGAGCTGGCCGAACACCGGCGAGTGGGTGGCGTCGATGGTGTCGTTGCGGTAGGTCCGTCCCGGGCACACCACATACACCGGCAGCGGCCGGTCGAGCAGGGAACGGATCTGTACCGGCGAGGTGTGGGTGCGCAGCACCCGGCCGGAGTCGGTGGGCTCGACGTAGAGGGTGTCGTGCTCGCTGCGGGCCGGATGGTCCGGCGCCATGTTCAGGGCCTCGAAGTTGAACCAGTCGTGTTCGACCTCGGGGCCCTCCGCGACCTCGTAGCCCATGGCGACGAACACATCGACGAGCCGGTCGGACAGCGAGGACAGCGGGTGGCGGGCGCCACGGCGGCGGCGCGCCGCGGGCAGGGTGACGTCGACGCGCTCCTCGACCAGCACGCGGGCGTCGCGTTCGGCGGTCAGCTCGGCCAGGCGCGTGTCGTAGGCCGCCTGCGCCTCGGCGCGGGCGGCGTTGTGCCGGCGGCCGGCGTCGGCGCGCTCCTCGCGCGGCAGCGCGCCGAGCTCCCGACGGGCCAGCACCAGCGGGGCGGCGGCGCCCTGCACGTGAGCGGTGCGGGCGGCGGCCAGCGCGTCGAGGTCGGCGGCAGTGCGGATCGACTCCCGGGCCGCGGCGACGGCCGCGGCGAGCTGGTCGGGGTCGAGGGCGTGGACCCGGGACGGGTCGACAGTCTCTCCAGGGGCGGGCACGGTGCTCATCCTCGTATCGTTTCGCTGGGCAGAGGTCGCCCGGCCGGAATGGGCCCCGGCGGGCGAGAAAGGCCAGGGGGTAGCCGCGGCGGCGGCGCGAAGTGCGCCCGATGCCGCCCGCGAACTGCGCGGGGCGCCCGCCGGTCGATCGTGACGCTCGGCCTCAGCCGAACACCGGACCGCCGGCGGGCACGAAAAATCGGAACTCGGCGCCGCCGCTCGCGGCCCGGCCGACCGAGATGGTGCCCCCGTGCGCCTCGATCAGCGCCTTGGCGATGTACAACCCGAGTCCGGTGCCGTTGCCACGGCTGGCACCGCGCCAGAACTTCGTGAACACACGCGCGGCGTTCGATGCGGACACGCCATCACCCTCGTCGGCCACGCTCACCTCCGTGCCGGTGTCGCTGCCGCGCAGCAGCACCGTCACAGTACCCGCGCCGTGGCGCAGCGCGTTGTCGACGAGGTTGTGTAGCACCTGCTCCATCTTGTCCGGGTCGACCCACATCTCGGGCAGCTCGCCCTCCTCGCGGACTTCGAACCGCCCGGCGTCCGCCGCCCCGGCCGCGATCTTGCCGTCGACCACCGAGCGCACCCGGGTGGGCAGGTCGACGATCTGCTTGCGGACCTGGATGCGGCCCGAGTCGATGCGGGAGACGTCGAGCACCTCGGCGAGCAGGCGGGTAACCCGGTCGGCGTCGGTGTTGACCGTGTTCAGCATGAGCTTCTTCTGCTCGTCGGTGAACCGGTCCCACTTGGCCAGCAGTGTCGCCGTGAAGCCCTTCACGCTGGTCAGCGGCGAGCGCAGCTCGTGGGCGACGGTGGCGACGAGGTCCGCCCGATTGCGCTCCAGCCGCTCCCGGCTCAGGGTGTCGCGCAACGACAGCGAGACCCGGGCCAGCCGACCCGCGACCCGGGTGAAGCGGACGGTGACGTGAAAGTCCCGGTCGTGCACGGGGCCGGCGTAGGTCAGCCGCCGCTCGGGCTGCCCGATGACCCGCGGCAGCTCCCGGCTGAGCGCCGAGCACTCCCACCAGTCGTTTCCGCGCTCGTCGAGCAGCGGGAGCACCTCGGTGAGGTGGCGGCCGACCGCGGTCGGCGCGGGCACGCCGATCAACCGGACCGCGGCCCGGTTGAACACCTCGACCGTGCCGACGGCGTCGGTCACGACGACCGCGTCGGGCAGCAGATCGAAGGCGGCCGCGGGCAGCGGCCCGTCCAGCGCGGCCGAACCTGCGCCGGCTGCGCCGTGGTCGATCTCGGCGGGGTCCGCCAGAGCACCGTGGTCCTGCGCGGGCTCGTCGTCAGCAGTCATGGCCTCGCCTGATGCCGGGGCGGCGGTGATGGGCAGGCCGGGCGAGCGGCCCGCCGGGGGGACGGATGCACCGGCGGGAGCCGGCGGCAGCTGCTGCACGGTCGGCGTCTGCTCGGATGTCGATGCGACGGTGTTCACCACCGCCGACCACCTCCTCCGGTGCCGTCAGTACCGGACCTACCCGTTCTCTGCGCCCGCGCCGATGCGTATAGGCACAGGGCGGACGCAACCGCAAGATTCAGGGACTCGGCCTGACCGTACACCGGTACCCGCAACGCCGCGTCCGCGGCGGCCAGACCGGCGGGGTCGAGCCCATGCGCCTCGTTACCAAACAACCAGGCAGTGGGCCCGTCGAGCTCGCCGGCGTCCACCGCGGTGTCAAGATCACGATGGGCGGCACCCGAGGTCGCGACGATTCGGCACCCCCGTGCGCGCAACCCCGCCGCCACGTCGGCGAGCGTCGATTCGACGATCACCGGGAGGTGGAAGTGGCTGCCGGCCGACGACCGCACGCACTTGCCGCCGAATGGGTCGACGCCGCCGCCGGTGAACACCACGGCGTCCGCCCCGGCCGCGTCGGCGCTGCGGATCACGGTGCCGGCGTTGCCCGGATCGTTCGCGCCCACGCACACCGCCACCAGCCGGGGTGCGGCCAGATCGGCGAGCCGGTGGCCGGGCAGGGCAGCGACGGCGACGAGCCCCTGGGGGGTGACCGTCTCGGACAGTGCCGCCGCGGCCTCGTCCGTCACGATCCGGACGGGCACCGCGGCGGCGCGCAGCAGATCGTCGTGGCGGGCTACCGCCGACACACCCACGAACACCTCGAGCAGACCACCCGCGGCGACGGCCGCGCCGACAGCCTGTGCCCCCTCGACGAGGAAGCGGCCCTGCTCGCGGCGCTGCGCCGGGCGCCGCAGGCGCCGGGCGGCGCCGACCCGGGCCGACCGCAGCCCGGCAACCGGCCCATGGTCGGGCGGCGGGAGCACGCGGGCGGCGGGCACGGGTCGGCGACGCGACGGGCTCAGGCGGCGGTCGGCTCCGGCGCCGCCGCCAGGGCCGCCCGGGCCACCTCGACCAGCGCGGCGAAGGCCGCGGCGTCGTTGACCGCCAGGTCGGCGAGGATCTTGCGGTCCACCTCCACGCCGGACAGCTTCAGACCCTGCACGAAACGGTTGTAGGTCATGCCGTTGGCCCGCGCCGCGGCGTTGATCCGAGTGATCCACAGCTGCCGGAAGTCGCCCTTGCGCGCACGGCGGTCCCGGTAGGAGTAGGTCATCGAATGGAGCATCTGCTCCTTGGCCTTGCGGTAGAGCCGCGAACGCTGGCCCCGGTAGCCGCTGGCCTGTTCGAGGACCGTACGGCGCTTCTTCTGGGCGTTGACCGCCCGCTTCACGCGTGCCATGAGGGCACCTGTCTCCTTCGTTCGTGTGCATCCGGCCGGCCGGGCCGGGATCGATCACCGCGCAGGGCGGGCCGGTCACCGGGGCCGGAGTCGTCAGCGGGGCGCGCTCAGCTGGAGAGAAGGCGCTTGATTCGTCCTGCGTCTGCCTTCGTCAGCGGCACCACGCCGTCCAGCCGACGGGTACGTCGGCTGGACTTGTGCTCCAGGAGGTGGCGGCGATTGGCCTTCTGGCGCACCACCTTGCCGGTGCCGGTGATCCGGAACCGCTTGCTCGCGCCGCTGTGGGACTTCTGTTTGGGCATGTCGACATCCTGACGGTTTACGGGGGGTGGTCGAACGAGCGACGCGGCGAGGTCCGAACGGTGGGGGCACCACCGCACGGACCCACCGGAATCGGGTCAGACGTGGCCGGCCGGTTCCGGCAGCCGCTGCGGCTTGGAGCCCTTGTGCGGGGCCATCACCATTGTCATGTTCCGGCCGTCCTGCTTGGGCTGGGCCTCGACGTAGCCGAGTTCGGCCACGTCGGCGGACAGCCGCTGGAGCAGGCGGATGCCGAGCTCCGGCCGGGACTGCTCCCGACCTCGGAACATAATGGTGATCTTGACCTTGTCGCCGGCCCGCAGGAACCGCACGACGTGACCCTTCTTGGTCTCGTAGTCGTGTGGATCGATCTTCGGCCGCAGCTTCATTTCCTTGATGACGGTCTGGACCTGGTTCTTCCGAGCTTCCCGACGCTTCTGGTCGGACTCGTACTTGAACTTTCCAAAGTCCATCAGCTTACAGACCGGAGGACGAGCGGTCGGAGCGACCTCTACGAGGTCGAGATCGGCCTCCTGCGCCATGCGCATGGCCTCACCGATCGCAACGATGCCGATCTGCTCGCCTTCCGCGCCGACGAGGCGAACCTCGGGGACGCGGATCCGGTCATTGATGCGGGACTCTGTGCTGATGTGTTCCTCCGTTGCTCGACGCGCGGGCATGACCTCACCGCAGCGGAGCACCGAGCCTGGCCATACCAGGCTCCCGGCCGACAACCGTGGGAACGGCTCGGCCGACCGGCGACCCGGCCACCGTGGCCGCAGCCCGGGTCTCGGGCCAGTCGGCACACTGGCACCCCGTGGAAGCGGCGCCATTCGGCAACATCGGGTGGAGGGCGAACCCCCGCTTGGTCCTGCCGGACAGGCTCCGTGCCCTCGCCAGGACCGTCGCGAACGACGGCGCCATCGGATGGGTGGAACCAACCGGCAATCGGTCTGAGGCCAAGAGTAGCACCACACCGCCGAACAGGACGATCACGGAGGCGGTCGGTCGCCCTGAACGGACGACGACCATGTTCCGCCGGCCGATCGGCGGGCGGGCTCAGCGGGGGGGCCGCGGCCTCCAGCGCCGCTCGGAGCGCAGGCCACGACCCAGGAGCCGACGCACCGCCCGAGCCTGACCGGCCTCGACCACCAGCACCGCCACCGCCACCGCGGGTGCGGGCGCGGGC
>NZ_JAMPTM010000019.1 GCF_025403375.1 Frankia gtarii
CCGCGGCCCCCACACCCTGACCGATCAGAGGTCCCTCGTCCTGCTGATCGCCGTGCTGGCCGTCGTCGGCGTGGGTGCGTGGGCGAGCGCCGCGACCGCCGGCCCGGACCGGGCGCCGGTGATCGTGTCTGCGGTGGCGGCCACCGCCATCGTGCTGCTCACCGTCGCACTCGCGCTCGGCCGCGGGCGGGCCGTGCGGCGGTTGCGCAGCAGGGTCGCCGACCTGGAGAACCGGCTCGCCGGCGCGCACATGCAGGTCCAGACGCAGAACATCCGCGCCACCCAGCTCGCCGACCAGATCCTGCCCGCGGTGGTGAAGCGGCTGCGTGACGGCGCCTCGCCCGACGCCGTGCTGGCAGATGTGGCCGAGGCCGAAGGGTTGATCGAGGCCGGCGGGATGATCGAAACCAGCGGCCTGCGCACCGCGGACACCACCGACGCAGGCATCGCCGTATCCGCACCCGCCGCCGCCGCCGGCGCAACGGGCATCGTCCGAGAGGCGGGCGTCGCCGGACACGGGGACGTCGCGGCGGGTTCGGGAATCGGCGACGGGGACCGCGAGGCGCGCGAGACACATCAGCGCATCCTGTGGACACTCGCGACGGAGATCGGCCGCGGCGAGCGGATGCGGGCCGCCGCGATGTCCGCGTGCGCGAATGCGGCCGGCCGGGTCCAGGCGCTGGCGACGAGCATGCTCGCGGACCTGCGCGACATGGAGCAGCGCCACGACGAGGAGGTCTTCGGTGACCTGCTCCGCCTCGACCACGCGACCGCCCAGGCGGGCCGGTTGGCGGACAGCATCGCGGTGCTGACCGGCGCCCGCACCGGGCGTCGGTGGACCAAGCCGATCGTGGTGGAGAGCATCCTGCGTGGCGCGGTCGGCCGGATCAGCGCCTACCAGCGGGTCCGCCTGCATTCGACAAGCACGGTCGCGGTCGCCGGCTATGCCGCGGAGGGCGTCATGCACGCCCTCGCCGAGCTGATGGACAACGCGACCAGCTTCTCGCCTCCCTCCGAGGAGGTGCACGTGTATGTGGAGGAGGTCCAGGCCGGCATCGTGGTGACGATCGAGGATGGCGGCCTGGTCATGGGGCCCGCCGCCCTGCGCCGCGCCGAGGCCGCGGTCTCGGCGGAGCCGCTGGATCTCACCACGCTGTCCGGTACCCGCCTGGGCCTGGCCGTCGTCGGCGTACTCGCCCGCAAGCACGGTCTGACGGTGTCGTTCCGGCCTTCCTCGCGCGGCGGCACCGGTGTCATCGTGATGATCCCCCGCCGGCTCATCGCCCAACCGCGGCCGAACCCCGCCACGCCCGGGATGCCCATGGGCGAGACCATCGGGGCGGCCGCGGGTGCCCTGGGCACAGCGGCGCGGGCCGGCGCAGCCGGAGCGCCGGTCGGGAGCACGGTCCGCACGCTCGACCGTCCCGCCCCGGACGGCACCCGGCTGGGCGGCACCGAGCTGAACCGCACCGGACTGGGCCGCACCGGACTGAACGGCGATGCCGCGGCCGGCCGATCCGACGCGCCCGGCACCCCTGTTCCGGACAACCCGACCGGGCCGATTCCGCGCGCCGACGTACCCGGCGAGCCGGCCGCGGCATCTCCGCCGACGGCCCGCGAGACGCTGCCGAAGCGGCGTCGTGGGGAGACTATGGCGAACGCGGTGGGCCGGCTGCCCACCGCGCCGGCGTCGACGCCCTCTTCCCCGCCCGCCGACGCCGGCGCGCGCTTCGGCGCCTTCCGTCGTGCGACCCGCGGGGAGCAGCCCGACGCACCCGTCGGCGCAACCGGCCAGGCCGACGCGGGTTCCCGGCCGCTGCCACCGCTGCCACCGCTGCCACCGTCGCTCACGGGGCCGACCAAGCTGCCGGAACCGCCGGACCCCCCGGACCCGTCGGACCCGTCGGACCCGAACCCCATCGCCGGGGACACCGCCAGCGGCCCGGATCAGGGCCTGTGGTTCCAGACGCGAGGCGGGACGGACTCCGCCGGGACCAACGTCGGCGGCCACCCCAGCAGGCGAGACGGCAACTCCTGATCGCTCCTACGCACGGCCGGAGATACGCATGAACACGAGAACCCGTGACCTCGACTGGCTGCTGGAGAACCTGTTGGAGCGGACGCCGGGGACTCGACATGCCCTGGTGCTCTCCAAGGACGGGCTCAAGCTCTGCCGCAGTTCCGGACTCAGCGTGGATCAGGCGGATCAGCTCGCCGCCATCGCCTCCGGTATCCAGAGCCTCTCGCATGGTGCGTCGATGGAGTTCGGCGATGGCAGCGGCGGGGTGCGGCAGTCCATGACCGAGTTCCACGGGGGGCTGCTGTTCATCATCGAGGCCGGCCAGGGCTCGCACCTCGCCGTCGTGGCGACCGACGACGCCGACGCCGGCGTCATCGGGCACAACATGAACGAGCTGGTCGAGCAGATCGGCGACTATCTCAGCGCCCCGCCGCGCGCGGCCGCACCCGGATTCGCGGCCTCGTGATCCGGGAGGCCATCGACGGGGAGAACCCCGACCGGCTCTACACCGTCACCGGCGGGCGCAGCCGCGCCGACGAGAACGCCTTCGACCTCGTCACGCTGATCGTCAGCGAGAGCGATCCGACGCCGGGCATGCAGTCCGAGCACACCGCGATCCTGCGGATGTGCCGGTCGCCGGTCGCCGTCGTGGAGGTCGCCGCCGAACTGAAGCTGCCGGTGAGCGTGGTGAAGATCCTGCTCTGCGATCTGCTCGACACCGGCCGGATCGCGGCGCGTCATCCCTCGGCCTCTGTCGGCAGAACGCCGTTGCCCCCTCCCGAGATCCTGAAGCAGGTGCTCGTTGGACTCAAGAACCTCTGAGGTCGCCGGCCAGGCCCCGCCGCGCTCCCGCACCCCGTTGGCGAACACGGTCAACGACGCGTTGAAGATCGTGATCGTCGGAGGGTTCGGCGTCGGCAAGACGACGATGGTCCGCGCGGTGAGCGAGATCCGCCCGCTGAGCACCGAGGAGACGATGACCGGCGCCGGCATCGGCATCGACGACACCGGCGGCGTGCGGGAGAAGTCCACGACCACCGTGGCGTTCGACTTCGGCCGGATCAGCCTCAACGAGCAGAAGGTGCTCTACCTGTTCGGCGCCCCCGGGCAGCAGCGGTTCTGGTTCCTGTGGGATCGGCTGTTCGCGGGGACGCTCGGTGCGGTCGTCCTCGTCGACACCCGTCGGGTGGCGGACTCCTGGTACGCGATCGACCGGCTGGAGCACCACGGGATGCCGTTCATCGTCGCGCGCAACAACTTCGACGAACCGGAGCACACGCTGCCGCAGCTACGCGAGGCGCTGTCGCTGTCCGACGACGTGCCGCTCGTCGACTGCGACGCCCGGCACCGCGCGTCGAGCAAGTCGGTGCTGATCGCGCTGGTCAACCACCTGTACGCCCTGTCCACCGCCCAGGAGAGCTCGCCGTGACACATCCTCACCACGACCGCGTCGACGGCTGGGAGCCGGCCGCGACGGAGCTCGCGGCACCGGTGCCGGCCTTCCCCGACCATCCGGGGGCGTTCCGGCTGTACGGCCCGCGCTTCCAGCACAACCCGGCTCAGTTGTACCGGGAGATGCGCCGCGTCCACGGCCCGGTCGCGCCGATCCTGCTCGACGGCGACATCCCCGCCTGGCTGGTACTCGGCTACCGCGAGCTGCACTTCGTGACGAGCAATCCGGAGCTGTACGGGCGTGACCCGCGGCGCTGGAACGCCTGGGACCGCATCCCGCCGGACTGGCCGCTGCTCCCTGTCGTCGGCTACCAGCCATACACGATGCACCTGGAGGGCGCCGAATTCGAGCGCCGCTCGACGATCATGAATGACGTGCTCGGCGGCGTGGACCTGTTCGAGCTGCGGGCGCTGTGCGAGCGGACCTGCGACGAGCTGATCGACGGTTTCGCCGGGCGAGGCGAGGCGGATCTCATCGCCGAGTACGCCCAGTCGATGCCGATGCTGCTGATCGGCCGCATGATCGGCGTGCCCGAGACCGCCCTGCCCGAGCTGCTCGCGGCGATGAACGCGGCCACGGACGGCTCAGGCCCGGAGGCGATCGCCGGCCACTCCCGCTTCGTCGCCATCATCAACGCGCTGCTCGCCGACCGGCGGACGCACCCGCGGGCGGACATTCCCTCCGCGCTGCTCGGCCATCCCGGGAAGCTGACCGACGAGGAGGCGTCGTGGGACCTGCTGCTGATCGTCGGGATCGGCCAGCAGCCGATCACCGACTGGATCGGCAACACGCTACGGCTGATGCTCACCGACAGCCGCTTCGCCGTCACCCTCTCCGGGGGCCGGCGCAGCGTCGGGCAGGCGCTCAACGAGGTGCTGTGGGAGGACACTCCGCTGCAGAACATGTCCGGCCGCTGGGCGATCCGCAGCACCCAGCTCGCCGGCCAGCACATCCAGGCCGGCGACATGCTCGTGCTGAGCTGCGCGGCGGCGAACAGCGACCCGCAGGTGCGGCCGGACTCCTTCGAGGGCCCCGGCGGTAACCACGCCCACATGTCGTTCGGCCACGGCGAGCACCGCTGTCCGTATCCCGCTCAGGAGATCGCCGAGACAATCGTGCGGGCCGCCGTCGAGGTGCTGCTCGACCGGCTACCCGACACCGACCTCGCGGTCTCCCCCGACGCGCTGGTCTGGCGTCCGTCACCGTGGCTGCGCGGCCTGTCCGCACTGCCGGTGCACTTCTCGCCGTCCTGACCCACCGAGCCGCTGACCTGCCGCCCCGCTGACCTGCTGTCTCACTGACTGCCGCCCCGCTGGCTGCCGCCCTCAGACCTCGCCGGATCGGGGCGCCAGCGCCCAGGCGAGGGCGAGGTCGGCAACTTCTTCCCAGCCCGGCACGCTGGCCGTCAGGTGCGGGCGGCCCGGAAACTCGTGGTAGGCCGTGATTGCGCCCGACTTGCGCTGGCGGGTGAACGCTTCCCGGCTCACCGACGCCGGAACGGTGTGGTCGGCGTCGTTGCCGAGAATCAGCAGCGGCGCCCGGTCGGCCTTCCCGAAATCGACCTTGCTCGGCGCCTTGGGATTGACGTTCGCGAATGCGGCCTGCCACAGCGGCCGGCCCGGGGTGGGCACCTGCAGGCGCGCGTACAGCTCGTCCGACTCGCCCCGGCCGACGGTGTTCGCGAACGCGTAGAACCACTGGTCCGCGGTCAGCCCCACCACCTGATGGCGGGTCGCCGGCTTCGTCAGCACCGGCGCCGACGAGCGCAGGGTGGCGATCGGCAGCCGCAGCACGCCCTTCACCGGCGCCGGCGAGATCGCCACCCCGGCCGCGCCGAGGCCACGGTCGAGCAGCAGCTGGACGATCAGGCCGCCAAACGAGTGCCCGACGAGGATCGGCGCCTCCGGCAGAGCCGCGACGATCTTCGCATAGCTGTCCGTCACCTCGACCACGCCGACCCGGTTGTCGGCGGTCGGCTCTGCCCGCAGGGCGTCGAGGTCACGGTCCATCCCCGGCCACTCCGGGGCGAGACCGATATGCCCCAGCGCGGCGAACCGGTCGATCCACGGCTGCCAGCTCGCCGACGTCAGCCACAACCCGTGGATGAAGACGATCGTGCGCCCCGCACTCGCGGCGCTCTGGTCGGCCGGGGCGGCCGGGCTGACGTCACTCACGTGGACTCCTCGACACTTGCGGCTGATCGTCCCCGGCCCGACGCGCGATTGCTTGCCACGCAAGGAAACTCAAGGTGCAGCCGTAGATCACCATCATCGATGGACGCAGCCGACCAGCGCACTGTGACCCTCGTCATACCAGACTGTACTTCGGTCCACACCACGACCGGCGGGAGGCTTCGAGGACCACACCCGCCCAGGTACGATCGCCCCGCGGGGCCGTTAGCTCAATTGGCAGAGCAGCCGGCTTTTAACCGGCGAGTTCAGGGTTCGAGTCCCTGACGGCCCACTCCGTGACAGGCGTGTTAGCTGCATGGTTGGCATGTCCCACTCACGCGGATCATGGCTGTTGATCGTTGTGGCCGGGGTGTGGCCGCGTCGGCCGCACCACACGCCGCGGAACGGCGTTCGCAGCGGTCTGTGCCACCTCTTGCCCGGCCGAGCGCAGCAGGTGCGCGTACAGGCGGCCGGTGATCGCAGGCGAGGCATGACCGAGCCGCTTGGACACGAGGGTGATGTCCACGCCCTGCGCGATCTGGATGCTCACGCTTCCATGTCGTAGATCATGCAGGCGCTTGCGGGACAGCAGCTTCTCGCCGAGCTCCACGCCGGCCTCCAGGTCGATCGGCAGCGCCTCGGCGAGATGCAGCACCGCGCCGGAGTCGCGACGTCGGGTGCAGCCGATCACCGTGACCTGCCCGCACGGCTCCCGATCCCGGTAAACGGGTCTGTTGCATTGTGGGAGGGCAGGGCATGGTGACCCTGTCGAGCTGGTGATCAGATCGCGAGGGTGAGCTCGGTGAACGCGGCTGTGAGCCGTGCGTGCGGGTCGGTGTCGATTCCGATGTCCCAGGCCCGATCGACGTGTCCGCAAGACGGCGAACCGGTCACCGTGCATGGTTCTCGCCGGCCCGCCCGTCTGGCGTGTGTGGTTGATCGTCACCTGTTGGCTGCGGGGTGACGTCTCGCCTGCGGTTGAGCACGGTGGCGATCGGTAGGGCCGCGGCGAGGCCGCTGAGCAGGACGGCGGCTAGCGCGCCGAGGATGGCGGGGTCGTTGTCGAAGGCGATGCCGATGGCGGCCAGTGCCGGTCCGGCGTTGCGGACCGCGGCGACGCCGCCGAGAGTGGTGCGTCGTGGCGGTGGGCCGGTGGCCAGCAGGGTGCCGACGGCGAAGCCGGCGGCGGCGAGGACGAGCCCGGCGAGCAGGGCGCGGGAGCCGACCAGTCCGACGACGTGTTGCCAGTTGCCCAGCAGC
This sequence comes from Frankia gtarii, assembly GCF_025403375.1. GTDB lineage: Bacteria > Actinomycetota > Actinomycetes > Frankiales > Frankiaceae > Frankia > Frankia gtarii. Next base: position 6,905 of record NZ_JAMPTM010000019.1, read on the forward strand.
ATGCCGACGAGAACGATCAGGAAGGTGATGTTGGAGACCTTCGCTGCTGTGGGGTGCCAGGCCAGGGCGGTGGGTGTGGCATAGCGGCGTAGCAGCAGTCCGACGGCGAACGGTACGAGCTGCAGGATGGCGACGGTCCGCACCAGCGCGCCGACGTCGAGGGAGACGCCGTTACCGAGGTCGGCGGCGGCCAACAGGATGTTCACGGTCGGGGCGAAGGTGAGGCTTCCGACGGCGGCGAGCAGCACCTGCAGGGCCGCGCCCGCGACGACGTCGCCGCTTTGCACCAGGGCCAACTTGACGCCGAACGGCCCGCCCGGTGATGCGGCGACCAGGATGAGTGCGATGAACGGCGCGGTGGCAAGGCCGAACATGGCGCCGACCCCCCATCCGAGCAGCGGGATCACGACCAGGTTGGTGAGCAGCGCCAACAGCAGCAGAGGGACGTCGGTGAAGACGGCGCGCAGCGCTGCGGTGGTGGCGCCCAGGCCGGCGGCGAACATGGTGACCGCGATGAAGACGACCGTCACGGCGTTGAACAGCAGTTGCAGGGTGTCCATGCGGCCTCGATGTGGGTGGCGCCGGGTCGGGGACGGTGGGTTGGCGTTCGCCGTGTGCGTTAGTCGGTCAGGTCGCCGAGCCAGCGCAGTGCGCGCAGCCCTGGCAGGAAGCAGTACTCGCCGCCGCGGGTGGTGACGAACCGCGACAAGGGTGACAGGCGCCGCCGTAGCGGCCGTCGGGGGATGATCAGCTCGGCGGTGCCGTCGTGGGCTCCGAGGACGGGGTCTCGGGTGTCGCTCGCGCCGAAGAAGACGCCGTTGTTCATCCATTCGGACTGGACGAACTCGAACTGCCGGCCGAGATGGGCGCCGATGAAGGTGAACATCAGGCCGCGGTCAGCGCCGTCGTCGTCGAGAACGCCGGGTGGTAGCGGCGGACCGTAGACGGCACCGCGTCTGATCATGCGGTGCAGCCGTACGTCGCCGGCGACCGCGGCGTCGCGGGGGTTGGCCCGGCGGATGTGGCAGCCGCCGGGGGTGACGAATCCGGCCGGGTCGTCGTGCTCGTAGCCGAAGGTGTTGCGGCGTGCGGGGTCGGCCCCGAGGGCGGGGTCGTCGCGCAGCGGACTGAGCGCGAGCGGTGCGCCGCTGCGCCACCGGCCCATGATCTTCGCTGCCAGCAGTTCCTCGTCGTCCGGATCGTGGGCGTTGTCTCGTAGGTAGCGGCGGAAGACGGCGACCCGCTGGTGAAGCTTGCGGAAGGTGACGTAGCTGCCGTTGCGTCCCAGTACGTGCGGTTGTGGGGTTTGAACGCCGCCGAGTTCGTCGGGGTAGCCGAGCACGAACTCCCCGGCCTTCAACGGCGTCTCCAGCTGGTTTGACCCGGCGATGCCGCTGCCCTCGACGGCCGGCTGGCTGATGCCATCGCGATAGCCGAAGTGCTCGGTTTCCGTCGGCAGTGCGTGGCAGTCCTGCCGCCAGATCGCGGTGACGCCGGGAAGCTCGTCGTAGACGGGCCGCGCCCGTTCGATGGCAGCCTGGAGCCGCTGGGCGTCGGGTGCGACGGCCGCGAGCACGACGTGGATGTCGGAGGAGCCCAGCGGCGCCTCCCAGTGCCGCGGGTCGCTGTCGCCGACGTCGCTCAACGTCTTGGCGCGAGCGGCCATCCCCTGCTGGAACTCCCAGGCGAACGTGGCCAGCGACGCCTCCGGCACGCCCAGTGCCCGCAGCCCGTGACAGGTCACCGCGACGCTGACCCACGTCTCTCCCAGCGCGCCGGCCGGATCGGCCGCGGACGTCACGACCGCGGCCAACCGGCGCATCACTTCCCGTCCGTGCTCGCGGTCATCGATGCGGAACACGAGGTATGTCGCGGCGTAGGGGGTCGGGCGGGGGCTGAGCACGCCGCGCTGAATGTCGTCGAGCTCCAGCGCGCCCGGCGTGTGCCCGCTCATCGTCTCGCCGCCTGTAGGCGCCGACGCCTAGGCAACGTTCCGCCAGAAGTTCCGCAAGCTCTCGTCGCCGCCGAACAGGGAGCTGAAGACCGTGGAGTCGGCCAGCAGCACATCGCCGGCCCGCTCGCCTGCCGGCGGCATCCACAGGAACGCGTTGAACTCGGTGTCACCGGCGTCGGTGAACGGGTGCGGCCTGGCAAGGTCGACCGGCTGCCTGGCCAGCACGTGCACCACGTCCGGCTGGTCGGTCGTCACCGCGTAGTGCGGCAGATGCGGGTGGAAGTTGAAGTGGTCGACCCCGTCCAACCATCCCCTGGTGTCCAGGTCCCGGACCGCGGCCAACGGAGCACTCGTCGTCTGGTCCTGGTCCCCGACCGCCGGGCGCAGCCCGTAGCGGTTCTCGACGGGAATCCCAACCCCGTCCATCAGGCTCCGGACGTACCCGCCGAACCGCTGCTGGCGCGGAACCAGCGGATCCCGGTGATGGTGATATTCGACGTCTCGCACGGCCAGGTCATCGGACGCCCCGACGTCGTGATGAGGCCCCAGGACGAGACGGGCGTCCTCGCGGCCCAGGAACCACTGCAACGCCTCAACCTCCGCGGGCTCGGCGTGCTGGCCGGTAAGCGTGTGGTCCAGCCCGAACACGAACAGGGTGTCGGTGTCGCCCAGCACCCGCTCGTCCAGCACCGTCCGTCGCCCTGCCTGGTCGACCCGCTGGTACACCGGCACCACAAACCCGGTGATCTCCTCGACGAACGCTTGGAAAGGAAGCCAGTTCAGGAAGAACAACTCCAGCGACCCCGCGATGCCCTGCTGAAACTGACCCGGGTCCGACCATCTCGGTTCCTCGTAGGCGGGCCACGCGACACGCCGGACTTCGGTCATTGTGGAGAACCGGTTGTCCAGCTCCGCCGGGTTCCGCCCCGCCTCGGCGGGATAGCTCCACGCCACGTAGATGCTCACCCGCCGTCTGCCCGCGGCATACGGGCGCCGCGCGTGGTTCTGGTTGTACGTGCGCGCCGTGCGCGGCTCGTTCATGAACCTCTCCGATCCGCGCCATGGAGCCTGGTCAGCGGCCGTCTCGCCATGTCCTCTCGGGTCCCGCGCGGGTGCCGGGGAGTGGTCATTGCATCTGGTCGAGAACTTCCGACAGAGCGCTCCTGACCCGCAGGGCCTTCTTGATCTCGTCAGCGGTCACGTACGGATACTCGCCGTACTCGATGAAGCTCGGGCACTGGTGCGCACGCACATACCTGACGAAGGCCTCGGGGTTCGTACGCCAGTCCTCAGGGAAGCCTTCAAGATTCTCGAAGGTCGTAGTCACACCCGACTTGCTGAAAAGCGCCACCGCGTCTTCGGTGTACTTGTCGAAATCGGTGTCGAAGATCCCCTGATACATGAAACGCGTGTCATCGTCGAACAGCACCCATCGCAGATAGTGCAGCTTCAGCGGCGCAAGAAGAGAGGGATCCTGCTCCAACGCCCGAGCGAGGGTCCTGCCGTGCGCACGTATCGTCGGACCACAGCCCGCCTTGACCGGCGCGATGATCGTGAACCCGTAGCACGCCGGCGTCTTCGGAAAAACCGGACCGTACTTCCCCTGTTCCAGATGGTCGGTTTCCTTCGGGATAGCGACCGCCTGCGGCCTGATCTCCATCTCCGCCCTCCATCAGCCACCGACCGAGCACGCCGCGTCAGCATCACACACGGCCCGCCCCACCGCCCACCCAACGGCACCACCTCGTAACACCACCGAGGCGTCCACTACCTGCTCATCGTCAATCCGTGCTCGTTACAACAACGCGGCGATATCGGGATCTGCGGTGTACTGACTCGTGTGCTCGATCAGCTTGCCGACATGATCGAGGAAATCGGCTAGTTCGGCCTCGGGCTCCAGCGCTGCCCGGTCGACCTGCGCCCGCACCGCCGGTAGGACTCGAATAGGCCCGAACGAGCCAGTCATCATGACCTGCACAGTTGGTATTTTCTACCCGCTCGGATCACGACTATTGACCGTGTGGCCGTCGTGTGGCCGTCGTGTGGCCGCGCCGGTCGCACCACACGGCGCGGAACCACATTCGCCGTGGTCTGCGCCACCTCGCGCCCCGCCGACCGCAACAGGTGCGCGGACAACCGACCGGTGATCGCAGGAGAGGCATGACCGCGCCGCCTGGACACCAGGGTGATATCCACGGCGCTGTTGCATTGGGCGGAGGTGGCGCGTGGTGGAGCCGTCTCGGGCGGGCGGTCAGATGGCCAGGGTGATCCTGGTGAAGGCGGCCGCCAGCCGGTTCCGGGGGTCGGCATCGATCGGTAAAAGCGGCGTCTTCCCGGAGGAAGGCGCCGCTTTCGTGGGTCGGGGCAGCTTGCCGCGCTCAGCGTGCCAGCACCTCGTCCACTGCCTCACCGGGGCTCTGGGCCCGTCGTGCCGTCGCAGCGGTAACCCAACGGCCCGTTGCGGGCGCTGCGGCGCGCGGACCGGATCCCGTCGGCGGTCCGGTCCGCGCGATGTGGCCACCTGGTCGTCCGACCACCCCACCGTGCCCGGCCGGACCCGGTTGATCGGAGGTCCGCCTGCGGGCCGGTCACCATGACCCGGCGAGCATGGTGGATAATGATCCTCGTGGCCTCTGAACTCGGCGAGGTTCTCTCGCCGCCAGTACGTCGAATACGTGAGTGGCCGGACGGGGCCATCGACGTAGAGGTTATGCTGAAAAACGGCTGGCGGCCACGGCCCTTCCGTCAGTTTATACTCAAAGTGCACAGTCGTTGTAATCTTTCCTGCACTTACTGCTATGTTTACCACATGGCCGACAGCAGTTGGCGCGGCCAGCCCACGGTTATGTCCCGGGAGACCCTGGCGGCGACGGTCCACCGTATCGCCGAGCATGCCGAGGAGCACGGACTTCCGGTAGTCCGGGTGGTCCTGCACGGCGGAGAGCCGCTCCTGGCCGGGAAGGAGTACTTCGGCCACATGGCGGCCACGTTCAAGGATGTGATGCCGCCGGACGTGACGGTGCAGTTCAGTATTCAGACAAATGCCGTACTGCTCACCGAGAGCTTCCTGAAGATCTTCTTGGAGCATGGGATACGGGTCGGTGTCAGTCTTGACGGGGCGTCCGTCGTGCACGACCGGCGCCGTGTCCATGCCGACGGCCGGGGCAGCTACGACGAGGTCGTCCGGGGCGTGAAGCTGGTGACGTCGCCGGCCTATCGGCACCTGTTCGGCGGGCTGCTGTGCACGGTGAGTCTCGACGCGGATCCGATAGCAACGTATACGGAGCTACTCTCCCACGAGCCGCCCGCGATCGATCTCCTCCTGCCGCACGGGCACTGGTCTGGCCCACCGCCCGGGCGCGCGGCGGGAGCGGACAGCACGCCGTATGCCGACTGGCTGATAGCGGTCTTCGACCGCTGGTACTCCTCGCCGGATCCTCCCGAGGTGCGCCTTTTTCAGGAAATCATTTACCTGATTCTGGGGGGCGCCAGCAACACCGAGGCCGTCGGTCTCACGCCGTCGAGTCTGCTCGTCATCGAGACCGACGGCTCGATGGAGCAGGTGGACACTCTGAAATCGACCTACGAGGGGGCGCCGGAGACGGGTCTCAACGTGCTGGAACATCCGCTGAACGAGGCCCTGCGGCACCCCTCGATCGTCGCCCGGCAACTGGGCCTGGACGCCCTCGCGCCGGTCTGCCGGCGCTGCCCGGTGGTGAAGATCTGCGGTGGCGGCTACTATCCCCACCGATATCGGCGTGGTTCGGGCTTTCGTAACCCGTCGGTCTACTGCCCGGATCTTCTGCGTCTTGTACAGCACATACAGACCCGACTCCGCGGCGATCTCGAAAGGCTTGACGCCGAAAATGACGCCTGATGTGAAGAACCGCCTTCTCGGGGCGGGGGCATCGTAATTGTTCCGTCTGGGGTGGCCTCAATGTGCCAACCTCTTGTATTGGCCGGGCTGACGCAAAAAGTTGTCCTCTAGTCCCCGAGAGCTTGCCTTCCGGGGGCACGGGCCGGTTGAATGGCCTCGTCGGTATCGGCATGCAGCATGGGCCGCAGGCAGTAGCGGTAGGGGGATCAGCAGTGGAGACGTCGGATGGCATCGTGTGTGAGATGACGGACCTGACTCACGCGAATCTGGATGACCTCGTCGTGACGAGTGAACCCGGTTCGGTCCTGTCCCGCTCGCTGCGCCGGCTCATGCGGGACATCGAGCATCCCGAGGAGGCGCTGGCCGGGTTCCAGTCCAGTATCTGACCAGGCCGGTGACCCAGCACCATCCGGCCGTGGCGGACCAGAACGAGCACACGCCACGCCAGCATGTGCTCACCCTGGCGGAGTTCGACACGCTTGCCGCGGGAGCGGGCCGTGCCCACGGCGCGCTGCGGGGCGGCCAGCTCAGCAAGCGGGTCCTGCTGCTGCGTTCGGTCGTTGACAACGGAGTGGAGCGGGGTGCGCCGCTCCAGGCAGATCTGCGCGGTGCGCTGACCCTGCTTTCGGCCGCGCAGCGCCGTGACCGCGTCGCGACCGAGACGGTCCTGCTCTCCCCGCACGTCGGCGCCTGGGCCACGCACTGCCTGCGCCGGCTGCGCGGGGTGACCGTCGCGACCACCCCGATCGAGGACGACCTCGCCTATCTGGTCGGCCTGGCGGCTGGCGCCGCGATACGTGCGCGCCTCGACTTCGAGATCACGTTGCGTGCCACTGCGCACGGGCTGATGTTCCCGACCTTCGGCATGGCCACGGTGCCACGGGATGCCGGGCCGCTGCGCGCGCGCCATCGCGCCGGCAGCGGCAGCGTCGAGCTGGACGGCGTCGGAACGATTCCCGTTGTCCAGACGGACGGTCCCGACACCCGGCTGTGGCGTCCGCTGCGCCGGCTGACCAGCACGGTCGGCGATCAGCGGATCAGCGTTGTTCTCGACGATCTGGATCCTTATCGTGACCACCAGGGCCTGTCGGTGGCGGGCCGGCTGAGCAGCTCGGAGGCGGCAGCCTGGCAGGCACGGTTGCACGAGGCGTGGACCATCCTGGCCCGGGACCATCGGATGCGGGCCGAGGCGATCGCCCATGGGGTGGTGGCCTTCGTGCCTCTCCAGGCGACCGAGAGCGCGCCCGAGCTGTCCGCCAGCTCCAGGGACACCTTCGGGGCGGTGGCCCTGACCTACCCCACGGACGGCCTGACGATGGCGGGCGCTCTCGTACACGAGTTCCAACACGCCAAGCTCTCGGCCTTGTTGGATCTGGTGCCGTTGCACGGTAGATCGAGCAGCCAGCTGTTCTACGCGCCGTGGCGCAGCGACCCGCGACCGCTACGAGGACTCCTGCAGGGGGCATACGCCTACCTCGGTCTGTGCGACTTCTGGCAGGTCCACCGCGCGGCGCCCACCGAGAACGGCGCCCCGTTGGCCCAGTTCGAGTTCGCCCGGTGGCGCGAACAGGTGTGGCGGGCACTGCCTGCACTGGAGGCGTCCGGCGATCTCACCGCGGAGGGGACGCGATTCGTCAGCGGCATGCGGAGCCAGGCGGCAGTGCTGCGCCAGGTGAAGGTTCCCGATCGGCCAGCGGCCTTCGCCCGGCTCGCCTCCGCCGATCATCAGATGACGTGGCGACTGCGCAACATGCGTCCCGAACCTGAGATCGTTGCGCAGCGGGCCGACGCCTGGCTGGCGGGGCGCGCCTGCCCGGCTCCCGGGGCCGCGCCCTCCCGGCTGGTGCCCGGCGAGGCGGCGTTCCACATGACCGGCCGCATCCGGCTCGCCCGAATGGGCGCCCTCGATCCCGGCCGTTTCGATCGGTTGCGCGACGACCCGGCCCGGTTGGCCGCCCTGGTGCCCCCCGCGACGGTGGCCGATGCCCGCTATGTGTCCGGCGATGTGCGCGGGGCTTTGCAGGCATACCGGGAGGAGATCGCCCGGGACCCGAACCGGATCAACTCGTGGACAGGCCTGGCGCTCGCCCGCCGCGATCTCGCCGGGCAGGGCGAGGCCGACCCGCTGGACGCGTTGCCTGAGGAGATCTTCGCCCTGACGGTCGAGATCGCGCGGCGGTCGGGCACCGCGCCCGATCCGCTGCGTCTTGCGGCCTGGCTCGCCGCGCAGGGGGCTGGGACGGTCAACTGATCTTCCCGCTGCACCGACCGGCCCGGACCCGTTCCCGGTCAGAACGGTGAGGGCTCGAAGACGAAGTCGAGCCGATTGCCCTTCGCCATCTCCAGTACATCGGTGTGCTCCGCGCCCAGTGCCTGGCGGTATCGCGCCAACGTCTCGCTCGCCAGGACATCCGCCTGTCGTTCAAGCTTGACCGCCCGCAGGTCGAGGGCGAGATTAGCCGCACACATCAACGTGTGCGGATGCTCGGGGCCGAGAACCTCGGTCAGCCGTGGCAGGACGGCCTGGTCCAGCTCCAGAGCCCGCTCGGCGTCACCGAGGTCCGCCACCGCGGCGGCCAGGCTCGACTGGCAGGTGAGGGTGAAGTGGTGCGCGGAACCGAGCGTACGGTCGAGCCCGGCGAGTGCGTCCTCGAGTTTGTCCTTCGCCTCCTCGATGAGACTCATGTCGCCGGTGTCGCGGCCGATCTGACGGCGTATGACGGCGAGGTTCAGAATACTGGCATGCGTGTACGGATGGTCCGCGATGAGAACTCGCCGGTACCCCTCCACAGTCCTCTCGATGAGGTCCGCCGCCGCTTCCAGGTCGCCGACGCGGCGCAGTGAGTTACCCAGGTTGATCGCCGCGGCGAGGGTATCCGGATGGTCGCTCAGGAAGTTGTCCACATACAGGCGGTGGGTCTCCCGCGCCAGACTGAGCGCGTCGTTGAAGTCGCCGTCCAACCGCCGGGCCACGGAGAGGTCCTTTGCCTGGAGCAGGACCCAGGAGTGGTTCTTGGGCAGCATCTGCGCGGTAACCTGCTGATACAGATGGTAAGCCTGCTCGGCCAGGCTCCGGGCCTGCCGGTACTTGCCGGCCTGCCGGGTGTCGCGGGCCACCGCGTTGAGGGAGAATATGACGTTCGGATCGTCGTCCCGGCCGTAGAAGTCGCGACGATCCTGCAGTGTCTTCTCGTCGAGTGTACGGGCCCGGTCGTAATCACCGGTCAGCTCGAAGTCCAGCGCCAGATTGTTGGCGGCGATAAACGAGACCGTGTGGTCCTCGCCCAGCACGTCACGTGTCCTGACCAGGATGTCCTCGTCGAGCGCGCGTGCCCCGGCGAAATCACCCCGGACACGCAGGTCCGCGCTGTGCCCCACCGTGACGAGAATGGTCTCCTGGTCATTCTCCCCCAGCACCTGACGCATGTTCTTCATGGTCGTCCGGCGCATCTCGTAGGCATCCTGGTACTCACCCAGGCTCCACAGCGCGTCGGCCTTACGGCGGCCGGCAATCAGGATGGCGCGGTCGCGAACCCCTTCACCGGCCGCCGCCTCCCACACCTCGAGAGCCTTGTTCGCGGTGGCGAGACACCCCCGGGTGTCACCGACGTTGTAGAGATACGACGCGATGTTGTTGAAGAGCCGACGAATATCCGGGTCCGTGCTTTCCACCACCGAGGACGGCTCCACGTGGGGCAGCAGGGTCTCGTAGGCCGGCCACTTCAGGACGTCGTCCGGGTCGTCGGGGTCCGCTGCCCGCAACAGGCGGTGGACCTCGTTCCGGATCTGTACGCTTTCGGTGGCGTTCAACTCGTCCCGGATGAGTTTCTGGATCAGGCGGTGGACCTGGAGCGTCTTGCGGTTGTTGTCAATGCGGGCGAGGGCGTACCGTCCCAGCTCGCGCATCGCACGGCTGACCATGATCGGATCCGCGAGCGCCTCGCGCAGCGGTGATTCGAGTACGTAGCGGCCGAGGATGAGCAGATCCCGGGAGATCGGCTCCGGCCCGAAGAAGGCGCAGCGGCGCAGCAGCTCCATCGCGAAGGGCATCTGTTCGCGCAGCCTCGTCACCGAGAGGCTCCACGCGGCGGCAACGGGGACCGGGTAGTCGGAGGGCGGGTTCTCGGCCAGGAGCTTGACGGCCTTCTGGCTCAACAGCTCCAGGTAGTCCGCCACCGCCATGCCGGTCTCCGCCTGCAGCGCGCCGGCCTGCTCGAGAGCGAGCGGCAGGTCGCCCAGCTCCTCGGCCAGCCGGTCGGCCTCCGGCGCGGTGATGCCGGGAACCCGGCGGTGCAGGAACGCCAGGCTCTCGGCCCGGCTGAAGACGTCGACCTCCACCGTGTCCGCCATACTCTGCCAACGGTGGTTGCGTGAGGTGACAAGAACGTGCCCGGTGCCGTGGGGCAGGAATTCTTTGATCATCTCCGGTTGGTCGGCGTTGTCGAAGATCAGTAGCCAGTGGTAGTACGGCTCACCGCGGCGCAACGCGTCGAGCACGTCCGCCACGGCGTCGTCGATGCGACCGGGGGTGACACTCAGGCCGAGCCGCGGAGCGAGAGCCGCCAGCGCCGAGCGTGCCAGTGCGACCTGGTCGGCGGGGACCCACCAGACGACCTGGTAATCACCTGCGAACCGGTAGGCGTACTCGATGGCGAGCTGGGTCTTGCCGACGCCACCGAGCCCCTGCAGTGCGTGGGGGAGAACAGCCGTCACCTCCGAGGTGACTCGGTTTCGCAGCTCGCCAAGCAGACTATCCCGCCCGGTGAAGTTCTTGTTCCGCTGCGGGACACTACCCCATACGACCGGCACCGCTCGGTTCTGGCCCGCGGTGCTCGCCACCTGTATGGATGTCACCATCACCCCTGCCCGGCCTCTTACTGGTGGCCTCATACCGAAGTATCGCCCATATCTTCGCACATAAATCGTCGTCCGGGGTGGCAGGTAGTCCGGCCCGGGTGTAGGACCGGGATGGGCCGGGGAAACCTTCCCGACCGTGTCGCGGCCACGCGCAATCCGGCCTGCTGCCGAGTCGGGGCCTCCCCTGTTCGTGGCCGAAGCCGGGCTGCCGAGGATCGGTCATCCCGAAAAACCGTCGAAATATGGTATCGGCCGATGGTTTCTACCCGCACGATGAAGTGGTGGGCCGACGCGACCAGAAGGCGAGGATCGACCACTCCTCCCCGGACCGGCGGCGATCTCCCGGCGTGGCGACGGGCCTGACCCGGCAGGAGCGACCACGCCGCACCAAAAGGACAAGTATGTTCATTTCTGGCATCTGCTGGCACAGGTGAGCGTCCGGCCCGCCAGACGTACCCGACGCGGAGGATGCGGGGCGATGCTTTGGAAAAGTCGTAAACCGACCTCTTGTACGTATGTGGGGCAGCGATGAACGACAGGGACTGGGTACGCCTCGTCGACCAGCTCAAGAACGGTGACTGCACGCCACTCGTCGGCCCGGGTGCCGTGGGCAATGGCCGACCTGCCGGTTCGGAGCTGAGCGAGGCCTGGGCCAGAACAGTCGAATATCCTTTTGCTGATCGGGCGGATCTCCCACGTGTCATGCAGTACGCCGATGTCACGGACAGCCGGCCGGGTTCCGTGCGACGCCAGGTCGCCGGGGCGGTCCGGGCGAGCCCCACACCGGACTTCGCCGTTCCGACGGAGCCGCACGCGCTGCTCGCTCGCCTGCCGTTGCCGGTCTATCTCACGACAAACCCCGACGGGTTCATGGGGCAGGCACTGCGGCAGGCGGGAAAACGGCCGCGCCGGACGGTGTGTCACTGGTACAGGAACGCGTCGGCCGGTGGTGACCACGACCCTGCCGAAGCCTTTCCGAACCCCGAGGAACCAGTCGTCTTCCACCTGCACGGCACGGTGGAGGATCCCGGTTCCCTGGTGTTGACGGAGGACGACCACCTCGACTTCGTCATGAATCTCGCGATGGACCGCGGCGCCGACGACCAGCAGATCATCCCCACCTACATCCTGCCCGCGCTGACCACCCGGCCGCTGCTGTTCCTCGGCTACAGCCTCCATGACTGGACCTTCCGCCTGCTCTTCCGTGGACTGCTGCACACGGTGGCCGCGGTCCAGCCCAGGCGGCACGCGAGCATACAGCTGGCCCTGCCCGCAGCCGGCGCTCCGCGGGAGGAACGCCGCCGGGCCGAGGAGTACGTCGCCGAGTACTTCGGGCGGTGGAACGTCGCCGTGTTCTGGGGCAGTACTGCCGACTTCTGCGCGAAGCTGGCAGATCATCTGGGCTGGTCGTGATGGCGGGCATCTCCCCCTTCATCGGTCTGCGTTACTACGAGACCGAGGATCGGGATCTTTTCTACGGCCGGGACCAGGAGTCCCAGAAGGTGTGCGCGCTGTGGCTGAGCAGTCGCCTGCTGGTTCTCTACGGTCAGTCCGGCGTCGGGAAGACCTCGCTCATGCGTGCCGGGGTCATCCCGCGGATCGGTACGCGCGACGCCGACGTCCTGCCGGTCAGCCGGGTGTCGCAGGGCTCGGCCTTCCCCACCGCGGTGGTGCCGCACCACAATCCCTACACGTTCGCGTTGCTGTCCGCCTGGTCGCAGGCGAGCTCCCCGGCCTCGCTGGCCGGGATGACCATCTCGGCCTTCCTGCGGAGTCTGCCCGAGACGATCGACCGCTACGACACGCCGTTGCCGATGCTCGCCGCGATCGACCAGTTCGAGGAGCTTTTCAGTGACCTGCCGCACCGCCGGTCCTACCGGGAGGAGTTCGTCCGGCAACTGGCCGAGGCGGTCGAGGCGGTGCCCCGGCTGCGGCTGCTCATCTCGATCCGGGAGGACTTCATCGCCCAGTTGCTGCCCTACGAGACCACGCTGGGGCTGCACGACCGGGCGCGGTTCTCGGTCCGGCCGCTGCGCCGGGAGGCCGCGCTCGAGGCGGTGACCAGGCCGCTTCGGTCCACCCGGCGGCACTTCGCTCCCGGGGTGGCGGAGCGGCTTGTCGACGACCTGCGCACGATGACGATCACCACCAGCCTCGGCGAGGTCCGCGAGACCGTCACTGACACGGTCGAACCGGTCCACCTACAGGTCGTGTGCTCGGCGTTGTGGGACGCATTACCCGAACAGGTGCAGGAGATCTCGTTCCTGCACCTGCGCGACCACGGCAACATCGAGCGCGCCCTGACCGACTTCTGTACGCGGTCGGTCGCGGAGGTGGCAGCCCAGCACGGGGTGCCCGAGCCGGAGGTCTGGGACTGGCTCACCCGGGTGTTCATCACGGATCTGGGTACCAGGGGAACCGTCTACGAAGGGATCAGTACCACCGGTGACATGCCGAACGCGGTCGCCCGGGCTCTTGAGGAGCGGCACATCCTCAAGACCGAGGAAAGGACCGGTTCCCTGTGGTACGAGCTGCTCCACGACCGTCTGATCGACCCGGTCCGCCGCGGTAACCGCCCCTGGTCGGTCCAGACCGTGCCCAAGCCCAGTCCCGCGGTCTACCTGCGCACGGCAGAAGGCGCCCTGGCCGACGGCGACCTCGGACTCGCCGAGGAGTACGCCGGTGACGCGATCGAGTTCGGCGGCGACAGCGCCGATCCGCGCACCCGCGCCGAAGCCGAGGCGTTCCTCGGCCGGCTCGCCGCCATGCAGGGCCGGTTCGACGAGGCGGAGGGCCGGTTCCGGGCGGCCGCCGCCCTGTTCGACATGCTCGGAGACGCGACTGCCGTCGGCCGGGTGCAGGCGACCCACGGCCGGTTCCTGCTGGCGGCGAGGCGATCCTCGGCCGCGCTGGTCGAGCTGACGGCGGCGTCCTCCAGGCTTCCCGGCGACGTCGACCTCTGGGTGGACGTGGCCCGCGCGTACCGGACGGTGGGCGACAACCACGCCGCGACGGCGTTCCTCAACATCGCGCTGACGATCCTTCCCGTGCATGTCGATGCGCTCGTCCTGCGCGGTCTGATCACCGCCCGGTCCGGAGATCCGGCCGCGGCGCTCGAGGACCTGGCGAACGCGATCCGGCTGCGTCCGGCGACCGCCGAGGACGCCGAGGTGGCAGCCACCCTGGAACACCTCCGCTTCCGCCTGGGTGATTCCTGACCCCGAACCCCGGCGATCACTGATCCTCGACAAACTTCCAGCGCCAGCCACTAGGCGGGCGGAGCAGCCGCCAGATCGAGCAGGTAGAGCCCGCGGGAGCCACCGACGATCACCTGGCTGCTCCCCGGGGTCCACACGCACGCGTGCAGGGGTCCACCAAGACGGATCATCGTCGCCGGCTCGCCACCGGCCGGCGCCCAGATCCGGACGGTGCCGTCACGGCCGGCGGCCGCAATCCAACAACCGTCCGGGCTCACGGCCACAGCCGATATCTCGTCGGTGTGGCCGGCCAGCACGGCGCGCTCGACGCAGGCAACGGGATCCCACACCCGCAGGGTCCGGTCCCGGCCGACGGACACGACCCAGGAGCCGTCCGGTGCGACGACCAGCCCGACCACACCGTCGGTATGGCCGCGCAGGGTGGCGCGCTGCTGCCCGGTGAGGGGGTCCCAGATCCGGACGGTCGCGTCGACGGCGCCGGTGGCCAGCCAGGCGGCGTCCGGCGCGACTACCAGCGCCGACACCCGGCTGATGTGACCCGCCAGCGCCCGCAGCTCCCGTCCGCCCACCGGATCCCAGATCCGCACGGTGCCATCCGTCGCGCCGGTGGCCAGCCAGGCGGCGTCGGGTGCGACCACCAGTGCCGACACCCATCCGGTGTGACCACTCAGCACTGCCAGCTCGCCGCCCACCGCGGGATCCAGGATCCTGACCGTGCCATCCGCCGCGGCCGTCGCCAGCCAGGATGAGTCCGGTGCCACCGCGAGCGCGGGGGAACGCCCGGTCACGCCGTCTCGCGTCGCCCGAGGCGACCCGGTGGGCACGTCCCAGATCCGCAGCGTGCCCTCCCCGTCGGCGGACGCCATCCAGGAGGAGTCCGGGGCGACCGCGAGCACGTCGATGTGACCGGTGTGGCCGGCCAGCGAGGCGTACTCGGCGCCGGTCCGCGGGTCGCAGAGACGGATCTCACCGGTGTGGGTGCCCGCGGCCACCCACGATCCGTCGATCGCGGTGGCGAGCACCGCCACATCGACGATGCCGCTGGCCGGACCGGTCGGCGCGGCCCTTCCCACGGCCGGATTCCAGATTCGGATCGTGCCGTCCCCGCCGGCCGACGCCATGAATCCACCCCGGTCGGAGACGGCTAGGGCGACGAAACCCGCGGAGTGCCCGGTGAGAATCGCGCGCTGCTCACCGGAGGCCGGATCCCACACCCGCACGGACCCGTCCGGTCCCGCCGATGCGAGCCACGACGAGTCGGGCGAGGGGGCCAGGGTCGAAACCCGCCCGGCGTGGCCTTCGAGGACGGCCTGGGCCGTACCCCGCAGGGGATCCCAGATCCGCACCGATCCGTCCCCGCCGCCGGAGGCGAGCCAACTGCCATCCGGTGCCGCGACGAGTGCCAACACCGGGCCGGTGTGACCGGTCAGCACCGCTATCTCGTCGCCGTTTGCCGGATCCCAGACGCGCACGATGCGGTCATCGCCCGCGGATGCCAGCCACGACCCGTCGGGCGCCACGGCGAGCGCCGGGACCCATCTGGCGTGCGCGGCCAGCACCGCGAGCTGCGTCCGGTCGGTGGGGCTCCAGATTCGCACCGTGCCGTCCGAGCCGCCGGAAGCGAGCCAGCTGCCGTCCGGCGCCACCGCGAGGGCCGACACCCACCCCTCGTGCCCGGTCAACGCCGCCAGTTCTCCGCCGGTGGGATCCCACAGGCGGACGGTGGCGTCGAGCCCGCCGGAGGCCAGCCACGAACCGCCGGGCGCGATCACCAACGCCGACACCCGGCCTTCGTGCGTGCCCACCAGGGTCTGCGTGCCTGCGGCCACATCCCACGCCCGCACCGAGCCGTCCCGCCCCGCCGAGGCCAACCATGTCCCGTCCGGTGCCGCGACCAGGGCGGATACCCCGCCCGGGTGGCCGGGCAGCGCCGCTCGTTCCACTCCCGCGGCCGGGCTCCAGATCCGCACGGAACCGTCACCGCCGCCGAAGAACTCCCCACCGCCACCCGAGGCGAGCCAGGACGAGTCGGGGGCGAGGACCAGTGCCGCCACCGGCGAGAGGTGGCCGGTGAGGCTGCGGGTGAGCGCCGGATCGGGCTGGTCTGGCAACGGCGGCACAGTGGGCCGCAGAAAGGGGCGGGGCACCTGGGCGAAGACTCTGCCCGCCGCCTCGGCGAGCACGTCCACCCCGGCCGCGTAGGCGGCCAACGTCGTCGTGGTAACCGCGGGCGAATCCGTGGCCTGGTGCAGGTTGGCGATCTGGCGGGCGAGGCGCCCCAACGCCTGCGCGGCGGAGTCGTTCGGCAACAGGGCCAGGTCCGCCTCGAGACTCACCGAGCCCGCGACCTGGATCTTCATCGCCGCCCAGCGCAGATCATGCACGAGTGCGGCGAGCTCGGCCCGGTCACCGGCCTCGTGCAGGTGCAGGGCGAGGTTCGCCCAGAAGTAGCCGTTCGACGGCGACAGCCGCCACCATGGCACGGGACTGCGGCCCGGCTCGGCGTCCCGGCCCGACGGTGGCGCGGACGACGTGCCCTCGCCTGTCGCCGCGACGAGTTCGCTCCGGTACGCCGCGAGCAGGCGGGCGTGCGCCGACCGCAGCTCCGGGCCCACGCGTTCCCGGATGTACCGGTGCATCACGTCGTGCAGGCGTACACCCGGCACTCCCAAGGCGTCGCCGCGGACCGTGCGGATCAGTGACAGTTCGGCGAGGCGGTCGCAGAAGCGGTCGGTCCTTCGCCGGGACCACCCGGCGGTGTGCCGCCACATGACCTCGAGGACCTCGCGCGGGATGATCGTGCCCTGCGGAAAGACGACCAGTTCCAGATAGCGGGCGAGCGGGCTGCCGTCGTCGGCGCCAGGTTCGTGCAGAAGCCGCAGGCTGCCCTCCACCGTCGCGGCGACCGCCCGGGCCCTGCCCTGATCGTCGAACGCGGCGGGGCCGGCTTCGTCCAGGTCCCGGGTGGTTTCCTCGAGCGCGGCAACGATCGGCATGCCGGCCTCGGTCCGCAGATAGATGTGCCCGGCGACAAGGCGCAGCAGTACCGGCCACCGGCCACACCGCTCGGCCAGTGCATGTGCGCCGCCCACGTCCAGATCCGGTATCCGGTCAAGCAGCAGCCGCACGGCCTGGTCGAGCTCCATCAGGTCCACGGCGATGGTCGGGCAGCCGAGCGGCAGCGTCGCCCGGTCTCGGGTGGTGACGAGCCGCTGGCAGTTCGGGCCGCCCTGCAGGAAGGGAGTCAGCTGCTCCGGTGACCAGACGTCGTCGACGACCAGAAGCATCCGCCGGCCGGCGAGCAGTTCTCCCAGCCGCATGCCGGCCTGCATGGGATCGGAGGGACCGGGATGTGTATCGCCCAGACGCCGGCACAGACCATTGATCTTCTCGGCCAGTCGGGCGTCCGCGAGATCCTGACCGATGTCGGTCCACAGCACCCCGTCCGGAAAGTGCGGCCGTAGATCGTCGTGTCGGGAGGCGATAAGCGCCAGCGTCGTCTTGCCGAACCCGCCGGATCCGTGCACAGCGACCACGCCCGCGGCCGAGCTGGTCAACGCATCGAGGAGCTGGGTGAGCAGCTTGGGGCGGTCCACGACCCGACTGGTCAGATCGGGAATCCAGAAAACTGCGGCGGCGTCGGCGCGGGGGGTGGGCGGCACCGCCTGCCGCCGCCTGGCCACCTCACCCAGCGAAAACAGCAGCTCCTTCTCGAGCTCCTCCGGGGAGGCCACCACCTTGATGGTGATGCGGGACTCCGCGAGCAGGCGCCGCCGAAACGCCTCCTGCCGATACGAGTACAGCGGATCGTGAAACAGCCGACGGAGCCCGACCGTGCGGGCCTCGTCGAGCAGGAAAACCAGCCTTTCGATTCCCAGCTCGGTCGCCGTGTCGAACTCCAGTTCCGTATAGGAGACGTCCGGCCGGCCCGCGACCGGTGAGCCGTAGCGGAACCCGATTATCCCGACGTAGAGGTCACAGTTGCCCACTCGCCGCCGGCACACCTGCTCCGGGTCGTCGTCCTCGGCAGGGAAATAGTCCATGTCCACGGGGGCGTGTTCGAGGCGCTTCACCGCATCCTCGGACGCCTGTACGAACGACCTCTCGGCGGGTAGTTCCCGTAGCTCACTGGTATGGCTGAGGAAAACTCTCCAAGCCTGCGCCTTCATCCCGATCCCCCGATCCGGCTGTCAGCCCTCACGGTACCCGGAGCATCCGTGAGAGGCCGCTAATATGGCCTGGGGTCGCGGCGGCAAAGGCGAGGTTCCGGAGGACACCGGTCGCGCCGGCGGATCGCGGCTGTAACTGTCGGTGTCCTGCGACTCGGCTTCGGGTGACTTCCAGTCCAGCCAGGTCACCCGCGGCGCGCCACCTGCGGAGCGTGTCGACGAAGAGCTGCGGTCCGCCTCCGTACGGGTTGTTGCGGGCGTTCAGGGTTTCCTTCGCCTGCGCCATGATGTGGGCGAGGTGGCGGGCCTGCCCGGCGAGCATGGGTGGGAAGTCGTCGGAGAACCCGGACCAGATGTGCGAGACGAAGAACAGGTTGGGAAAGCCGCGGCTGGTGAAAGCGTGCATCGTGGCCGCGCCGGTGCGCCGACGCGGCCGAGTGAGAGCGGGCCCGCCACCAGGCGCACCGCGCCTGCACGGGCAAGGCCCAGGAGATCGACGACCGGCTCGTCATTGCCATCCTCGGCGACACAACCAGGATTGTTCTTCGGTGTCGAGAGCGACGGACGCCGGGAGGCACCCGCACCGCCGCATGACACGCTGCCCGGTTGGGAGAACGACCCCCCCGCCCCCAATGTAGAAAATTATGTTCTACATTTGACGTACCGACAGGGTCGGTGTGCGGGAACTCAATCAGAACACCAGCCAGGTCATCGACCGCGTCCGGCGCGGCGAGACCATCGAGGTGACCGACCGCGGGCGTCCGGTCGCACGGCTGGTGCCCGTCAGCCGTGGCACAGCGGCACTTGACCAGCTGGTGGCCGAGGGGCGCGCGATCCCGCCGGCGGCAGGTGGGCCTCTGCCCATGCCGCCTCTTCCCGGCGCCCCCTCCGTAAACGCAACCGACGAGTTGACGGCAATGCGCGACGAGGAGCGCCGGTGATCTACTTGGACTCGGCGGCCGTGGTGAAGCTGGTCGTGGCCGAGCCCGAAAGCCCCGCACTCGTCGACTGGCTCAACGCCCACGGCGACCTACCATGGTTCACCTCCACGCTGGCGGAGGTGGAGGTCGCGCGCGCGATCAGGCGAGCGGCCCCGGAAGCATCAGGACGCGTGCCGCGGGTACTGGACCGGGATGTACCGCCTGGACATCGATGCTCGCGTGCGCACCGTCGCAGCCGCCTTCGATGACCCACTCCTGCGATTTCTTGACGCCATTCACCTCGCCACCGCCCTTCGGCTGACCGACGCGCACGACACCCGGCTGGAGGCGTTCGTCACCTACGACAGGCGCCTTCTCGAAGCGGCGCGCCGAGCCGATCTCCCGACCGCGTCGCCGGGTCCGCGCTCCGCCGCGGGGAGCTGATCGCCCCGCCTCCTCCAGCGTGTGGTGGAGGCCTCGACGAGCTGCTCCCCGAAGCCTGCCATGCCGACGCCGCGCGGGGGAACAACCGGATCGAAGCCGACCACGGCCGGCTCAAAGCCCGGCTCCGGCCGATGCGCGGACTGAAACGGCTACGCTCCGCCCGGACTGTCAGCGCCGGACACGCCCTCGTCCAGAACATTCGCCGCGGCCACTACGACCCCGCCACCCACACCGATCCGCATCTGCGGCTGGCCGCCGCGTTCACCGAACTCGCCGCCGCCGTCTGACCGACGGTCACCATGGCCGCTGGCATGCCTCGCCTCTTCGGAACGCAACAGTGCCGGGCAGGCTCGGTCACATGGTGCCGACCTGAGGGTTCACCGCATGTCCCACGTGATCGACAAGGTCGGCATCCGCCACCGGGTCAGTCGGTCACAGGGACAGATCGACGACGATCTTGCCGCGGGCGCGTCCGGCGGCGAGCTCGGCCAGCCCGTCCGGGGCCTGGTCGAGCGGGAGGACGCGGTAGACGTCGACCTGGAGCTCGCCCTTGGCGGCCTGCTCGGCCAGGGGGGCGATGACGTCGCGTGTCGGGGAGGCGATGACGCCTCCGCCGGACAGCTGCCGCGCGGCGAGAGTGTCTGCATCCGGTACCTGCGTCGTCGTGCAGACCACGCCGGCTGATCGCACGGCGTCGAGCGGAACCTCCGCCAGGGTGTACCCGGCAAGGTTGATCAGTGCGTCCACCCCGTCGGGGTGTGCGGTGCGGACCTGCTCGGCGACCGAGCCGGCGGTGAAGTCGACGACCTCGGTCGCGCCCAGCTCCCGTAGCCGCTCGGCGTCGGCGGGCGCGGCGGTGGCCACCACTGTGAGTCCGAGCTGACTGAGCAGCTGCACCGCATACCGGCCGACGCCACCCGACGCGCCGTTCACGAGCACGACCTGTCCTGGCTGCGGGTTGATCGCGTCGACGACCATCCGGGCCGCGCCCCCGGCCAACGGCAGCGCCGCCGCGGTGACATGGTCCAGATCGGCGGGCTTGGGCACGACCGTCCTGGCGGGCACGATCGCGTACTCGGCGACCGTGCCGGCCTGGAACGGCGGCTCGAACAGCACGTGTCCGAGGACCTCGTCGCCGACCGCGACATCATCGACACCCTCGCCGACCGCCTCGACGACGCCCGAGGCGTCGCGACCCAGCACGAGTGGGTACCGGTGCTCGAACATCTGCTCAAGCGCCCCCGCGGCGATGTGGTTGTCCAGCGGATTGAGCGCTGCGGCGCGAACGCGCAGCAGGACCTCCCCGGCCCCGGGTGTCGGGACAGGCAGCTCCGCGAACGTGGGCTGCTCGCCAGAGGCGGGAAGGACAAGAGCACGCATGGTGTCTCCAGGATTCGAAGCTCGTTGAACTTGACGCTTCAACTATAGGGCAAGGTTGTAGCTTCAACAAGTATGCTCGGCAGATGGCACGGACGGAGCGACGTGAAGCAGGGGCGCCACGGCGCGACTCCGAGACGACGACGGTGGCAGCCCCGGAAGAGCCGCGGTGGCTCAGCGATGAGGAACGCAAGGCGTGGCTCGCCACCGCGGCGATCATGATCACGCTGCCGGCGGCGCTGGACGCGCGGCTGCAGCAAGAAGCGAACCTGACGTTCTTCGAGTACATGGTGCTGGCCGTGCTGGCCGAGCGCGACGACCGGACCATGCAGATGAGCGACATCGCGGCCGGGGTCTCGGCGTCGCTGTCCCGACTGTCGCACGTCGTGGCGAAGTTGGAGAAGCAGGGCCTGCTGTGCCGCTCCCGGGTGCCGGGTTCAGGTCGACGGACCAATGCCACGCTCACCGACGCCGGACACGCCAAGGTGGTCGCTGCCGCGCCCGACCATGTGGCCGCGGTACGCGACTACTTCATGGACGCGCTGGAACCTGCCGACGTGGCCACCATGCAGCGGGTCGGCATGGCCGTCGCTCGTTGCATCAACCCGGCGCGGCCTTTCTTCCACGGCGCGACAAGGTGAGCGCCCTCCCGCATCAGGGGCTACGGATGGTGACGAAGGTGGCGGAGAGGCACAGGTAGAAGTCGACGATGTGGGCATTCTCGCCGGTGCAGCGGCGGAGCTGGCCGCACGCGCCGCGCCGCATCCGCGGGAACCATGCCAGGTCCACACGCGCCTCGGTGCGGCTGGCTACCGGGCCGCCCTGACGTCGTAGTCGTGTCTGGCCTGCTCGACCGTGTCGAGGTTGGTGGTGACCCAGTCGGCCAGGTGCGCGAAGAGCGGGGCGAGGCTGCGACCGAGGTCGCTGATCTCGTACTCAACCCGGGGCGGGACCTCGGGGTGGTAGGTGCGCACGATCAGACCGTCCCGTTCGAGTTGGCGCAGCCGCTGGGTCAGCACCTTCGGCGTGATCGTGGCTATCCGCCGCTCCAGCTCGACGAAGCGTTGCCGGCCGTGCTCGTTCAGGGTCCACAGGATCGGCGTGGTCCACCGGCTGAACACGATGTCCACGACCGGGCTTATCGGGCAGGCGCTCCCGGGACTGGTCGGCATGCGGGCGGTTCGGGTCGGCTTGCCGGCCATGTGTTCCTCTCCACCTCGCCACATCCCCTGGGTATAGCTACTTTCCTCTAGGTACCTACTATATCAGCGATGTTAGCGTCGCGTTGTTCCCGGCCGCGGGCCGTGGATTCGATGACCTGACCGGGGAGTAATTCAATGATTGTGATTACCGGGGCGACCGGGAACGTTGGCCGACCGCTCGTCCGAGCACTCGCGGCATCCGGCGAGAAGGTGGTGGCGGTATCGCGCCGGGTCAGCGAAGCAGCCGTGCCGGACGGTGTGCAGACCGTGGCGGCGGATCTGACTGAACCGGAGGGGCTGCGGCCCGCCCTCGAAGGCGCCGACGCGCTGTTCCTCCACGACGGCGGGGCCAATGCCGAGACGTTGCGGCCACGGAAAATTCTGGACCTGGCCAGGTCCGCAGGAGCGAGCAGGGTGGTATTGCTGTCCTCCCAGGGAGTCGGTACCAGGCCGGAATCCCGTTCCCACGGCGTGCTGATGCGGTCCCTCGAGGACGCCGTGCGGCAGTCGGGCCTGAACTGGACGGTTCTGCGGCCAGGTGGTTTCAACTCCAACATGTACGCCTGGGCCGAATCGGTCCGTACCCGTCGGATGGTCGTCGCACCGTTCGGCAACGTCGGCATGCCGACAATCGATCCCGCCGACGTCGCCGAGATGGCGGCTGCGACGTTGCGCGAGGATGGTCACGCCGGGCAGATCTACGAGCTGACCGGGCCGGCGCTCACCACGCCGCGACAGCGCGCTGACGCGATCGGCGACGCACTCGGCGAGCCCGTCCGGTTCTGCGAGCAGACCCGCGAGGATGCCCACGCGCAGATGCTGCGGTTCATGCCCGCGTGGGCGGTGGACACGACACTCGCCGTCCTCGGCGAGCCGACCCCCGCCGAGCGGCGGATCAGCCCCGTCGTCGAGCAGGTGCTCGGTCGAGCGCCACGCACCTTTGCCGACTGGATCCAGGGCCACATCGCCGCCTTCCGGTAGGACGCGCCGGCACGGCCTGAATCGGCGTCTGCCGATGAAATCCTTGCCCGGGAACGACGGAACTGGTGATATTCGGCTCAGGCGACGTCGAGCATCGGGGCGAACGGGAGCGCACCCGCACTTCTCCTGGGCGTGGCAATCGGGAATTGACCGTGCGAGCAAAGGCGACGATGCGATGACCTTGAACAAGACGGAGGCAACGCGACTGTTCGAGCAGTCCTATCAGGCGCTGATGAGCTATCGGTACCTGGGGAAGGTCAATCCCCATCTTGACCGTGGGGTGACCCGCGAGACGATGCCGCTGCGTCGTGACATGCGGAACAGCGCGGGGGGAATCATGGCCGCGCCGCTGTGCGTGCTCGCGGTGGAACCCTGGTGGCTCGACTATCAGGGAATCGCCGCGATGGTGGCACCGGTCACGATGACCTACTCGGTGCTGGACGCGGCCCATGGCGTGACCCGGCTCGAATGCCGCCGTGAGGTCCTGGCCGTCGGGCGGCGGATGGGCTTCAGCCGATCCGTCGTCGTCGATGCCGATGATCCCGGGCGGCTGATCGCGATGACGACGGGGAGCGGATTCGACCTCGGCGTCGTCCCCGACGGGTTCGAACCCATCGACAACCCCGTGGACGAGTTCGACGACGAGATGGTGCTGCCCCCGCTGCACGAGGCCTTCGGCGGACACCTCGACGTCGACGGCTCCGTGGTGATCACCGAGCTCTCGCCCGCGTTGGGCGCACCGAACCGGTCCCTGCACCAGGCTCCGATCAACGTCATCGCCGAGGCGGCCGCGATGGCGGGCCTACAACGGATGACGGGCACCGCCGACTTCCAGGTCCACCACTGGACGGTCCAGTTCATCAAGCCCGGCTCGGTCGGCCCGTTCCGCGCCAGGGCGACCGTGCGACCGAGCCGCGACGGCAGGTGGTACGGCGTCGACGTCGACGTCGACGCCGAGGGACAGGACCGCCGGCTCATCGCCACCATCTCAGCTTTGTTCTCCCATGCCGGCGGGGCGGGATGACACAGACGGCACCCCGCGGCAAGGCCTGGTCCCGGTCTACGGGGTCCAGATGTCGGCAGCACGGGCGATCGGCGATCAATCGCAGCATGAGCGGGATGGTCGAGAGAACACCTTCCCGACAGCGCTCAGCCCGCCCGGGAGGCCGTCGGGAAGGTACTTGAACTCGGAGACGAGCCGAGCAAGATGGTCACAGGAAAGCGAACGCCGGGTGCGACCGGAGCCCCGGAAAAACGACGGTAGCCGACAGTCAGAAGGGCTCGGCGACCATCCAGTGTTCGACCAGGCGGCCGGCGACGACCCGCACCATGTCCATGCCCGAAACCTCGAACCCCTGCCCGGTCGGGGGCTTGCCGAAGAAATCCCCGGTGTGGGTACCGGTGGCTCGGTATCGGGTCGCCACCCATTCGCCGTTCTCGATGCTCTGCAAGATCGTGACCGTGAAGTCCGGGGCGCCGGCGACGATGGCCTCCCACTTGCTGCGCCACTGCTCATGGTCGGACTCGACACCCTGGTCCAGCGATCGCGGCGCGATGTGCTGCAGCGCAGCGTCGAAGTCCCCGGCGGCCCGGAGGGCGTTGATCGCCCCTACCACCTCGGCCGGGCTGGAAGATGTCATGCGTAGTCAACTCCCTAAAACGGGGAGACTCCCCGGATGGCTGTCGTTGCACGATACGGGGAGACTCCCCGAATACGCAAGGAGGGTCGATGGCAGACCGACCGGGCCGCCAGGACGCGCAGCGCAACCGGGCGAGGTTGCTGGAGACGGCGGCAGATGTCTTCCGTGACGCGGGTTCCGACGCACCCCTCGACCTGATCGCGGCGCGGGCCGGAGTCGCGAACGCAACGTTGTACCGACATTTTCCGACCCGTGGGCTGCTGCTCAGCGCCGTCTACGCGCAGGCCATCGACGCGCTGTGCGCCGAGGCCACCGCTCGAGTCGAAGGCGACGACGACGACGCACTGTTCGACTGGCTCGGCGTCGTCATGGCCCACATGCAGACCAGTCGGGGTCTGCGCGAGGCACTCGTTGCCGCTTACGCCCTCGCGTCGGAGGAACTGACCGCCGAGGTGAACGAGTGGCACGTGCGTATCGATGCCGCTGCCAAGCCGCTCTTCACGCGAGCACGCGACCGCGGCCTCGTCCGCTCCTCGCTACGCTGGAACGAGGTCCTGGCCCTGGTCACCGCGGTGGCCGGTGCCGCCGGCCCGGATCACCAGGCAGCGCGCCGCATGCTCACCGTTGTCGTCGTCGGTCTTGGCGCACCCGAGTCCGTAGCTCATCGTCTTGCCTGCTCGCTGCCCGCCTGAAGTGGGGCGAGGTACTGCGACGGCGTGGCCGGACTCCAAGGAGACCGAACATACATTCGATTATGGTGTTGGTGGATCGTCCTGTCAAGCGTCGGATGCCCTCGCCCTCCGCGCCCGGCCGCCTGCCCGGCTCGGAATGTCCCACGGATCCGCCTGCCCGGTGAGCCGGCCGAGCTGGTGGTCAGAGCGGACTCGACGCTCCGAATACAGTGCAGCCCGGGCGGTCGCGACCTGGTGGGCGAACTCGGGCCCGGCTGCCCCGGATGTGGTCGGCGACGGAGGGACTGGGTCATGCGTCTGCACGTGGGATGCGCGATGTGGACGCACAAGTCGTGGCAGGGGCGTTTCCTTGCGCATCCGCTCCCGGCGCACGAACGGCTGCGGCACTATGCGGGCTGGTGCAACGCGGTCGAAGGGAACACGACGTTCTACGCGACCCCGGCTCGGGACACCGTGGCCTCGTGGGCACGGCAGACCGATTCCGACTTCCGGTTCGTACTCAAGCTGCCGAAGGTCATCACGCACGAACGCCGGCTGACCGACGTCGACGAGGCCCTGCACGACTTTCTGGCGGCGATCGAGCCGCTCGGTCCGCGGATCCATGCCCTCTGGATACAGCTCCCAGGAGCCTTCGCCCCCACCGACGTCCCCGCGTTGGCCCGTTTTCTGGGCCGGCTCCCCGGGTCCCACCGGTACGCCGTCGAGGTCCGCCACCCCGCATTCTTCGACGACCCTCGTGCGGTGCGGATGCTTGAAGCGGCACTTGCCGTCGCGGCCGCCGAATGGATTCCCTTCGACACCACCGCCTTCTTCCGGAGCCCGCCGACCAGCGACGCCGAACGAGACGCCTGGGCCAAGAAGCCGCGCGTGCCGCTGCGATCGGTCGCGTTGACCGACCGGCCCATCATCCGCTACCTCGGCCGCGACGCCTGTGCGCGGACGGTCGAAGGCTGGCAGCGCTGGATCGACATCAGCGTCGGGTGGCTGCGCGAGGGCCGCTCCCCCACCGTCTTCATCCACACCCCGGACAACGCCGACGCGCCGGAACTCGCCCGCCGCTTCCACGACGACGTGCGGGCACGCCTACCCGAGCTGGATCCCCTGCCGCAGCCGATGCCGGCCGAGCCACTGACCCTCTTCTGACGCATGGCCTCAAGACCGACCCGGGCTGTACAGCGCATCTTTGTTACCCAACCGTGAAATACCGAGGCCGGACCACTGCCAATAGCTCTCGATATCCCTTCTCCCGGGGACGGGGTCCGATTCTCTGTGCAACGATGTCGGTACCGGATCTTCCGATAGGCAGGGGGACGTTCACATGAGTGGTGTCACGAATCTGACCGTACTCGTCGACGACGAGCCGGCACCGAATGGTTGGACCAAGATCGGCAAGGACCTCAACGCAGGCGCCGGTGGCGCCTACCTGTATTTCGCCTACGAGAAGGGTGCCGGCGCGCCTATCACCAACATTATCTTCCTACTGAGCAAGGACGAGCCGGCTCCGTCGAGCTATCACCGTATCGATGTCGACCTGAACAAGGGCGCCGGCGGCGCCTACATCTACGCCGCCTTCAGCCGTGAGGCCCATCTGGGCAGCCCGATCGAGGATCTGGATGTCATCCTCGGCGACAACAGCGGAATTCAGCCGCAGGCGCCGTGGCAACGCATCGACGTCGACCTGAACAAGGGCGCCGGCGGCAAGTACATCTACCTGGTGTACCGGAACGCCTGAGGATTCACCCCGCCGAGCACTGCGGCCGAGTCCGCGGGCTGCTCAACACGGACAGGCGGTCCGCTGACACGGCCCGGACGGCCACGTACGTGCGAAGCCCCTCCCAGCCTGTGGAAAACGGGCGGGGAGGGGTCTCCGGTCAACGCCGTGTTCGCGCCGGGCCCGTCCGGGGCTCAGAAGCCGAGGCTGCGCCCGACGATCTCTTTCATGATCTCGTTAGTGCCGGCCCAGATCTTCGTGACCCGTCCGTCCATCCAGGCCTGAGCGGCGCGGTACTCGGTCATGTAGCCGTACCCGCCGTGGAGTTGTACGCAGGCGTCCAGGACGGCGTTCTGGACCTCGGAAGACCACCATTTCGCCTTCGCCGCGTCCACGGCAGACAGTTTTCCCTGGCTGTGGGCGGCGACACAGGAGTCGACGAATGCCTGGGTGACATCGATCTTCGTGACGAGCTCCGCCAGCAGAAACTTGTTGTGCTGAAAGCTGCCGATGGAAGCGCCGAAGGCTTTGCGCTCAGTGACGTAATCGAGCGTTTCGCCGAAGATCTGGGTGGCGTGGGCGATGCTGGAGACCGCGACGCTGATGCGTTCCTGCGGCAGCCGCTGCATCATGAGCGGGAATCCGTGGTTGACCTCGCCGATCACCGCGTCCCCGGGCACCCGCATGTCGGTGAAGAAGAGCTCAGCCGTGTCGGATTCGGGCTGGCCGACCTTCTGCAGTTTGCGGCCCCGAGAGAACCCCGGGGTGTCCGCCGTGACACCGAACAGGGTGATGCCGCGGGCGGCCTTCGCGGCTGGATCGGTCCGCGCGGCGAGCACCACGAAGTCGGCCGAGTAGCCGTTGGTGATGAAGGTCTTCGACCCATTGATGATCCAGTCCGGGCCATCCGGAAGCGCGGTCGTCCGTAACGCGGCCAGGTCGGAGCCGGCCGCCGGCTCGGTCATCCCGATCGCGGCGACCATCTCACCCGAGCAGAACGCGGGCAGCCAGCGCTTCTTCTGCTCCTGCGTGGTCAGATCCGCCACATAGGGCGCGACGATGTCGGTGTGGACGCTGAAGGACGACGCGACACCAGCGCTGACCTTGGACAGCTCCTCGACCCATACGGCGTTGAAGCGGTAGTCGTGGACGCCGCTGCCGCCGTGCTCGTCGGCGACGCCAAGACCGAGGAAGCCCGCGCGCCCCGCCTCATGCCACACGTCACGCGTGATGACCCGGTCAGCGATGAACTGGCTGTAGCCGGGCCGGACGAACCGCTCGACGAATGCGCGCACCGACTCCCGGAACAACTCGTGATCTTCCCCGTACAGGGTGCGTTCCACGTCTGACCTCCCAACCGTTGCGGGTGCCGCCCGCCGCGGACCCGCGCTGGCGCGACGTCACGGGGTTCCGAAGACGATCTCCATCCGTGACGTTGATAGCTGACTGAGTTATATATGAAGCCTGCGCCTGCCACAGTAGAATGCGACCATCGGCCCGTCGAGGCCTGGCCTTCGCCTCGGTGTGACGGTCCGAGCATGGCGCAGCGGATGTACGCGGGGGGCGCCGTCGCCGGATGGCCACGGCCGCCGATTGGCCGCGCGACGACTCCTGGGTTCCGTGCAGCGAGACGCAGCGCCTATGGCGGAGGAGCCTGGTCATGACGGAAGTGCACGGCACGTTCGAGCATCGATTCGCCGCGGTCCGCGGCGACGAATCGGGCCCCGGCAGCGCGGCCAGGTGACCTCGACGGTCGATCGGAGCGCAGCCACCTGCGACGAGCGACTACCGTCGGACCCAGGCCCCCGCTTGGCACCAGGGCCGATGCCCGGACAGTCCGGGCGCTGTAGGGGGATGCGGATGAACTCGACCACTGGATCTGACCACGCAACGGAGCTGGCCGACGCCGGGAACCCGGACCAGGTGGGTAACCCGGACGACGCCGGGAATCTTGCCGAGGTGAGGAACCCGGACCCGGGCCAGGCCGCCGTCGTGACGGCTGACGTGACCGCCGACCAGGCCGCCGTCGCGGCCGCCGAGGCGACCACTGACGTGGTCGGCTTCGCCGAGCTGGCACTGCGGCCCGCACTGTTGCGCAGCCTCGCCGCCCTCGGCTACGAGGAGCCGACGCCGATCCAGCGGGAGGCCGTTCCACCTCTGCTCGCGGGTCGTGACCTGCTCGGCCAGGCTGCGACCGGCACTGGGAAGACGGCCGCGTTCGCGCTCCCCCTGTTGCACCGCCTGACGGACGACCGCGACGGCAACAACGGCCCGCAGGCCCTCGTCCTCGTCCCGACCCGGGAACTCGCCGTCCAGGTGTCCGAGGCGATCCACCGGTATGGCCGGGATCTTGGTGCCCGGGTCCTGCCGGTGTACGGCGGGGCTCCGATCGGCCGGCAGGTACGCGCGTTGGTGCAGGGGATCGACGTGGTGGTCGCCACGCCTGGGCGCGCGCTCGATCACATGGGTCGCGGGACGCTCCGCCTCGACAACCTCCACACCGTCGTCCTGGACGAGGCCGACGAGATGCTCGACATGGGCTTCGCCGAGGACATCGAGGCGATCCTGGAGCAGGCCCCGCCGGGCCGCCAGACCGTGCTGTTCTCGGCGACGTTACCGCCACGCATGAACGAGATCGCCCGCCGTCACCTGCGCGATCCGGTCCGCATCCAGATCGGACGAGCGGCGCCGGAGCCAGGCGCGGCGCCGCTCGTCCGGCAGGTCTCCTACGTCGTCCCGCGGGCGTACAAGACGGCGGCGCTGGGCCGCATCCTCGACGTCGAGGCACCCCGATCGGCGATCGTGTTCTGCCGCACCCGGGAGGAGGTCGACCAGCTCGCCGACTCGCTCAACGGCCGCGGCTACCGGGCCGAGTCGCTGCACGGCGGGATGAGCCAGGAGCAGCGGGAGCGCGTGATGGAGCGCCTGCGCACAGGAACGGCCGACCTGCTCGTCGCGACCGACGTCGCCGCCCGCGGCCTGGACTTCGAGCAGCTCACGCACGTGGTGAACTACAGCGTCCCGTCGGCGCCCGACTCCTACGTCCACCGGATCGGCCGGGTCGGGCGGGCCGGCCGCGAGGGGGTGGCCATCACCCTGGCGGAGCCGCGCGAGCACCGGATGCTCAAGACGATCGAGCGGGTCACCCGGCAGCGGATCGCCGTCGAGAAGGTGCCCACCGTCGCCGATCTGCACGCCCGACGGCTGGAAATGACCCGTGCGGCGCTGCAGGAGAGCCTGCTCGAGGACGACCTGGAGCGGTTCCGGGTCGTCGTCGAGACGCTCACCGACGAGTTCGATCCCATGGAGATCGCGCTCGCCGCGGTGAAGCTCGCCCACGACGCCAGCCACGTGCCGGACGGCGACGACGACATCCCCGACCTGCCACCCACGACCGGCGGGCGCGGCGAACGGGCCGGCCGCGACAACGCCGGCCGCGACAACGCCGGCCGCCGCGACCGGCGGCCACGGCCGACGAGCGGTGGCATGGCCCGGCTGTTCGTCGGCGCGGGCCGCGGTGCCGGCGTCCGGCCGCAGGACCTCGTCGGCGCGATCACCGGGGAGACCCAGTTGTCGGGCCGCGACATCGGCGCCATCGAGATCGCTCAGCGATTCTCGCTTGTCGAGGTTCCCGACGGCGCGGCCGACGAGGTGATCGCGTCGCTGCGGGGAACCACCATCAAGGGTCGTCGGGTTGCCATCCGCCGCGAGCGCCAGGAGATGTAGCTGGCGCCCGCGGCGGGCGAGCCCGGGGAGCCCGGGGAGCCCGGGGCCGGCGGAGCTGCTGCTTACGAGCCGGTGAGCAGCATCGCGCCGCTGAAGGGGCCGACCGCGTTGGCCCAGATCGCGACCTCGGCGTCGGCGACCTGGCGTTCGCCCGACTGGCCGCCGCGCAGTTGCCGGGTCGCCTCGATGCAGAAGTTCGCGCCGTGGCGGCGGCCCACGTTGCACGCGCCGCCGTCGGTGTTCGTGGGCAGCGCGCCGGTCAGGCTCGTCCCGCCGCTGCTGACGAACGGACCGGCCTGCCCCGGCTCGCACACCCCCAGTGCTTCCAGCCACTGCAGGGTGATGACGCTGAAGCCGTCGTAGAGCTGGGCGCAGTCGAGGTCGGCGGCGCTGAGGTCGGTGTTGGACCACAGCTGCTGCAGGCAGTGCACCGGCGACGTCCGGACCATGTCGGGCAGCAGCTCGAAGGTCATGTCGTGGTTCGCCGAGAGCCCGGTCGCCTCGACGAACACCGGCTTCTGGCGCAGGTCGCGGGCCCGTTCCTCGGTGGTGAAGATGACGGCCGCGCCCGAGTCGCAGGGGTAGTCGCAGTCGAGCAGCCGCAGCGGCTTGCTGATGTACGGCGCGGCGAGGTAATCCTCGACCGTCATCGGCTCCCGCATCAGCGCCTCGGGATTGCGCGCGGCGTAGCCGCGCTGGGTGACGGCGAAGTTCGCGAAATCCTCCTCGGTCGCGTCGGACTCGTGCAGGTAGCGGTTGGTCAGCAGACCGGCCCACTGCGCCGGCATCAGGTCGCCGAACGGGTGCTGGAACTGCGCGTCGAAGGCCATCCCGGTTCCGCCGGCCCACAGGTTGGCCCGGCTCGGCTGCTGCAGGATCACCCGCATGGCCACCACCGTGTCGGCCTGGCCGCTGGCGACTGCGTGGGCGGCATGGATGGCCGGGCTGATGAAGGCCGGCGAGATGCCGACGTCGAGGTGCCAGCGCAGCGGCGAGAAACCGAGCATGTGCGCGAAGTCGATCGGGTTGCCGCCCCAGGTGGTCAGCCCGTCGATGTCGGCCGACTCGAGACCGGCGTCCGCGAGGGCCGCTCGGGCCGCCTGGGCGGCGTGGTGACGTTCACTCAGCCCGGTGCGCCGCCCGGCGTCGGAGTAGCCGACACCGACGATGGCGACCCGGCGCCCGCCCCTCACGCGAGGCTCCCCGCGGGCACGAACACCGGGATCGTGAGGTCCGGCGAGAGATCCTCGAACGTGACCTCGACCGCCATCCCGAACTGGACGTCGGGCTCGGCGATCCCCACCAGGTTGGACAGGATCCGCAGGTCGGCCTGCTCGGCCAGCTCGATCGACGCGAGCAGGTAGGGGACCCGGTCGGCGAAGAACGGATGGAACACCCGGCGCGTCTCGGTGTAGCTGTACACCGAACCCCGCCCGGACACCGGCTCGAACGCCAGGCGGAAGGAGCCGCAGCGCCGGCAGACCGGCCGCGGGAGGTGGATGAACAGACCGCAGTCCTGACAGCGCTGAAGCTCCAGCCTGCGTTCCCGCGCCGCGGCCCAGAACGGCGCGCTCAGCGCGTCGATCACCATTTCAGGGGGCGCGGGCCTCGCTAAATCTGCCTGCTGCGTCATGCCGGCTTCGTCCTCTCGAGCTGGGACAGCCCATCCTCGGGCGCCGGGGGCGGCTCGGCCTGGGACCAGGAGACCACGGCAGCAACCCACCCCGTCCGTGCACCGAGGGCCGCCCGCGTCGATCGTGACCGACGAGGCGTTGTCGGCACTTGCTCCCACCCGCACCGTAGTTCGGTGCGTCGTTCCCGAGCAAGAAGCCGACGCGTCGCGCGAGCTCCGGACCGTGACGGGCCCGCGAATCTGGATTACCGGTCGGCCACGTCATAGCGGCCGGCGATCCCGGTGGCGAGCAGCTCCAGACCCAGCCGGAATCCCCGCTCGTCGATGCCCAGGACGCCGTCGATGTCGGCCAGCCGGCTGAGCTGTGGGTACTCGTCTGCGGAAAACCGCCTGCCGGGGACCGGCGCCGTGGCCGGGGCACCGACCCCGCTGACCGCGCTGACCGCGCTGACCCCGCTGACCCCAGTGGTGGTGGCGGTGGCCCGCACCGTGTGCTCGAAGGCGACGAAGGAACGGGTGTAGTTGAAGCAGACGTTGTAGACCTCGCCGGCGTCGGCCAAGGGCAGGCCGGCACGCAGCAGCAACCCGATTCCGGTGTCGAGCCGGCGGAGCTGGGCCGGGGTGAGGGCCGCCCGGATCACGAAGGTGGGGGCGTAGAGCACCACCTCGCGGTAGACGGGGAAGCTCTCCATCAGATCCCGGTAGGCGGTGAAATAGGTGATGAGTTCGTCGCGCCAGGGGCCGTCCCCCGCGGGCGGAAGCTGGCGGTGCAGGTCGGACATCACCTGGTCCGCCAGGGCCGCGAGCAGGTCGTCCTTGGTGTCGAAATACCGGTAGACGCTCATCACGCCGCAGCCGAGGCGCCGGGCCAGCACCGGCATGCTCAGCCGGGCGAGGCCGTCCTGCGCGGCGAGATCCCGCGCGGCCGCGAGAATCTCACCGCTGCTCAGCGAGCCGCGCGCCCGCCGGCGTCGCCCGACGGTCGGCGGCTGGGTGTTCTCGGCAGATTCACGCACAACCGCCATTGTCACGGCCCCGCCCGAGGACTGCGACGCGCCCGACAGCTACGTCGGGCGGGCGCGCTGCGGGCGGGGCCGGACGTCACGGACGGACGGGCCGGGTCTGGGTGATCGTCGTGCCCCAGCTGTGCAGCGCGGCCCCGTGCAGGCCACCGAGACCGCCCGCGACCATCACAATGACGTCTTCGGGCCGGCGGGTGAGCGGGACCCGGCCGCGTGCGTCGACCCAGCCGATGTCCTCATACTGGCGCTGATGCTGGCGGGGGAACTCCGACAGCGGGATCGAGGCGTTCTCCCACAGGATGCGGCGCACGTCGTCGATGTCCGGGTAGGCCTTGCCGATCAGCGCCGCCCAGACCGGGTTGAGCGCGATGACGACCTCGGCGAACGAGAGCTGGACGAGGTAGCCGTTGGCGCCGGGATGGGCCAGCGCGCGCCCGACGAACTCGAGCAGCACGTCGGCGTCGGTGGCCACCACCTCGCAGATGTTGGCCGTCCCCATCGTGCCGAACGCCGTCACCGCGTCGCCCGGCGCGCCGCGGCGCTCGGCGAGCGGCGCCCACGGCGAGCGTTCCTCCCATTCCCCGAAGACGATGCCGCTGACCCGGCCGGGCTGGCCGAACGTGCTCTGCGAGGTGACGCCGACCCGCTGACCGGCGACGTTGCGCATGACCAGCTGCAACGCGCGCCCGATCGACGCCGCCCGCCCGTCCGCCCCACCGAGGCAGCCGGCGCCGAACGGGATGCCCAGCGCATGCCGCTGCGCACCGTTGACGATCAGGGCGGTCGTCACCGACCCGGTCGTGGCGTTCAGGGCGTGCAGCTCGTAGCCGGGGTCGGCGACGGCCTCCACGGCGGCGCGCAGCAGCGGCAGCGCGGCGGCCGGCGCGCCGGCCATCACCGCGTTGACGGCGAGTTTCTCCGCAGTGACGGCGGCCCTGGACGGCGGCAGCACGCCGATCACTTCGTCCGGCGGGGTCCCCCACTCGGTGAGGTAGCGCGCCACCCGCTCCGCGGTGGGCGGCACCAGTGGCAGCCCGTCGCTCCAGCCCCGCTCACGCGCGAGGACGTCGAAGGCCTCCTGATCGGCGGGGACCTCGTGAACGACGCTCGACAGCGCGGGGGCGGCGGCCGTCGCCGCGCCGGCCGGGGTGGCCGGGGTGGTGGTGGTCATCGGACGACCGCCCCGATGGCGTCGAGCAGGGCCGGGAAGGAGGCGCGGGCGTGCGCACGCACCTGCTCCTCGGTCAGGGTGTTCAGGGACGCGGGCAGCTCTACCAGGCGAAGCCCCGGCCGGCCGTTGTCCGCGGCGAGGGTGCGCGCGAGGCCGACGAAGTGTTCGGTGACCCCGACCACGGCGGGTAGCCCGCGGTTCAGGGCGTTCAGCCCGTCCCTGACGCTCCACGAGGTGCACGAGCCGCAGTTCGCCAGGCCTGAGATGACGGCGTCGACGCCGCCGACGAAGGCGTCGTACTCCGCCTGCTTGCTCTCGCCCTCGGCGCCCTTGAGCCCCTGGGCCCGCCGCCACATCGTGACGATCGCACCGGCCCGCTCCAGCTCGGCGATCCACTCGTCGACGGTCTGGTCCCACGCCTGCCACAGCACGTCGATCCGCACCCCGATACGCCGGCCCCGCAGCGGGCCGAGATCCGGCCCCGGGTCGGGGTCACCGGGAACGACGCCGCCGGTGGGGTCCAGCACGGTGATCGACCGAGCCTCGGGGCCGGCGGGCACAGCGGCGCCGTCACCGGCCCGGACCGGCCGGCGGGAGTCGTCGATGCGCACCGCCGTGAGGCCCGGCAGGGCGCTGCGCAGCCGGGTCTCGACCACCTGCCGTAACTGGTCGGGTGGGAGGGCGCAGTTGTCCCCGCAGTCCGCGTCGTCGAGGCTGAACGACAGGTCCACCGTGCCGGTGCGCTCGTCGACCGCACTGAGGGCGAGCGTGCCGCCCTCGCTGCCCAGCATCGCGGCGAGCTCGGCGACGGTCCGTGCAACCGAGGCACGCCGCACGCCCTGCACCAGGCCTGTCATGCCGCGACCCGATCGCGGGGCGGCCGGCGGTTGGCGGCCCTCGTCGTTACCGATCCGTCCATGGCGTCATCCCATCGTCGTCCGGAGAGTGGAAGCGCTTAGCGTAAGCCTTACGCTAATGGTCGTCCAGGGGAATCGGTCGACAGCGGCATGTCGCGTCAGAGCCCGCGCGCGGGGGCGGCCGGGCGCGCCGGGCGCAGGCCGGCAATGAAGAGGTCGAGCTCGGGGCCGAAGTCCGGCCGGCATTCGTCGGCCGCCATGACGGGCAGGATGAGCCGCAGGTGCGGTAGTTCCTCGCTGTGCGCCGCCGTGCGCAACCAGTCGTCGATCAGGTCGGCCTGGTGCGTCTGCACTCCGGCCGGGCTCGCCGTCTGGACCAGGACCGCGCCGAA
This sequence comes from Frankia gtarii, assembly GCF_025403375.1. Classification (GTDB taxonomy): domain Bacteria; phylum Actinomycetota; class Actinomycetes; order Frankiales; family Frankiaceae; genus Frankia; species Frankia gtarii. Next base: position 42,748 of record NZ_JAMPTM010000019.1, read on the forward strand.
CAGCAGCCCGGACAGTGACCGGAAACGGCGCACGGCGGTCGGCTCGTCGAGCCCGGCGTCGAGAAGCGCGCCGAAGAACGCGTCGATGACGCGCAGCGCCCGGACCGAACGCGGGTCGGCCTGGTTGGCGACCACCGCCCGGGCCACGACCGGATGGGCCGCGAACGCCGCGAACGTGCCATTACCCAGCAACCGCAACCGCTCGTCCCAGGCAAGCGTGGGATCGGGCAACGGGACGGACTCGTAGACGCGCGCCGCGATGCCGTCGAGCAGGTCACGCTTGTTCGCGACGTGGTTGTACAGCGACATCGCCTCCACCCCGAGCTCGGCCGCGAGCCGGCGCATCGTCAGATCGGCCAGGCCGCGCTCGTCGGCAAGCCGCAGGGCGGCGTCGAGAACCGTCCGCCGGCTCAGGGTCTGACGCGGCACGGATCGCCTCCGAAAAGAGGTTGGCAGGGCATTGGTCGGCGGGCGTGATATTACAGTACTTACCCTGTAAGCTTACGGGATAAGTACTGGCTTCAGTGGAGGATTCCGTGGACGCCGAAACCCTGCTCACCACCACCCGTTCGGTCCGCCGCAAGCTCGATCTGGACCGCCCGGTGGAACCCGAGGTCCTGACGGACTGCCTGCGCATCGCCCAGCAGGCCCCGGCCGCCGGCATGCTGCGCTCGAATCTGCGCTGGATCGTGGTTCGCGACCAGGCCCTGCGGGAGAAGATCGCGGCGCCGATCCGCGAGGTGGGCCGCGAGTCCCAGGCGAAATACGGGCACCTGGTGGACGCCCGGACGCTCGCCTCGGGCGAGTACCTGATCGACACGCTGCACCGCGTCCCGGTGCTGGTCGTGCCGTGCATGCAGGGCCGCCCCACCGGCGACAACGGGGAGCTGAGCGCCTACTACGGCTCGGCCTACCCGGCGATCTGGAGCTTCCAGCTCGCCCTGCGCACCCGCGGCCTCGGCAGCACCATGGTCGGCTACCACCTGATCGGCCGCGAGCAGGAGGTAGCCGACATTCTCGGCATCCCCGCCGACGTCACCCAGATCTCGATGCTGGCCGTCGCATACACGACCACCAACACCTTTCGCCCCGCCGTCTGGCCCCCGGTCGAGGACATCACCTACCACGACGGCTGGGGTCGCCCGGCCTAGCAAAGTGCGTCCTCGCCGCCGGCACAACGCCGAGACGGCCCAGTCCCGGAATGTCCGGTTCGCCGGCGCCCGCCGGCGATATGGTGCGGCGATGGATCTCGATCCGTTGAGCGTGCCCGCACTGGCCGCGGTGCTCTCCGCCGTACTGGCGGGGACGACGAGCGAGGCGGGCAGCGCCGCCTGGCGCGCACTGATCGGTCTGGTTCGCCGCTCGTTCGGTATGGGCCCGGTTCAGGAACGGATAGTTCGCGATGATCTGAATTCCGCCGACGTCGACGTGCTAGCACGGGAACTGTCCGAGCGGGCCGGTTCCGATCCGACGTTCGCCGCGGCGCTGCGGCGCTGGTCGGCCGAGGCGTCCGCCTTCACCGGAAAGAACGACAGCGTGACCAATCAGATCGGTGGCGAGGCCCTCGTCGAGGGCGACGTGGTCCAGGCCCGCGACATCTCCGGGCCCATCACCTTCGGCAATCGGGGGTAGCGGCCCCGTCGCCGCCGGATCGGCCCACCGCGGGGGGAACAGCCCCTACGCCCGGCTCTCGGCCGGGGCCAGATGTCCCGGGCCAGCAACAAGGCACCCGCCCGGGCGGCATAGATTGGCCACCGGGAGTATGCCGAACACGGACGGCACGCAGTCCCCGGCCGGCAGGTCGCACCGGCCGGCCGGACTGCGTCAAGGAGAGGTGATCTCCATAGATCAGCGGTGGCTCCAAGTCCTCCTCGGACCGGAGGGAGTCTCCCGGTCCACGCGGGTCGCCTCCCACACAGTGCTGGTCGTCGTGCACACCGTCACAGCGCTCACCCGACTGCTGGACGTTCTCCCGGCCTTTCTCGGCGACACTCGCCTGCGAATTCTGTACACGATCATCGACGGGTCTCCGTTCGGGCCCGGTGCGGCGGAGTTCCTGGCCGACATCGGCGCCCGGGTAATCCCCTGGGAAAGCGCGGTGGCCAACCGTTTCGACCTGGCGGTGGCCGCGGGCCGCAGCGGCGACCTGCATCTACTGTCCACTCCCCTGGTCGTCATTCCACACGGTGCGGGATACAATAAGTACAGGAAACAGGAAACAGGAAACAGGAAACAGGAAACAGGAAACAGGAAACAGGTTTACGGGTTCGCGCACGATCAGCTCGTCCATGACGGGCGCGTCGTGCCGACCGCGATCGTGCTCTCCCACGCCGAGCAGCTGAACCGGCTGGGCCGCAGCTGCCCGCAGGCCCTTCCCGTCGCGGTCGTTGCCGGCGATCCCTGCTATGACCGGATGCTGGCCAGCCGACACCGCCGCCGCGAGTACCGTGCCGTGCTGGGCGTCCACTCCGACCAGAAGCTGATCGTCCTGACGTCGACCTGGGGGCAGGGGTCGCTGCTGGAGCAGGCGGTGGAGCTGCCGGCGCGCATCGTCACCGATCTGCCGATGGACGAGTACCGGGTGGTCGCGGCAGTCCATCCCAACGTCTGGGTCCATCACGGCGCGTTCGAGGTGCGGCGCTGGCTGGCCGAGGCGATGCAGGCCGGGCTGCTCCTGCTGCCGCCGCGGGAGGGCTGGCGCGCCGCGATCGTCGCCGCCGACCTGGTCGTCGGCGACCACGGGTCGGTCGGTGTGTACGCCGCGGCGCTGGACCGGCCGGTCCTACTCGCCGCGGGTGATCCCGCCGAGGTGGACCCGGCCGGATCCACGGCCCGGCTGCTTCGCCTCGCGCCCGTGCTTGCGCCGGCCTACCCGCTGCGGCGGCAGATCGACGACGCGATCGGCGGGCACGACCCGGGCCGCTACGCCGAGCTCGCCGCTGACACGTTCGCCCTGCCGGGCGAGTCCCTGGCAGCGCTGCGCTCCCTGCTGTACAGGCTGATGCGGCTGCCGGAGCCTCGTCGGACGGTTCGGATCAGAAGCGTTGATCCGCCCACACCGGAGGGGCGGGCCCCGACCGCCGCGCTGGTGTCGACCGAGATACGGGCGCAGGCGGCCACCGGCGACCTGGCTGTCGCAGTATCCCGGTTCCCGGTCGCAGACATGGCGGGGCACTCTGGTCGGCCGGACGCGGACGTGCATCTGGCGGTGGACGTCGCCGAGTCCGACCTCGGGATGCTCGAGAGCGCCGACGTGCTGCTGCGGCGCACCCCGACAGCGGGCTTCCCCGCCGAGGAGTGGACGGCGAGCGTCCTGGCCGACTACCCGGGTTGCCGCGTCGCCGCCGACGTCACCGCCGCGGGCCGCTGCCTGTTACGGCTGCGCCACCGCCCGGCGCCCCAGGTCGGACCCGCCCAGCACGACGGGCAGGTGTACGAGGTTAGGCAGGTCGACCAGCCGGGCGGGCCGCTGGCGTGGTCGGCGGGCCCGGTGGCAGCCGAGACGCTCGTATCCGCGGTCTACGCCTGGGTGGTCGGCGGTCGGCCGCTCGACGCCCTGGCCCGGGGGGTCGACGTCCGCGTCGGCGCGCTGCGCACGCGGATCACCGCCGGCCCGCGCGACGATGACGCCGACCCGCCGCGCCGAACGTCCTGACCGGACGTGACGACAAGGTCAGGATCCGGGCTGCTCCCCGTGGAGCAGCCGCCACACGTGCTCCGCGCGCGGGCTCCCAGCCTCGGCGAACGTCGCGAACGCGGCCTCGAGGTACGCCCGCCACCCCGTCTCGTCGCCGGCGCGGCGCGCGACGTCCGCGAGCAGTTCCTGCGCGAGCGCGACCTGGAACGGGATGTCCCGCCGCCGCATGATCGACGACGCCTCGGTCAGCGCCCGCTCGGCCTGCGGGTAACGTCCGAGGTCGCGGTGGGTCTCGCCGAGACTGATCAGCACCCGCGCCTGGTTGCGCTCGTCACCCACCGCCGCGAAGCCGGCAAGGGCCTCGGTGAGGACGTCGACCGCCTCGTCCTGGCGGCCCGACCGGCTGAGCGCCCGGCCCAGGTGATGCGTCTGCAGGGCGACTCCGCGCGCGTTGCCGATCTCGGCGTTCACCGCCCTGGAGCGTTCGAACGACGCGATCGCCGCCGGATACTCGCCCTGCTCGAACCGGGCCCGCCCGCTGAACTCCACGACCGACGCCTCCAGTCGCCGATCCGCCGCGGCGCGGGTCAGCGGCAACGCTGCGTCGAACTGGGCGTGCGCCTCGTCGTAGCGCTCCAGCTCGACGAGGGCCCGGCCGAGCTGGCTGCGCATCCTGGCCTCGGCGGCGGTGTGGCCGAGGCGGCACGCCGACTCGACCGCCAGTTCGTGGGACTCGATCCAGTCGCCGTAATGCTTGCGGTTGTAGTAGAAGGCCCACAGCGCCTCGCACAGGACCCAGACGGCGGTATCCCAGCCGCGCCTTGCCGCCGCCCGCACGCAGCCCAGCAGGTTGCGTCGTTCGGCCTCGAACCAGCGCAGCGCGGCCGCCGGGTCGGCGAACCAGCCGAACTCGGCCGCCGCCTCCGCCAGCCACGGATGATCCGCCAGCCGCAGCCGCGGCCCGAGCACCGCCCGATCAGCGAGCACGGCGCGGCGCAGATACACCTCGACCATCCGGCGCAGCAGGCCGTCGCGGTCCTGCGCGGGATCGTCGATCTCGGCGCGGCGCAGCGCGTGCACCCGCACCAGTTCGGGCAGGCGGTAACGCCCCTCGGTCTCGTCCGCGTCGACGAGGTTGGCCAGCACGAGCAGATCGAGCGTCTCCTCCAGCGTGGCGATCGGCTGCCCCAGCGCCGCCGCAAGGAGCGTGCCGTCGAACTCCGGCCCCGGATGGACGCCCAGCACGCGGTACAGCACCTGGGCGTCCTCGGGAAGGTCTCCGTAGACGACCTCGAAGGCGGCCTCGATCACTCGTTCCCCGTCCATCGAGAAATGATCAAGGCGGTGCCGTTCGTCGCGCAGGCGCTCGGCCACGGCCGCTATCCGCCGCCGCGGCCGCGCCCTGAGCTGGGCACCGAGCACCCTCAGCGCGATCGGCAGGCCCCCGCACAGCCGCACCACCTCGGCGACGGCGTCCGGCTCCCGGCTCACCCGGTCGGCGCCGACCATCGCACCGATCAGCTCGGCCCCGTGGTCGGCGTCCAGCGGGCCGAGCGTCACCAGCTCGGCGCCGTCCCGCAGCAGGCCCTCCAGCCGCCGGTGGCTGGTCACGACCACCACGCTCTCGGCGGACGCGGGCAGGACCGCCGTCACCTGCGCCGCCGTCGTCACGTCGTCGAGCAGGATCAGCAGGCGCCGCCCGGCGCTACGGTGCAGGAACTCGCCCTGCAACCGGCTGAGCCGGGCCGCCTCGCCCGCACCCACGCCCGGCGAGCCGTCCGCCCGCCGCCGCCCGCCATGGTCGTGCGGGTCGCCGCCCAGCGCCTCGATGAACTGCTCGAGTACCTCGCTGACGTCGACGGCGCCGCGCCGCGACTGCCGGCCGAGGTCGACGTAGAGCTGGCCGCCGTCGAACCTGTCCCGGATCTCGTGCGCCCACCGGGCCGCCGCCGCGGACTTGCCCACCCCGCGTATGCCACTGAGCACGACAACCCGGGGGCTCGGCACTTCCTCGAACCGCCCGACGACGTCGTGGAACACCGCCCGCTCGGCCGCCCGGTTCACGAAGACGGCCGTCGCGGCGGGGAGCTGTCCGGGCACGCCCGCGGCGGGCACCGCGGCCCCGTGGAAGTGGATCTCACCGATATCGCGGGCCTGCACGACGTCTCTGCCCGTCCGGCCGGATATCTCGTTGCGCACAGGCGCGCCAGCCGCGCTCGGTCCAGCCGCGCTCGGAGCGGATACCTGCGCGTCCGGGCCGCCCGCCGGGCCGTCCCGGCGCGGCTGCGCCACCGCGTCACCCATGCAGACCGCCACCCGCCGGCACGCCACTGCCCTCGGCCAGGCCAACTCTCGATCACCGCCACGACCGCAGCGGTCCTGCTGCGGAAAGTGACAGTGTGGGACACAATCTATCCCC
>NZ_JAMPTM010000001.1 GCF_025403375.1 Frankia gtarii
GCGCCCGTGTCGGCGCCGACCTCCGGGGCGGGCTCCAGCGCGCGGCCGCTGAACTCGCCGATCCGGTAGGGCACCCGAGGCTGCTGGAAGGTCCCGTCGGGATGCGGGATGAACGCGCCGCGCGCCACGAACTGATCGATGGAGGTGACGGTGTCCGGCGCGCCGATGGGCGCGACCGGAATCCGCAGTGCGGAGGCGCTTTCGATGATCTCGTCTGTGGTGTGTTTGAGGGTCCAGGCGTGGACGGCGGCGAGGAACTCCTCGCGCCGGGCCGTCCGCCCGGGCATCGTCGCCAGGTTCTCGTCGGCGAGCAGGTCGGGGCGCTCGATGAGGATCAGGAAATCCTGGAACTGCTGCGCGGTGATCGTGCAGAAGCCGACCAGTCCGTCCGAGGTCGGCTCGATCGAGGGCAGCTCGAGGCTGCGCGGCGCCGGCCGGCTGCCCATGACGGCGGCGCCGACGGCGGTCAGGCCGCCCATCGTGACGACCATGCACTCGAACATCGAGATGTCCACCAGGTCGCCCCGGCGCTCACTGTGCTCGCGCTCGTCGCGGCGCGCACCCCGCAGCGCGGCCAGTCCCACGGCGGCGCCGTAGACGCCGGTGACCCACTCCCCGGGCCGCCCGCCCGCCTGCAGCGGCGGTGTGCTGCGCAGGCCCCGCCAGGCGGTCGAGCCGCAGATCGCCTGCAGGACGAACTCGGTGGTCGGGAGATCGGCGTCCGGCCACGGCCCGGTCAACCCGAACGGCGTCAGCGAGACGACCACCGCGCCCGGGTGGGCGGCGTGCAGTTCCCGGATGCGTCCGGCCTCGACGCCGCCGTCGACGATGATCAGATCGGCGGCGGCGGCGAGCTCGTCGACGGCCGGGGTGTCCAGGTCACCGACGACGGAACGCTTCGAGGTGTTCAGGAACCGGAACAGGGCCCCACGACCCGACGTCGGCGCGCCCGACGCGCTCCACGAGCGCAGCGGATCGCCCGCCGCGGGCTCGACCTTGACCACGTCCGCGCCGGCGTCCGCGAGCAGCTTGCCGCAGTACGGGCCCGAGATTCCCGTGGCCACCTCGAGAACGCGGATGCCGGCAAGGGGGCCGGAGTCCATGGCGATTCCTTCCTGGGACGGTGCGTGGGCCGGGCGCGGCGCCGGCGACGGTTGTGGAGGCCGGCCGTCCACTCAGCTCGACGTCCGCCGGCCGGCCGAGGTCATGGCCTTCCACGCCTGGAGGTCACGCTCGCTGGCCTCGTGGCCGACCCGGGTCACGACGTCGACGTCGGTCGCCTCGGCCCGCAACGCGCCGGCCGTGCACGCCTCGCGGGGTCGGGTCGAGAAGGGGTCGAACTGGTAGAGCTTCATCGCGTTCTCGTGGGTGATCTTGTTGATCAGTTCGTCGGGGAGGTGGCCGAGATTCGCGATGACATCCTCCGGAGCCGACGGCCAGTTGGTGTCGGAATGGGGGAAGTCCGACTCCCAGCAGACGTGGTCGGTGTTGAACCAGTCGAGGAGGCGAGGGCCGACCGTGTCACTGATGAAGCAGGTCAGGATGTGCTTGCGGAAGACATCGCTCGGGCCGTTCATCCCGGCCGGGAAGGTCGCCTTCGTCCAGCCGGAATGGCGGCGCTGAACGTGCTCGGAACGCCAGAGGAAGTATGGTATCCAGCCGATGTCGCCCTCCGTCAGCGAGAACCGGAGGTCCGGGAACTTCTCCCAGAAATCGGCCCAGATCAGTTCGATGAGCGAGAACGTCGACATGAGCGACGACATCGACATGGCGACGCTCGGCGGCGCGTCGGTCGACGCCATGGACGACGTCGACCGGGATGACGATCCGACGTGCAGGCAGAGCACGGTTCCGACGTCGCTCGCCGCCTTGAACAACGGGTACCAGTAGTCGGTGTGGATGCTCGGCATCTGCAGCGCCTCGGGGTTCTCCGAGAACGTCACCGCATGCACGCCCTTGCCGGCCAGCCGGTGGATCTCCTTGGCTGCCTCCTGGACGTCGAACAGCGGGAGGATGCCGCAGGGGATGAACCGGTCCGGGTAGGCCCCGCACCATTCGTCGACGTGCCAGTCGTTGTACGCCTTGATCATGACGAGATTGACGTCGCGGTCCGGCCCCTGATTGAGAACCTGTCCGGAGAACCCCGTCCAGTTCGGGAAGTTCAGGCCCGCCAGCTGACCGCCGGCGCTCATGTCCCGGACCCGCTCGTGGACGTTGAAGCAGCCCGGTCGCATCTCGTCGTAGCTGCTTGCGTCGATGTTGAACATCTCCCGCGGCTTGCCCGCGACCGCGTTGAGACCCAGGTTCCGGCCGCGCCGGTCACCGTAATACCACTGCTGGGTGCCGTTCGACTCCTCGACGACCCGCGGCGTGAACTGCTTGTACTTCGCCGGCACGTGGGCGTCGAACATATCGGCCGGCTCGGCGATATGATCGTCCACGCTCACCAGGATGAGATCCTCGGGGTTCATCGGTTCCTCCAGACTGGATGTGATTGAGCTGGTGACGCCAGGCGCGACGCGGGGCGTCGACGGGACGGCTCGGTCAGGCTCGGGCCCTCGGCATGAAGTACGGCAGCGTCAGCGCGCCGTCCACCCGGTGAAACGTGACCTGTAGCGGCATAGCCGCGACGATGTCCTCGAGTTCGAGCCCGACGAGATTGGTCAGCATCTGAAAGCCCTCGTCGACGTCGACGATCGCGGGGACGTACGGCGCCTCGAAGGCCTTCGTCACCGGTCGCCAGACGACCGTCCAGCTGTAGAGCACCGCATGCCCGCTGCTGGCGACCCACTGCAGGTCGCCACCGAGACAGGATCGACAGTTTCCCGAGGGCGGAAAGACGGCGGCGCCACATCCGTCGCAGCGCTGGAAGCGCAGCTCGCCTGCGTCGCAGCCGGTCCAGAAGGGACGACTGCGTTCGGTTGCCGCCGCGCTGGGAGCTGCGGCCACCTGGGGTTTCAAGATCACGAACCGGTTCCCCTCTACGCAATGTGGCCGCAGGACGGCAGGCTGGCGGCCACCCGGCCCGGGGGCAACGGCTGCGGGAAGGGCTCGGGAAGCAGCGCGGCCGTCATCAGTCCGGGACGCCGACAATCGTCTTGATCTCCACAAAGTGGTCGAGCGCCTCCGGCCCGAACTCACGGCCGATACCGGACTGTTTGAAGCCGCCGAACGGCGCTGCGAGATCGATCCCCACCCGGTTGATGCCGAAGTTCCCGGTCCGGACCCGGCGGGCCACCGCCAGGCCGCGATGCGGGTCGGCGGTCCAGACCGAGCCGGCCAGCCCGAACGGCGAGTCGTTGGCGATCCGCACCGCCTCGGCGTCGCCGCCCTCGTAGCTGATCACGCTGAGCACGGGACCGAAGATCTCCTCGCGGGCGATGCGCATGTCGTTGGTCACCGAGGTGAAGACCGTCGGCTCGACGAACCACCCGCGCTCCAGGTAGGCGGGCCGCCCGCCCCCGACGGCGAGCCGCGCTCCCTGGGACAGCCCGCTCTCGACGTAGCCCAGCACCTTGCCCCGTTGACGTTCGGTGACCAGCGGCCCGATGTCGGTGGCCGGGTCGAGCGGGTTCCCGACCACCAGGTTGCCGACGGCCTTCACGAGCGCGTCGACCACGGCGTCGTGCCTCGCCCGCGGCACGAGCACCCTGGTCGCGGCAGCGCAGGCCTGGCCGTTGTTGGTCATCCCCACGTCGAGCAGACCCGTGGCGATCGCGGCGGGGTCGGCGTCGTCGAGCACGATCGAGGCCGACTTGCCGCCCAGCTCGAGCACCACCCGGCGCAGGTCCGCGCCGCACAGGGCCGCGATCCGCGCCCCGACGGCGGTGCTCCCGGTAAAACTGATCTTGTCGACCCCCGGGTGACGGACGAGATGCTCGCCCACCTCCGCGCCCCCGGTGACGATGTTCAGCACGCCCGGCGGCAGCCCGACCTCGACAGCGGCGTCGGCAAGCAGGAACAACGACAGCGGTGCTTCCGGTGGGGCCTTCACCACCACGGTGCAGCCGACGGCCAACGCGGGCGCAAGCTTCGCCACCGCGATCATCAACGGCACGTTGAACGGGACGATCGCCCCCACGACGCCGACCGGCTCCTGGCGGACCGTGATGGTGGTGCCACGGCCTGGCCGGGTGGCCTCGCCCTCCCGGTCGGCGAGCGTCCCGTAGTAGTCGAGAAGCGCGATCGGCGAGTAGGCCTGGCCGCTCATCGCCCAGGTGATCGGCGAGCCGTTCTCCCCGGCGACCGTCGCCGCGATCTGCGCGGCGCGCGGTTGGAGGGCGGCGGCGAGGCGACGGAGGTAGCCGCCGCGCTCGGCACCGGTCAGCGCCGGCCACGGGCCCTCGTCGAAGGCCCGGCGGGCCGCGGCGACCGCCGCGTTGACGTCGGTCGGAGAGCCGGCCGGCACCCAGCCGACCGGCTCCTCGGTGGCGGCGCCGACGACGGCCACCAGGTCGTCCGACGCGGGGGCCCGCCAGGCCCCGTCGATGTAGAGCCGGGTGCGGCGGGCCGGCTCGACGGCGGTCATCGGGCGAGGGTGCCGAAGTCGACGGGAAGAGCGACGCCGGTGATGTGCCGGGCCTCGTCCGAGAACAGGAACGAGCTCACGCCGGCCACCTCCTCGGTGGACATCGGCGTGCCCGACAGCGACGACGTGAAGATCGGGCCCAGGTGCGGATTTTGCGCGACCATCGTGTGCAGGGCGTGGTCACCCTCGCTCATCCCGCTGTGGACCCCCCAGGGATGGATCGTGTTGACCCGGATGTCGTGCTCCCCCAGTTCGTTGGCCAGCACCTGCGCGAGACCGACGACGCCGTACTTCGACGCCGCGTAGTGGCCCATGAACGGCAGGCCCTTGCCCCCGGCGACCGAGCTGGTGATGACGATCGCGCCCCCGGTCTTCTGCTCGATCAGAGTCGGTATCGTGGCCCGCACGGTGTGCCACACGCCGGTGAGGTTGATGTCGACGACGGTTCGCCACTGTTCCGGGGTGAGTTCCCAGACCCGGCCGTAGCTGATGACGCCCGCGTTCGCCGCGACGTAGTCGATCCGGCCGAGCGCCTCGACGCCGTCGCGGACCGCCTCCTCCACCCCGGTGAGATCGCGGACGTCCACCGGCCGGGCGACGATCTCGCGGCCCAGGTCACGGACGAGCTTCTCGGTCTCGGCCAGGTCGTCGGCGGTGGCCACCTCGTACGGCAGCGACCCGACCGGGGCACAGATGTCGAGCGCGATGATGTCGGCGCCTTCCCGCGCCAACCGTGCGGCGAGCGCCCGGCCCTGACCTCTGGCCGCGCCGGTGATGACGGCGACCTTGCCTGCGAACCGCTGCTGTGCCACGTCTTTCACACTCCAAAAGGGCGACGGGGTGACCGGACCGAGCGGGCCAGCACCGTCCGCCCATCCCGCCGCCGCTCCGACGCCGCGGTACCGGTCTTCACACCCCTCTCGACTGCCAAGTCGAATATATCATGTATATAACATCCGCGATTCTGCGTGTAGTGAATCCTGCCCAGGCACGGTGCGGAGCTGGTGGGTCAGCACCGACCCGGGTCAAGACGCACCTCGGCCAGAGCGGAGACGGCCCAGGCGACCTCCGCCGGAGGCAGCGGACTCAGGATGTTGCGCTGCACCGCACCCAGCAGGTAAAGATGGATGGCCCGGGCTCGCTCGGCGCCGCCGGCGACCTCGCAGCGGGCGAGCGCCGCCTCGAACAGCGCACCGAAGGTGTCGAAGCAGGTGACGACCGCGGCGCCGGCGCCCCGCGACCACGCGTGCGTCGTGTAGTCGGACCACAGCATAGGGTTCTTCAGCGGGGTGGGTTCGGACAGCGTGACGGTGTGCGCACCGCGACCCATGAACATGCGTACCAGGACGCAGAGAGCTTCCGGGCCATCGGGCGCCTCGTCCATGCGCGCCTTCATCTGGTCGGCGAGCTGCTGAAGAAGGGTGAGCACCGCGAGGTCGACGAGTTCGTTGGAGTCGCGGACGTAGTAGTGCACGGTGCTCTTCTTGAGCTCGGACTCCTCGGCGACCGATCGGATCGTGCAGGCGGACAGGCCTTCCCGGGCCACCAGGCGCGCCGCCGCATGTGCGATACGCAGCCGCACCGCCTGCTGGTTCGGTGACCATGGAAACGTCTGGTAGCCGTCCGCAGTGGGCACGGCTGCCGCCGGCGCGTCGGTCATGGGGTGGCTCAACTCCGATCCGGACGTCCGTCCGAGATTACTGGACGTGTGTCCGACAAGGATGCCACAGTTCGCCGCACGCGGTGGGACTCCGGTCCCGGTGGCCGCCCCCACCCAGCAAATCGCCTGGTCCTACAGGGCAGACCCGCACCACTGCGTCTGCGACGGCCGTGTTGCATTGGGCGGCGGTACGATGTCGAAACCATTTCCCTGCTGATTGACCCGAACGAAGGAGTAGCACAGGCCAACCTTCTGGTTTCCCTGCGCCAGATTGATCGGGCCGGGCAGTATTCCCCCCGCGTCATAACCTTTAAGTCCGCTTAGCGCGGTCATGAAACTTTTCCGGGTCGGACACGGACCGGCCGCCTGCAGACCCGCCACGAACATGTCGGCGACGACATAGGAGAGCAGCGCGATCTCATCATCGGCCGACGTCATTTCCGGGGCGTAGCGGGCTATGGCCTCGAGATAGCGCTGATGGCCACTCGTGTGCGCCTCGAACGGCACATAGTTGAGGAAAATGGAGACACCGGCCAGCGCCCGACCGGACTGGTCCAGCAACGCACGCGTGTATCCCGTCGCCCCGAGGACGACCTTCAACTGAGACCGCGCGGCTCCCATGCTGCCCAGGATGTCCGCCCATCCCTGACCCGAAATCGCACCGACGGCGGCATCGGCGCCGGAGTCACGTATCTTTCTGGCCAGTCCCACCAGATCGGGTACGGTGTGGTTGTAAAGGAAGGTGCCGGGGATGAGCTGTACCCCGGCCGCGGCAAGACTCTCCTTCAGCTTCGCACTGATTCCGGTCGCCGCCGCGTCGAGGTCGTTTCCGATGATGACGGCCTTGGTGCCGCCCTGGGCCGCGACATAGCGACCGAACGTGTCGACCGAGGGGCCGGCGCTGGTGAGGTAGACGGGCGCGAACATGTTCGGCTTCTCGGTCCAGACGTTCTCGGCCGGCAGCCCCACCACCGGCACCTGTTCACCGGCGAGGTACTGCGCTCCGCCGGAGGCGGCCGTCGTGGCCTCGAGCAGGCCGAAGACCCCGCTGTGGGCGACGAGATCACGGGAGACCTGGGCGTTGGAAGCCGGATCACCCACGTCGTCGCGCCAGTCGAGGGCGAGGCGCCGACCATGTACGCCGCCGGCCGCGTTGGCCTCCGCTATCCGCGCATCGACACCGCTGCGCGCCGAGCCCAACGCCTTCGCGAGCACTCCGGAGTCGGGATATACGAAGCCGATTTTCACCGTGTCGGCACTGAAGCCCGGAGTCCCGCACGCCGCGGCGCCGACGCTGTCCGATGCCGCCGAGCAGCCGGCGCCGAGCAGCACGGACACGACGACCATGGCGACCGCCCTGGTCTTCCGCCGCCGGGCCGTGCCCGCCTTCGCTCCACACCGGAATCCCGGCTCGCAAATCGGACATAATCGCATCACGAATCTATTCCCAAGGCGGTCAGACGGGTTTCGCCGCATGCGGCCTCCCAGAATTCCGGCTGGCTTCCGCACAGCGCAGTCAGGTCATTATGGACGACTCTTCCGGATCCTAGGGTCCTCGCGAACATGCCAACCGGAAATTGTTTTGATGTAGTCAGAGGTTGCCGACTTCCCGAGCGTCGCGGGCACTAACTGCGGGATCGTTATTACTGTCTGCTGAAATCGCTATGACCGTATGAGAAAAAGCGATAGTTTCACAACTGCGCGGACGCCTCCGCATCAGGCCGGCGGCCCGGCGTCGCCGAAGTCAGCCAGCGCGGTTCCCGGGCCGCTTCCCGGGCCGCAGTTCCCGGGCAAAGGCGGCCGTCGATGCTCCATGAACGCCGTCACCACCTCATGATGATCCGCGGCGGCCAGCGCGACGCCTCTGGCCAGGCTTCGGACGGGCGCGGTCGCCTGATCCACGGCCTGGCCGACCGGCACGGCGCGGTTCACCGGTCCGGGCCGCCCGGCATCGATCCGGGAGCGGGCTGCGGGACACCATCATCCGGTCCGGCCCGGCCCGTCGGCCAACCATGTCTGTCCACATCGTCCCACCCAGAGGGTTCCATCGCCGGGACCGCCGACGTCACGACCAACTGGTTGAAATATATATAATATTCAATACCCGCGCCAGCAGGCTCCTGGGCACCCGCGGTCCTGACCGCAACCGGGTCACCGCCGGATGGATCGCGACGAGCTCCCGCCGCGGGGCCACCGGCTCCGCGGCCCCGCGGCGGTATCCCCGCGAGAGCCGTCGGGGCCGGTCAACCAGCCGCCCGGATGCCACTGTCGGCGGGGAACATGCCGCGTTCACGGAACAGCGCGATCACCCGTTCGCCATGACCACGCATCATCGTCACGTACGCCTGCGCGGCCCGGTCCCCGTCGCCACGGCGCAGGGCCCGAACGATCGCCGCCGAGCCCTTCTTCTCGAGGTCCATGGAACCGGGCACCAGTTCGAAGAAGTTTCCCGGCACCACACCGGACAGAGCACCCAGCAGCGGACGTAGGCGCTGAGACCGGGCCATGTCCACGACTGTGCCGTGGAAGGCGCAGTTGAGCCGCCAGGTGGTCAGCGGACCAGCCGCCGCCATGATCTGCCTCTGCAGTTCGATGAGTCGATCAAGCTGCTCCGGGGCGCCCCGCTCGGCGGCTCGGATCACCGTGAAGCTGTAGAAGCGCCCGTAGAGCTCGTAGTGATCCCGGATGGTGCCCTCGTCCAGGGCCCCGATGAAGGCACCCCGGTGCGGCCTGATGGTGACCCACCCTTCCCGTTCCAGGCTGAGCAACGCTTCTCGTACCGGGATGCGACTCAGACCCAGCTTCGCCGCAATCGCGTCCTGGGGAATGCGATCGCCCTGGCGCAGCAATCCGTCGAAGATCAGGCGACGAATGTAGAGCGCGACCTGCTCGCCACTGCTCAGACGCACGAGCGCATTGTCGGGGGCGGGTAGCGAGCCGGGCCCGGTCACGGCAGTCATCTTGGCGGCTCGGGCCACCCCGGAACCATGGCGCGCTTTCGAGCTGCGGCTGGACGTCGGGCTCACATGGTTATCATATCTTGTATCCAAGCACTTTCCGTGTGCTTGGCGTCACCTTCGGAGCCGGCCGCACCCGGTCGGCGAGTCGCCACCCGACCTGAAGGCACAAAAGCAGCACGAAGATCCGCGGCTTCTCGGACTGGCCGGAGAACACCCCGTGACGCAACGCGCTCAGCTTCCGCTCCGGCATCCGACATCGTTCTTCTCGACGTGGCCCGTCGAGAAGAAGTCCTCGGGCCACGCCGCAGACCAGGCGAATATATATATTCGATACATAGTGAGACTCGATCCCGCCCATGGAGGCCGCCCTGACCACCCAGCACGCAGACAACCCGGCGGGCACTGGCGAGCCCGGGGCGCTGGTAACCGTGGAGCACACCGGCGAGGTCGCGATCCTGCGCCTGGATGACCCGAAGCGTCGCAACGCACTGTCGCCCGCGATGAGCTCCGCGCTCGCCGGGGCGGTCGACACCGCCCTGGCTGCCGGGGCGGGGGCGATGGTCCTGACGGCCAGCCCGCCCGTCTTCTGCTCCGGCGGCAGTCTGGACGATCTGATCAGCCCGGTCGTCCCGCTCCGGGACTCCTACGCCGGCTTTCAGCGGCTGGCGGATGCTCCCGTGCCGACGATCGCCGCGGTGGCCGGGGCGGCCATCGGTGCCGGCGTGAACCTGCCGCTGGCCTGCGACGTCGTGCTCGCCACGCCGTCCGCCTCGTTCGACCCGCGTTTCCTCGACGTCGGCATCCATCCGGGCGGTGGGCACCTGTGGCGTCTGGCCGGTCGGGTCGGCGAGCAGGGCGCGGCCGCGCTCGTGCTGTGTGGGGATCGGCTGACCGGCGAGGAGGCCGCCGCCGCGGGGCTGGCCTGGCGCTGCGTCGACGACGACGATCTGCTGGAGACGGCGCTGGTCCTCGCCCGGCGCGCGGCGGGTCGGCCACGTGACCTGGTCATCCGGACCAAGAGCACGCTGCGCGCCGGCCGTGCGGTGACGAGCCCGGCGCAGGCGGCGGAGCTCGAGCTCGCCGCCCAGGAGTGGTCGGTCACCCGACCTGGATACACCGAGCACCTGATCGAACTGCGCGACCGTCTCCGGTCCCGCGGTCGCGGCTGAAACCCCGGCGGAGCGTCGCCGACCTCGACGCGCGGCGGCCCGGGGACGGCCGGCCGCCGGGCAGGCTCAGACCGGCAGGAGACGGGCCACCCGTTCGCGATGCGAGGCGGGATCACCGAACATCAACCGCGAGCTCGTCGCCCGCTTGTAGAACAGGTGGGCGCTGTGCTCCCAGGTGAAGCCGATTCCGCCGTGAATCTGGATGTTCGCGGCAGCGGCATGCACGTAGGCGTCCGAGCAGTACGCCGCGGCCAGGCTGGCGACGAGGGGCAGCTCGGGGTCGCCCGCCGCGGCGGCCGCGACCGCCTGGTACGCAGCGGACCGCGCCGACTCGACCTCGATCAGCACGTCGGCGCACGTGTGTTTGATCGCCTGGAAAGAGCCGATCGGGCGGCCGAACTGCATCCGGGTTCCGGCATATGCCACGGCCATGTCCAGCACCCGGGCGGCGCCTCCGGCCTGCTCGGCGGCGAGCGCGACCACGGCGAGCTGGCGCATCTGCTCCACGACCGCGGCGCCCTGGCCTTCGGCCCCGAGCAGGCGGGCGCTGACGTGGTCGAAGTCGACCCGGGCCTGCTTACGGGTCTGGTCGAGAGTGGCCAGCGGCGTGCGGCGCAGCCCCAGCGCGGCCGCGTCGACGGTGAACAGGCCCACCCCGGCCCCGGTTCGGGCGGCGACGACGAGCAGATCCGCGGCGCAGCCGTCGAGGACGAACATCTTGGTCCCCTCGATCCGCCAACCGTCGGCGCTGGCCGTGGCCCGGGTCGTCCCGGCGGCCTCGTCCCAGTCTCCGTTCGCCTCCTGGACGGCAAGCGTCGCGATCGTCTCGCCGCTCGCGATCCCGGGCAGCAGATCGGCGGCGGCGCGGTCGTCCCCGATGCGCAGGATCGCCTGGCCGGCCAGCACCGTGGCCAGGAAGGGCGAGCCGAACACGACCCGGCCCATCTCTTCGAACACCACCCCCAGCTCCGCGAACCCGAAGCCGGCCCCGCCGTACTCCTCCGGGAGGGCGAGTCCCTGCAGGCCGAGCTGCCCGCCCATCACCTCCCACGCCCGCGGGTCATACCCGTCGGCCGTCTCCATCAGCGTGCGGACGGTGCTTTCGGGTGAGGATGCCTCGAGGAACGAGCGCACGACCGCGCGCAACTCCTCCCGCTCCTCGCTGAACGACAGGCTCACAAGACCTCCACACGCAATGGCTGACGGACCGCGGCCGAGGTGCACGGGCGGCCGTCGCGTCTGCGGCGGCGTGCCCGGATCACGAACGGGCCGAGGCGGACGGTGACGGCGATGGCGATGGCGATGGCGCTCCTTCGGTAGATCCAGCCGCCCTTCGGCGGGTGAACGGAAGTCCCGTCGCCAGTCGATCGGGTGTCATAATGGATTTTATATATAAAGTACTTGTCACGCTACGGGAGGCGGAGCCCAGATGGCCTTCGGAGACCTGCTGCGCCGACTCGGCGTCCCCTACCTCGTCACACCGCACGGCGGCCCGGACGGGCCGGCGACCGGCCTGCCCTGCTACAAGGCGCCCGACCTGGCCAGCGCGTTACTCCTCGCCGAGGCCGAGGGCTCCATGGGCGCCGGGCTCGGCGCCGTGCTCGACGGCGAGGTTCTCACCCTCCTCTCCCGGCCGGTCGTGCTCGGCGAACCGACCGGGGTCGCATCCGCGGAGGCGCTCCTCGCCGCGGTGGCGGATGCGCGCCGCCGCGGCGCGGGCGGACTGGCCGTCAGGCTCGAGTTCGACCTTTCCGACCTCGTCGGCGCCCGCCACGACAGCGCTGACGACCACGCGGACCCCTCCCTGGCCGCCCGCCTGACCCCGAGTGGCACCGCCGGTCCCTGCTCGGACGTGACGCTCGTCGACTTCGCCCTGGTCGGCCGCGGGGTCTTCCGCACCGGCGGCGCCCCGGCGGTGCGCGCCTTCGCCGAGCGGACCGGCGTCGGGGTGCTCAACACCTTCACCACCAAGGGGCTGTTCCGCTGGGACAGCCCCTTCCATCTCGGCACCGGATGTCTCCAGGAGCAGGACCTGGTCCTCGCGGGGGCCCATCCCGACGCCGTCATCCTGACTATCGGGGTCGACGCCGACGAATGTCCCGACGCGCTGTTCGCCGCCGCGGGCTTCGATCCCGGACGCGCCATCGGCGTGGCCGTCGACGGCCTGGGTGAAGCGGCACGCACCTTCCGGGCCCGGGTACCGGTCGGGGGGGAACGCGGCCGCCTCTACCGTGAGCTTGGAGCCGTCGCGCAACCGCTGTACCCGTTGGAGAACGCTCCGCTGAATCCCGCGCGGGCGGCAGCCGACATCGCCGCGGTGCTGCCGGAGAACGCCTCGGTCTGGGTGGAACCCGGTCCCGCCGGCATGTGGCTGGCGCGGGCACTGCCCACCACCCGCTTCGGCAGCGCGCGGGTGCCGGCTGCCGGCACTGCCGGGGTGGCGGTGGCGGGCGCGCTGTCCGCGGCCCTGCGCCCGGGTGGGGTCGGGGTCGCCGTGCTGGACGAACCACCCCGCTCCGGCGCCGTGGCGACCCTGCTGGAGTGGGCCTCGTCCGCGCCCGGCACGGTGGTCGTGGAGGTCTGGGGCGGGCGCGGCGGCCTGCGTTGCGCCCAGGAGCACCGGGAGCGCCTGGCCGCCGTGCTGGCCCGGCCGGGGGTCAGTGTGCTCGAGGTACCCGTCGACTACTCCGCGACCACGGCGCTGCTCGAGGCCGCCGGCCCGGTCGTCGCCTGGCGAGGACCGGCCGCGGCGGCGAGCTCCACCAGCCCCGATATCCGGTGACTGCGGTGCCGTTCCCGGCCGACGGCCGTCGGCGCCCCCACCCACCCGACGAAAGGCCACAGCGGATGACCAGCGCGGCGACTCCCCGAGCAGCCGATCCCCGAGCAGCCGACACCGCGGAGCCGCTGGCGGCGGCGTCCGCCCAGGCGGTCCCGCCGACGATTCCGGCCGCTCTCGCGGCCGCGGCCCGCCGCTGGCCCGGCGACGAGGCGATCGTCGACGGCGACATCCGCCTGACGTTCGCCGGCCTCGCCGATCAGGCCGCGCGCGTGGCCGCGGCACTGGTCGCGAGCGATGTCCGGCCCGGCGACCGGGTGGCGATCTGGGCCCCGAACATCCACGAGTGGGTGTCCACCGCGCTGGGGGTCTACCAGGCGGGCGCGGTGCTGGTGCCGGTCAACACCCGGTTCAAGGGGCCCGAGGCCGCGGCGGTCCTGCGCTCGTCCGGGGCGGAGATCCTCTTCACCGTCGGCGACTTCCTGGGCGTCGACTACGTGCGGATCGTTCAGAACGAGCCGGACCTGCCGGCGCTGAGGAAGATCGTGGCCCTGCGCGGCGAAGGCCGACCCGGCGTGCCGAGCTGGTCGGCTTTCCTCGATCTCGCTTCCGGCGACCCGGCGCTCAGCCGCGAGGTGCAGTCCCGGGCCCAGGCCCTGGGCCCGGCGGACCTGAGCGACATCGTCTTCACCTCGGGCACGACCGGGGCGCCCAAGGGAGCGATGCTGACGCACGGCGCCTCGACCGGCGTCTACACCGCGTGGGCGGAGGTGGTCGGCCTGCGGCCCGGCGACCGCTACCTCCTGGTGTACCCGTTCTTCCACTGCGCCGGGCTCAAGTCGGGGCTGCTCGCCTGCCTACTCGTCGGCGCGACCCTCGTGCCGCACCCGGTGTTCGACGTCCCCTCGGTCCTGCGCCGGGTGACCGAGGAGCGCATCACGATGCTGCCCGGGCCACCGGCGGTCTACCAGACGATCCTCGCCGCCGACCGGTCCGGCTACGACCTGTCGAGCCTGCGACTGGCCGTCACGGGGGCGGCCGCCGTGCCGGTCACGCTGGTCCGCCGGATGCGCGCGGAGCTGAACCTCGAGACCGTCCTCACCGGCTACGGCCTGACCGAGACCACGGGCACGGCGACGATGTGCCGGCACGACGACGATCCCGCCACGGTCGCGCGCACCTCCGGCCGGGCCATCCCGGGCGTCGAGGTGCGTGTCGTCGACAACGACGGCAACCCGCTGCCGCCCGGCGAACCCGGCGAGATCCTCATCCGCGGCTACAACGTCATGCGCGGCTACCTCGACAACCCGGACGCGACCGCGCAGACCATCGACGCCGACGGCTGGCTGCGCTCGGGCGACATCGGCATCCTCGACGAGGCCGGCTACATCCAGATCACCGACCGCAAGAAGGACATGTTCATCGTCGGCGGATTCAACGCCTACCCGGCGGAGATCGAGGCGGTGCTGGGGCAGCGGCCGGACGTCGCCCAGATCGCGGTCGTCGGGGTGCCCGACGACCGGCTCGGCGAGGTCGGCCTGGCCTACCTCGTCCCCCTCGCCGGGGCGACCATCGACCCCGACGAGTTTCTCCGCTGGGCCCGGGAACAGATGGCCAACTACAAGGTCCCCCGGTACCTCGAACTCGTGGACGCCCTCCCCCTCAACGCGACCGGCAAGGTCGACAAGGTCGCGTTGCGCATCCGCGCCCGGCTGGCCCGCGGCCCATCGGCGGGCGCCTGACCGGCCGCCGGGCCGCCGCCCGATCCTCCATCGGCCCGCGGCCCGGTGAGTTTGCTGGGAGCGGGATTGGAACTCGCAGTCAGGTCACTGGGCGGCGGCCAGGGCGATGAGGTCGGTGGCGCGGACCTTGCCGACCTCCGTCCGCGGCAGCTCGTCGACCAGGACGAAACGAACCGGGATCTTGTAGGGCGCGAGATGGGCGCGGCCGAACTCCGCGAGCGCCGCGGAATCGTGCGGCGTCCCGGGCTCCGCGACGACGAACGCCCAGGGCACCTCGCCCAGCCGGTCGTCCGGGACCCCGACGACGGCGCATTCGGCCACCCCGGGAGCGAGCCGCACGACCTCCTCGACCTCGGCGGGGAAGATCTTCAGGCCACCCCTGTTGATCATGTCGGAGACGCGCCCCTCGATCCAGAGGAATCCCTGCGGGTCGACCCGGGCGATGTCGCCGGTCCGGAACCAGCCGTCCGGCGTCAGCCGGTCCGCCAGCGTCGCTCCGCCGGCGTACCCGGCCGAGAGAGCAGGGGTCCGGACGAAGAGCTCACCGGACCGGTCCGGGCCGAGCTGCGTGCCGTCGGCGTCGAGCACCCGCAGTGTCACGCCCTCGTGCGGTCGGCCCACCGCGCCGAGCTTGCTCTCCCCGTACTCCCGGGAGTCGGCCGCGTTCCAGCCGACGATCTCACCGCCGATCTCCGTCTGCCCGTAGCAGTTCAGCACGGTGACGCCGAAGCGGTCTCGGAAGCGCCGGGCCTGGAAGGGTGACAACGGCGCGGCGATACCCCGGACGTAGCGCAGCGGCGCCAGGGACTCCACCGCCGGGTCGTCGGTCAGCATCGTCATCGCCGCCGGGGGCAGCACCGTGGACCGGATTTCGTGGCGGGCCACGGCCGCGGCGAACCCGCTGGTCGTGAACGTTGGCATGATCACCACCGCCGCGCCGACCCGGAACGCGAACAGGACGTTGTAGATCCCGGCCGACAGGGCCATCGACGTCGGGATCAGGTTCGGCATCGGAGCCCGCCGGGCGGCGACGGTGTCCGCCGACGTCCCCAGCAGCTTGCGCAGGACGGGCTCCAGCAGCTTCAGGTAGCCGGTGTGGCTCAGCAGCACCGGCTTGGGTCGTCCCGTGGTGCCGGAGGTGAACTGCACCAGGGCGATGTCGAGGCCGTACTCGGCCGGCCGCGCCGGTTCCGCGTCGCCAGCCCCGGCGACATCGCCAGCCCCGGCTACGTCGCCAGCCCCGGCTACGTCGGCTCCGGCCGCGGGGGCCCAGGCCATGTCTCCACCGGTCGAGATCACCGGAAGGGCGCGGGCGCTCTCGGCCGGGCCGCGGAACCGGGGGGCCGTGGTCGTGTCCGTGACGACCGCGGCCGGACGGACCGTCTCGGTGAGATAGGCGATCTCGTCGTCGGTGAGCCGCGGGTTGAGCGGCACGAGGACGGCGTCGGCCATCCAGACGCCGAACATCGCCGCGACGACCTCGGGGCCGTTGGGCAGCATCACGCCGACGGCGTGACCGGGGCGCACGCCGGCCGCGGTCAGGTCGGCCGCCAGCGATCGCGCGCTCGCCCGCAGGCCGGCGCGGGTGACCTCGCGGTCGCCGCAGAATACGGCGACGGTGGTCTCGTCGCCGGGACGCTCGTCGAGCAGGTCGGTGAGCTTCACGCGCGGCCTCCGGCATCACCCGTGCGGTCGACGAGGTCGGTGAGTTCCGCCCAGCGCGGCTCGCGGCGCTCGGCGAAGGCCGCCGGGCCCTCCCGCTGGTCGGGATGGCCCCACACGGAGACCAGCTCGGCGGCGCCGGCCCGGCACGCCTCCGTCAGTCCGCTCTCCAGGGCGCCCCACAGGGCGCGTTTGGTCGCCCGCATGGCGACCGGCGAGTTCCGCGCGATGTTCTCGGCGATCTCGCCGGCGCGTGCGCGCAACCGCTCCGGCGGGTCGACGACCTCGCTGACCATGCCGAGCTCGTAGGCCCGCGAGGCGGGCATCCGTTCGTGCCGGCCGATCAGCGCCATCCGCATCACCGGCTCGAACGGCATCTTGCGCAGCAACGCGATCGCCTCGAACGCCACCACCTGGCCGGCGGAGACGTGCGGGTCGAAGAACTGGGCGTCGGAGGCGGCGATGACGATGTCGGCGTCGGCGACGAAGTGGAAGCCGCCGCCGGCGCACAACCCGTTCACCGCGGCGATCACCGGTTTGCGGACCTTCTGGTGCCAGGCGGTGAAGTGCAGGTCGAAGGTCTCGACGGAGGCGCGGTAACGCTCCATGCCGACTCCGTCGGTCGCGAGTTCGGTCATGTCGGCCCCGGTCTGGAAGGCGCGTCCCTCGCCCGTCTGGACGATGACCTTCACCTCGGGGTCGGCGTCGAGCTCGGTCCAGGCGGTCGCGAACTCGTCCCGCATCGCGTTGTTCATCGCGTTGAGCTGCCGGGGCCGGTTGTTGATCAGCCAGCCGACCCGCCCCCGCCGTTCGACGACCAGGGTCTCGTAAGAGGAGTAGTTCATCGGTCCTCGTCTCCCGCGGACGGATCGGATCGGTGCGGCCGCGCCGACGCGCCAGAAGCCGCCGGAACAGCCGCCGGAACAGCCGCGGACACGGCCCCAGGCACGGCCCGCGGGTCGCCGGAATCGCCCCACCGCGGCTCGCGCCGCTGCGCGAACGCGGCCGGGCCCTCGAGCTGGTCGGGGTGCCCCCACATGGACACCAGCTCGGCGGCGCCGGCGTGGCAGGCGTCGGTGAGCCCGGCCTCCAGCGCTCCCCACAGGGCCCGCTTGGTCGCGGCCATCGCCGCCGGGGAGTTGCGGGCGAGCGTCTCGGCGAGCTCCTGCGCCCGGTCGCGCAGCGCCGACGGCGGGTCGACCACCTCGCTGATCATGCCGAGCTGGTACGCCCGGGCCGCGCCGAGGCGCTCGTGCCGGCCGGACAGCGCCATCCGCATGACCGTCTCGGCGGCGATGCGCCGGCTCAGGGTGATGCCCTCGAAGGCGGTGGCCTGCCCGACCGACACGTGGGTGTCGGTGAACTCGGCGTCGGAGGCGGCGATGACGATGTCGGCGTCGGCGACGAAGTGCAGGCCGCCGCCGACGCACAGCCCGTTCACCGCGGCGATCACCGGCTTCGACACCCCGTTCTGCCAGCCGGTGAGCCGCAGCTGGGCCCGCCTGGTCTGGCGGGACTGCTCCCGCAGCGCCGCCGGGTCCCGGCTGAGCTGGGCCAGGTCGAGCCCGGTCTGGAAGCGCCGGCCCGCCCCGGTGTTGACGATGACGCCGACGGCCGGGTCGGCGTCGAGCTCCGCCCAGGCCCGCGGCAGCTCGGTGAACATCACCGCGTCCATGGCGTTCCCGGCGGCGGGACGGTCGAAGATCAGCCAGCCGACGGGGCCGCGCCGTTCGACGAGAAGGGTCGAGTACATGTCAGCTCCGGGGGACGTCGCGCCAGGGCCGGCCGCGGTAGGGGTCGGGTTCACGGGGCAGGCCCAGTACCCGCTCGGCGAGGATGTTCTTGTTGACCTCGGTCGTCCCGCCCTCGATGGTGTTCGCCCGGCTGCGCAGCATGCCCCGGACCTCGTGCGACAGCGACTGCGCGTACTCCTGCGCGTCGCTCTCCCACGCCGCGCCGAACGGCCCCAGCAGATCTACCGCGAGTGCCTGCATCCGCTGGTTGAGCGTGCCCTGGTGCACCTTGCCGATCGAGCTCTCCGGGCCCGGCGGCAGACCCGCCCGCAGCCGGTCGCGGACCCGCTCGTTGGTCCAGCCGCGGATGCGCTCCTCGCTGTAGAGCCTGACGATCTCCTGCCGGACGACCGGGTCGTCCCAGCCCCCGGGCCGGCCCTCGGCGCTGATCCGCCGGGCGAGCCGGATCAGGTACTGGATCCCAGAACCGCCGATCCGGTCGACGCCGCCGGAACCGGCACCCGAGACCATTTGCCGCTCGCCCGACAGGGTGGCGCCTGCGACCCGCCAGCCGTCGCCGACCCGCCCGATCCGCTGACTGTCCGGGATCACGGCGTCGTCGAGGAAGACCTCGCAGAAGTCGATCTCACCGGTGATGTGCCGCAGCGGGCGCACGTCCACGCCGGGCTGGTGCAGGTCGAGCAGGAAGTAGGTGAGGCCGGCCCGCTTGGGCTGGTCGGGATCCGTGCGGGCCAGCAGCACCCCGAAGTCGGCCTTGAAACCCCAGGTGGTCCAGACCTTCTGCCCGTTGACGATCCACGAGTCGCCCTCCTGGACGGCCCGGGTCGCCAGCGAGGCGAGGTCCGAGCCCGCGCCCGGCTCGGAGAAGAGCTGGCACCAGAACTCCTCGTTGCGCACGATCGGTGGCAGGAACCGCCGGCGCTGTTCCTCGCTGCCGTGCGCGAACAGCGCCGGCGCCGCGTTGGACAGCCCGAGCGGGTTGAGCCGGCCGAGGTTGAACGGGCGCAGCTCCGCCTCGGCGGCCCGGGCGAGCTGCGCGCTCAGCCCCAGCCCGCCGTACTCCGGCTCCCAGGTCGGCGCGACCAGCCCGGAGGCGCCGAACACCGGGTACCAGCGTTCGTAGTCCTCCCGGGACCGCACGGCGCGGATCGCTGCGGCCCCGCCCCGGCCGGCCGCCTCCCGCCAGGCGGCCGGCACGTGCCGGCCCACCCACGCCCGGACGGCCTCGCTCACCTGCGCCGCGGTGGGACCCTCGGGCAGCGCCAGCCGGCCGGCCGCGCCGACACCCATGCCTGCGCCGACACCCATGTCCGCGCGGGACTCCGTCTCGGTCATGCGTCACCGTCCCTTGAACCGCGGCGGGCGCCGCTCGGAGAAGGCGGCGAGGCCCTCGCGGAAGTCCTCGCTGCGCGAGGACAGCTCGAGCCCGAACGCCTCGTCCCGGAGGTGATCGTCCAGCCCCGACGCCACGCCCGCGTGCAGCAGCCACTTGGTCAGGCCGAGGGCGACGGTCGCGGACGAGCCGAGCGCGTCGACGACCTCCCCGACCGCCTTGTCGATCTCCTCGGGGGGCGCGGCCCGGTCGATGAGGCCCCAGTCGGCCGCGGTCCGCCCGTCCAGCTTCTCCCCGAGCAGGAGCATCCGCCGGGCCCGGACGTCGCCGATCCGCCGGGGCAGCATCCAGGTCAGCCCGCTGTCCGGGGTGAACCCGCGGTCGGCGAACGGCGCCCAGAAGGTCGCGTCCGTGCTGGCGACGGTGACATCGGCCGCCACGGCGAGCGCCAGGCCGATGCCCGCCGCCCAGCCCTGGACGGCGCACACCACCGGGGTCTGGACCGTGGCCACCAGCGGGATGAGCCGGTGGGCGGCCGCCGGCAGCCGCCGCTGGATGCTGCCCGCCCGCGGCCGGGGGCCGGTCGCGTTGTTGCGGGCCACGATGTCGGCGCCGCCGCAGAAGTGCTCCCCGGCGCCCGAGAGCACGATCACCCGGACGGCCTCGTCCTGGCCGGCCTGTTCGACGGCGTCGGCGAGGCCCGCCATCATCGCGTCGCTGACCGCGTTGCGCTTGTCCGGCCGGTCGAGCCGCAGCCGCAGCACGCCGTCGACCAGGGCCACGTCGAGGCCGGCAGTGCCGGCGTACCCGCCGCTCACGGGCGCGCGAAGCGGTCGATGACGGCGTCGAGCGTCTCGGCCAGCGTGCTCGCCCCGCCCGGTGGATCGGGCAGCAGTACCGGCCCGCGTTCCCGGCTCGGCAGCAGAATCGTGGCGCTGCCCGGGGTGGTGACCTGGCCGCGCTGGTTGGTCGCGGTGAGCTCGACGTCGACCGCCGGGCGGTCCCCCTCGGCCAGGTAGTGCCGCACGACGGTGCCGCGGATCCACTGGGTGTCACCGACGTAGTTGAAGGCCCGGAACTCGCATCGCAGCTTCCACAGCCAGGCGTCGTCGCCCATCCAGTCGGTGCACAGGTGGATCAGCCACGTCTCGCGCATCCGGCCGTAGTCGAAGGTCGTGGGATTGCCGGACCGGCGGGCGAACTCCGGGTCCCAGTGCACCCGCTGCATGACGTCGGGGACGTTGAGCTCGTCGCGGTGGAAGAAGCGCGGGATCCGGGTCCGGTTGCGGGCGGCGAGCCGCAGCGCCGACACCCCGTAGATCCCCATGCCCATGCCGACGTGCCAGCAGACCATGTCGGTGACGGTGAGCGGCCCCTTCACCAGGGAACCGAGCTCGTCGCCGACCGCCACGTCCTCCCAGTACCGCGGGGTCGCCCCGCGGGGCGCCTCGACCGCGTAACTCGCCTCGATCTCGTCGATCTGCTCGTCGGTGTAGGGACTCAGCTTGATGCCGGCGTACTTGCCGCGTTCCCGGGCCTTCGACCGCTCGGTGCGGATCATGAGCTTGTACTGGCCGGCCAGCGGCCGCCCGGCGCCGTCCGCGAACACCTGGCCGGTCCACTCGTGCACCGCCCGGCCGGCGAACTCGCTCTGCTTGTCGTGCACGCCCACCAGGGCGTTGCGGCGGCGCACCCGGCCGTCCGGGCGCAGCGGCGCCCACCACTCCCGGGAGCTGGCGGAGTAGAAGGCGTGCACCCCCCGCAGCGGATCGCCCCGCATGAGCTCGCGCTTGTCCGCCGGGACTGCGGTGACCTCGTCCTCACCGACGATCGTGTCGCCGCCCACCATCGGCGGCGGGGCGATCAGCCCGTTCCAGCGGGTGCCCGCCGCGTACTCCTCGTCGCACCACAGCGGGTTGTCGTCGCCGTAGGACATGGCCACCTGGCGGAAGGCATCCAGCCCCGGCCGCCGGTAGTGCGGCGGCACCGGGTTCGGCTCGGGGATGCCGATGCGGGAGCGCAGCCGGGCGATGCCCTCGTCGGTGATCTCCCGGGCGGCCCGCGGGGCCTTCGCCCCGGCCGGCGCGGAGCCTCCGTCCCTGGCCTGACCGGCGGCGGCCGTATCGGTCACCATGGGAACTCGGTCACCATGGGAACTGCCTGGGTTGGCCTGGCCTCATCAGGACTGCCTCCGATCGGCCGCGGCGTCGCGGCGGAACACGTGGAGCGGGGCGGGCCGCAACGGCGACGCGGTGGGACCGGGCAACCCGTCACCACCGTCGTTGCCCCCGTCCACCGCCGTCACGGTGGAGAATGACGACGACCGCTCACATCATAATGTATATTGTATTTTCTGCCAACCGGACGAATCCATCGCCGGACGACCCATCAAGGAGGTGGACGGATGCGGCTGAGGGACTCCGAGTCGGACTCTCGGTTCCGCAAGGAGGTGCGTGCGTGGCTCGCCGGCGCGGTCAGCGACCTCGGACCGGCGCCCGCGGATGTCGACGACTGGGCGGCTCGCCGAGCGTATGACCGTCGCTGGCAGAGCAGGCTCCAGGATGCCGGCTTCGCCGGGATCGACTGGCCGCGCGCCTACGGCGGCCGCGGGGCCACGCCCACCGAGCATCTGATCTTCCTCGAGGAGTCGGCCGCGGCGGGCGCCCCCGACCTCGGGGTCTTCTTCGTCAGCCAGCTCCACGCCGGGCCCACCCTCATCGCGGAGGGGACGGAGCGGCAGCGGGCGTTCCACCTGCCGAAGATCCTGGCCGGCGAGTCCGTCTGGTGCCAGGGCTTCTCCGAGCCCGGCGCCGGCAGCGACCTCGCCGGGCTGCGGACCCGGGCGGTGCGCGACGGCGACGAGTACGTCATCACCGGCAGCAAGATCTGGACCTCGTTCGCCTTCGTGGCGGACTACTGCGAACTGCTCGTCCGGACCGATCCGGCCGCCCCCCGCCACCGCGGCATCAGCTGGCTGATCATGCCGATGGACGCGCCGGGCATCGACGTCCGACCGTTGCGGACCATCGAGGGCGAGAGCGAGTTCGCCGAGATGTACCTCGACGAGGTCCGGGTGCCGGCGGAGAACCTGGTCGGGGCCGAGAACGACGGCTGGCGGGTCGCCATGGTGACCTTCAGCTTCGAGCGGGGCACGGCGTTCGTGCGCGAACTGCTGGACGCGATGAGCCTCGCCCGCGGGCTGGCCGCGATCGCCCGCCGGGTCCCCCGCGGCACCGCCACCGCCTGGGACGACCCGGGTATCCGCCGCGACATCGGCACGGTCGCCGCCGAACTCGACGCGCTGTGGGCG
Organism: Frankia gtarii; assembly: GCF_025403375.1. Taxonomy (GTDB): domain Bacteria; phylum Actinomycetota; class Actinomycetes; order Frankiales; family Frankiaceae; genus Frankia; species Frankia gtarii. Next base: position 22,898 of record NZ_JAMPTM010000001.1, read on the forward strand.
CTGACCAAGCGCAACGTCAGCCGGGCCGAGGGGGACGGGACCGACGGCGGCGGCCCGGTGCCGGTCGCCGGCGGGTCGGCGTTCAAACTGTCCTACGCCGAGGCCCTGCACCACCTCGGCGAGGTCACCATGCGGGTACTCGACCGGTACGCGATCAGCCTGGACGACCTCGCCGGCGCGGTGGACCTGCCACTGGGCCGCCACCTCCAGGGCCAGCTGCACGCCTTCGCGATCAGCATCGCGGCCGGCACCTCCCAGATCCAGCGCAACATCCTCGCCGAGCGTGTGCTCGGCCTGCCCAAGGAGCGCTGAGCAGTGCGTCTCGAACTCGACGACGACCAGCGGGCGCTGCAGGCAAGCGTCCGGGCGCTGTGCGCGGAGCACTTCCCGCTGGAACGCACCCGGACCTGGACCGACCGGGACAGCTTCGACCGGCGGGCCTGGCGGACGCTGGCCGAACTGGGCACGTTCGTCATGACCCGGTCCGCCGACGAGGGCGGGGCGGAACTGGCGACGGTCGACGCCGGGCTCGTCTACCAGGTGCTCGGCGCCGAGCTCGTACCCGGCCCACTCGTGGCGGCCGCGCTGGCCAGCGATCTGATCGACGAGGTCGGTACCGGGCAGCTGCTGGCCACGGTGGTCGAGCGACCGGCCGACGGGCAGCCGGCCGTGCTGCGTCACCTGGGCCTCGTCGACGTCGTGCTGGTCCTCGACGCCGCCGGGATCTGGCGGGTGGAACCGGCGGACGTCGACGCCCGACCGGTGACCAGCCCGTTGGACCCCACCACCCCGGTGTGGCTCGCGACCCGGCTGCCGCAGGGCGAGCGGGTCGGCGACGCGGCGCTGGCCGCCCGCTGGCGCCAGCGGGGCGACGTGCTCACCTCCGCTCTCCTGGCCGGCATCGCCGTGAAGGTGATCGAGGTCGCGGTGGCCTACGCGGCCCAGCGTGAGCAGTTCGGCCGGGTCATCGGCGGCTTCCAGGCGGTCAAGCATCTGCTCGCCGACGGGTTCGCCCGGGCCGAGGTCGCCCGCGCGGCGGTGGACGCCGCCGCGGTGACCATCGACGAGCCCGGGGGCGGACCGGACGGGACCGCGGCCGCACGAGCGGTGGCCGGGGCACGGGTGGTGGCCGCGCGGGCGGCGGTCGCCAATTCCAAGACCGCGATCCAGGTTCACGGCGGCATGGGCTTCACCTGGGAGGCCACCCCGCACCTCTATCTCAAGCGCGCCTGGCTGGAGGAGAACGTGTTCACCACCCCCGACGAAGCCGCGGAGCTGGTCGCGCGCACGCTCACGGCCGGGGAGGCGGCATGACCACCGTCGCGTCCCCGACGCCGCCGGCGGAACCGACTCCCGACGGTGACGCGCCGGACATCACCCTGACCGTCCTGGACGGGATAGCGACGATCACGCTGAACCGCCCGCGGGCCGGGAACGCGATCACCGCCGCGCAGCGGGAGACGCTGATCGGCTGGCTGGACCAGGCGAGCGCCGACGTGTCGATCCGCTGCGTCGTGCTGGGCGCGACCGGCCGCCACTTCTGCACCGGAGCCGATCTACGCCAGTCGGGGCCAGGACCGGACCGCCCGGAGGGTGTCCCGGAGCCGGTCGTCGGCGACATCCGCCGACGCATGCTGCGCGGCACCCACCGGCTGATCCACGCCGTCCTGGACTGCGAGAAGCCGGTGATCGCGGCCGTGGGGGGCGCCGCGGCCGGCATCGGCGCCCACCTCGCCTTCGCGTGCGACATCGTCATCGCCTCCCACGAGGCGAAGTTCATCGAGGTGTTCGCCCGCCGCGGCCTGGTCGTCGACGGCCTGGGCACCTGGCTGCTCCCCCGGCTCATCGGACTGGCCCGGGCCCGCGAGCTGGCGCTGCTCGCCGAGGACGTGTCCGCCCGGCGGGCCGAGCAGATCGGGCTGATCACCCGGGCGGTGCCGGCCGACGTCCTCGACGCGACCGTGGCCGACCTCGCCGCGAAGCTGGCCGCCGGCCCCACCCGGGCCCACAGCGCCAGCAAGTGGCTGCTCAACCGTTCCCTCGACGTCGACCGCCACACCCACGCCCAGGAGGAGGCCTGGGTGGTCGAGCTGCTGTCCGGCAGCGTCGACGCGACCGAGGGCGTGGCCAGCTACGTCGAGCGTCGCCCCACCCACTTCCTCGGCTTCTGAGCGACCGGCGCGGGCCAACGCCCCATCCGAACCGACCCGACCGCGCCGCGCCGCGGCGTTCCTGGAGGTCAGCCATGCCCGAACCCGCGCGCGGCACCGGCCGCTCGAGGCGGACGCTCCGCCCGATCGACTGGTCCCGGTTGTTCACCCCGAAACTCGTCGCCGTGGTCGGCGCCACCGACACCGACGGCACCCCCCAGCGGGCCCAGTGGCTACAGGTCCGCGACCGCCTCGGCGCGGTCGGCGCGACCGTCGTCCCGGTGCACCCGAAGAAGACCGAGATCCTGGGCACGCCGGCCGTGGCCGGCCTGGCCGACCTGCCCGGAGTCCCCGACGTGGTGATCGTGCTCGTGCGCGAGCCCCTGCCCGCGGTCGAACAGGCCCACGCCGCCGGCGCCGGCTTCACGATCGTGTTCTCGGCCGGCTTCGCCGAGCTCGGCACCGCGCAGGGCGACGCGGCGGAGGCCCGGCTGCGCGAACTGGCCGGCGGCGACATGCGGATCATCGGCCCGAACACGAACCTGAACATCTTCGAGCCGTGGCAACAGGACCTGCCCGGCCGCCGGCTCGCGGTCATCACCCAGTCCGGCTACCAGGGCCGGCCGATCACCCAGGGGCAGACCCTGGGCATCGGCATCGAGATGTGGGCCACCCTCGGCAACGAGACCGACCTGGAATGGGCCGACGTCGCCGCCCATCTCGTGGGCCGGCCCGAGGTCGGGGCCATCGCCACCTACATCGAGGGGTTCAAGGACGGCCGGACCTTCATGCTCGCCGCGGACGCCGCGGCCCGCGCCCGGGTCCCGATCGTGTGCATCAAGGTCGGCCGCAGCGAGCAGGGCCGGGCGATGGCGCAGGCCCACACCGGCCATCTCACCGGCTCCGACGCCGTCCACGACGCGGTGTTCGAGCAGTACGGCCTGATCCGGGTGGACGACATCGACGAGATCATCGAGATCTCCGGGATGTTCTGCCACACCCGCCTGCTCGACGGCCCGGGTGGCGTCGCCATCTACGCGATGTCCGGCGGCACCGCCTCCCACGTGGTGGACCTGTGCGGCGCGGCCGGTGTGCCGGTACCCACCTTCACCCCGCAGACCGTCGAGGCGCTCGGCGAGTACGTGCCGTGGTACCTCAAGAAGGACAATCCCATGGACTCCGGCGGGGTGATCACCGCCCGGCCGGAGAACCGCAAGGTGCTGGACCTGATGCTCGCCGATCCCAACATCGACGTGCTCTTCGCGCCGATCACCGGGGTCTTCCCGGGGATGAGCGACGCCCTGGCCCGCGACCTCATCGCCCTGCACGAGGCCGCCGGCCACGGCGGCAAACCGGTCGTCACGGCATGGACCTCCCCGATCCACGACGACCCGGCCTACCGGGCGCTGTGCGCGGCCGGGGTGCCGCTGTTCCACTCGTTCGGCGCGGCCGTCCGCGGCCTGCGTGCCCTCGGCCGCTACTCGACGTTCGCCCGCACCTACACCAGCCCCTTCGTCGACCCCGCGACGGCCACGGCGAGGGCGACGGCGACGGCCACCGCCGCGGACGCCGGGCGGGCGCTGCTGCGGGCTGCCGACGGGCCGCTGAACGAGGTGGAGTCCAAGCGCCTGCTCGCCGGCTACGGCATCCCCGTCGTCGCCGAGCGGGTCGCGACCAGCGCCGACGAGGCCGTGGCGGCCGCCGCGGAGCTCGGGCTCCCGGTCGTGCTGAAGATTCTTTCCAGCGACATCGCGCACAAGTCCGACCTGGGCCTGGTCGCCGTGGGCGTAGCCGACGAGGAGTCCGTCCGGTCGACCTTCACCCGGCTGCTCGACCGCGCGACGGCACTCGCCCCGCGGGCACACCTCGACGGCGTCGTCGTCCAGCAGATGGTGGCGGACCCGGTGGCCGAGGTCATCCTCGGGCTGTCCCACCAGCCGCCGTTCGGCCCGACCATCACCTTCGGCCTCGGCGGGATCTTCACCGAGATCTTCAGGGATGTGGCGTTCGGCGTGCCACCGTTCGACGAGGCCAGGGCCCGCGCGATCGTGGAGTCGACCAAGGGCGTCGCGCTGCTGCGCGGCGCCCGCGGCCGCCCGGCCGGCGACCTCGACGCCGTCGTCGACACCATCATGAAGCTGCAGGCCCTCGCCGTGGACCTGGGCGACGACCTGGCCGAGCTCGACATCAACCCGATCATCGTGCGGCCGGCCGGACAGGGCGTCGTCGCCGTGGACGCCCTCGCCATCCCCCGTTAGAAGGGCCCCCTCCCGCTGCTCGCCCGGGGTCGTGCCCGGGCGAGCAGGCCCCGGCGCGCCTCAGGCCCGTGGGGCGCGCTTCGTCGTCGCCATCGAACGGGATCACCACGAGATGCCCCGATCAGACGTGGCGGAAGTCAGCGCCGGGCGCGGTCAGAGCTCCGCCGTCGGGTCCGGGACCCAGAGGATCTTCCGGGCCGCCAGCAGCGCGACCACCCGCTCGCCCTGGCCGTCCAGCAGGCTCACGAACGCGGTGCTGGCCCGGGAGCCGTCGTGGTCGCGGATGGCCCGCGCGATCGTGGTGATGCCCGTCTTCTGAGCGGCGATCGTTCCCGGAACGAGTTCGAAGAAGTTGCCGGGGATGATGCCCGTCATCAGCCGGCCGAGGGAGGCGAGCCGGGAGGAGCGGGCCATCGCGAAGATCTGGCGGAGGAAGGCCTCGTTCGCGTGGAAGACGTCCTCCGGCCCACTCGCCTCGCGCAGTTCACGGGCGGCGACGCGCAGGCGGGCGACGCCCTCGTCGTCCCCACGCTCGGTGGCGCGCAGCGCGGCGAGCCCGTAGAGCATGCCGAGCAGCGCGTAGTGGTCGCGGACCGAGTTCTCGTCGAGGCCGTGCACGAAGGCGCCCCGGTGCGGCTCGTTCGTCACCCAGCCCTCATGATCGAGGGTGATGATCGCCTCCCGGACCGGGATGCGGCTCATCCCGAGCGTTTCGGCGATCTCGTCCTGCCGGACGTGGTCCCCCTGACGCAGCGCGCCACTGAAGATCATGCCGCGGATGTAGGCCGCGACCTGGGAGCCGCTGCTACGGCGATCCATCACGACGTACCGGTTGGCAGCGACGTCCGCGGATCGGGGCGCCGCTGTGCGACGGTTGGGGGGGATCGCGCCACTCCTCACGTGTTCGGCGGACCGCGTGCATGCGGCGCGCCGGTGGCCGCCGGTCGGGTCCGGTTCACGCACCCGACCGGCCGCCGGCCGGATCAGACCATCGGAACCTGTCTCAGGCCGTCGGGACCAGCCGGCTGAGATCGGCGCCGCCGCCGAGATGGCGGCCCCGGTCGTAGGAGCGGACCGACACGTCGCGGCCGGCGGCCTTCGCGCGCAGGGCCCCCACCGTGCACTCCGCCTTCGGTAGCACCGCGAAGGGGTCGAACGAGTACCACCGCATCGCGTTCTCGTGCGAGATCTTGCGGACCTCGGCGTCGGGCAGCCCGCCGGCGTCGGCCAGGAATGTCTCCGGGGCGGTCGGCCAGGTCGAGTCGATGTGGGGGTAGTCGCACTCCCACGCGATGTTGTCGATGCCGATGCTGTCCCGCAGCGTGACCCCGACCGTGTCCTCGATGTAGCAGGTGAGGAAGTGCCGCCGGAACACGTCACTGGGCAGCAGGTCGCCGAAGTCCTGCCCGGTCCAGGAACGGTTGAGCTTGTAGACGTGGTCCACCCGCTCGAGAAAGTACGGGATCCAGCCGGTGCCGCCCTCGGAGAGGGCGATCTTCAGATCGGGAAACTTCCGCGGGACCCGCGACCACAGCAGATCCGCGGCCGCCTGGCACACGTTCATCGGCTGCAGCGTGATCATCACGTCCATCGGAGCATCCGGCGCTGTGGTCACGAGCTTGCCCGACGATCCGAGATGGACCGAGAGCACCATCCCGGTGTCCGCCAGCGCCGCCCAGAACGGGTCCCACGTCTCGCTGTGGAAGCTGGGGTAGCCCAACGTCGCGGGGTTCTCGGTGAAGGTGATCGACTTCGCGCCCTTGGCCGCCACCCGGCGGGCCTCGGCGGCGGCGAGCTCCGGGTCCCACAGGATCGGCAACGCCATCGGGATGTGCCGGCCGGGGTAGGAGCCGCACCACTCGTCGATGTGCCAGTCGTTGTAGGCGCGGACGACGGCCAGCGCGAGATCCTTGTCCTCGGCGGCAGCGAACAGGCGACCGGAGAACCCCGGGAACGACGGGAAGGCGAGCGAGCTGAGCAGCCCGTTCGCATCCATGTCCTGCACCCGCTCATGGATGTCCCAACAGCCCGGACGCATCTCGTCGAAGGCCGTCGGATCGATGCCGTACTCCTCCGGCGGACGCCCCGCGACGGCGTTCATGCCGATGTTCGGGATGACCGTGTCGTTGAAGACCCAGACGTCGGAGCCAGCGGAGTCCCGGACGACCTTCGGCGCCTGATCGGCGTAGCGAGCCGGGATGTGCCGTTCGAACATGTCCGGCGGCTCGATGAGATGGTCGTCGACGCTGATCAGGATGAGGTCGTCGATGTTCACTGCGTCGAACCTTCCCGTGTCCGCCCGGCCGCCTGCCCAGATCCCACCGACGTCTCGCCAGCAGGGACACTCGTACCGTCAGCGGCACTATTGGATGAAGTATACTTTGCATCGCCGCTCGGTTCCGCCTCATCGCGGGGCGCGGGCGTGCCCAGCAGGGCCTGCAGCTCCGCCGCCGACATCGTGCGGATGGGCGGTTTGAGGACGATGTCCTCGACGACGATCGCCGGGTGGGCCAGGATCCAGGCACAGGCCTCGGCCACCGCGGTGCCCACGTCCTCGACCGCCATGAAGCTGGCCTCCAGCAGGCCGTGCTCGGCCCAGCTGGTCATCACCCGGCCGAGCAGTTCGCCGTCGAAGTCGCGGTAGATGTCCGTCGGCAGGACGGGCCCGACCACCAGGCGCATGAACCGGACGTCCATGTGCTCCAGTCGCCAGGTCCTGATGGTGTGCTCCAGGGCCGCCTTGCTCGCGCCGTACGCCCCGACGCCATGCATGGTCTTGTCCACGTTGGTGGAGGACACGAACCCGACGAAGCCGCCCTCGGCCAGGACCGGCAACGCGAACCGGGTGACCAGGGTCGGCGCCACGACGTTGGTGGCGAACGTCTTGTGCCAGTTCTGCGCCTCCGAGTCGGCCATCATCTCGAGGTACGACCAGGCCAGCGTCAGCAGCACGACATCGATCCCGCCGAGACCCGCGACCGCCTCGTCGACCGCCCGCCGGGCAGCGGACTCGTCACACACGTCGGCAACGATGCCCACCCCGCCGGCCTCGGCGGCGACCTCGTCGATCAGCGTCTTGCGCCGTCCGACCACGGCGACCTTCGCGCCCATCCCCGCGGCGGTCAGCGCGACCGAGCGACCGAGCCCGGAGGACCCGCCGACCACCAGCACCCGCTTGCCCGCCAGATCGGCGTTGATGGTCATCTCACACCCCCGCGGTGGCCGGCGTACCGGCCCGGTCGACGACCAGCGGCAGGTGACTGACGCCCCGCACATTGGTCGACACGTGATGCACGGCGCGATCGACGTCCACGTGGAACTCCTCGTATCGCTGGAAGATCTCCTCGAAGGCGATCTTCATCTCGAGCCGGGCGAGGTGCGCGCCCAGACAGCGGTGTATTCCGAAGCCGAAGAACAGCGTTGAAGGATGTTCCGTCCGGCGCAGGTCATAGGTGTCGGGCCGCTCGTAGACGCTCTCGTCGCGCAACGCCGAGCCGGTGATGAGCATGACCCGCTCCCCCGCGGGGATCGTCACCCCCTGCACCACCACCTCCCGGGTGGTGATGCGCCCCTGCAGCTGGGACGGCGGGTCGAAGCGCAGGGTTTCCTCGACCGCCTTCCCGGCGAGCGAGAGGTCGTCGCGCAGGAGCCGGGCCTGGTCCGGGAACCGGGTCAACGCCATGAGCCCGTTGGGGATGCCCTTGGCCACGGTCTCGTGGCCCGCGAAACCGAGCTCCAGGAACCGGAAGGCGATCTCCTCATCGCTCATGCTCCGGGTGCGGCCGTCCTCGTCGTCGATCACCTCGGTGTTCATGATCATGCTGATGATGTCGTCCTGCGGGTTCCGGCGCCGTTCGGCCACCAGTTCCAGGTACAGGGTCAGCAGGCCGGCGCCGGCCTCCATCGCGGCGGTCGGGTCGGTGTCGGGGCCGCGAGCGGCGAGCCGGTCGGAGAGCTCGCTGACGGTCGAACGGCGCTCGGCCGGAATGCCGAGCAGCTCACTGATGACGTCCAGCGGGAGCTTGATGGCGAACTCGCCGACCACGTCGAACTCGCCGACATCCCGGTGCCGGTCGAGCAGCTCGCCGGCGCGGGCCCGGATGAACGGTTCCAGCGCCATGATCCGGCGGGGGGTGAAGACCCTGCCGATGATCTTCCGGTGCCACCGGTGCTCGGGTGGGTCCTTGAGGATGAGCATCGGGGCGCCCCTCTCCGCGCCCTCGATCGTCACCCCACCGGTACTGGAATAGGTGTCCCAGTCGTTGTGCGCGGCGAGGACGTCGGCGTGCCGGGCGAAGGCCCAGAAGCCGAGCTCCTCGTTACGGTGGACCGGCTCCTCGGCCCGCAGCCTGGCGTAGATCGGGTAGGGATCCCGCCACGTCACGGGGTCGTACGGGTTGAAGACGACCATTCTGTTCCTCCGAGCGGCGAAGTACGCGGGCTGGGGACGCCGAGATGCGCCCGGGTGGCGGTAGCACCATGATCGAAGAATAGATATTATATCCAACTTTGATCCACGGACAAGTCCCGGGCCACCGAACACCCGAAGCGCGGGCCGCCCCCCGCCACCACCGGGCGCGATCTCACCGCACTGACGCCTACGGCAGGGAACTCATCACCACCAGCAGCCGGACTGGAACGTCGTTGCGGTTGCGCCACGCATGGTTGGTCCCCCGCTGGACGACACAGTCCCCGGGATGGAGCAGGACCTCGCCCTCCTCCAGTTCCAAGGTGAGGTCACCCCCGTCGAGGACGTAGACGAAGTCCACCGTCCTCGTCTGGTGGAAGAAGGCTTCGTCACCCACCTCGAGGCCGTCGCCGGCATGCTCGGCGATCATCTGGCGCAGCGCCTTGTCGGGGGGGACGGAGAACAGCCGCCAGCGCAGCCCCCCGGGCGGAGGCTCGAGGTCGCCCGCCTCGACCGGGTCGTGTCCGAGCGGGTCACCCGCACCGGTGATCCACAGGTTCTCCCAGATCGCCGAGCTGGGGGGAGGACCGTCCGTCAGGATCGTGGACCGGCCCTCGACCTCTCCGGTCACCACTCGCCGCACACCCATGAGAATCTCCTGTCCGAAAGTTTACCGATTACCGATTACCGGTCGGGAGGATCTGCTCGCCGAAAGTGGGATCAACGTAGTCGTCGATTCTCGTGATTCCGGTGTCGTCGGTGGTGAGCACAATGCAGTTGTGCGCCTCCAGCGGGCGGCCGGTCGCCCGGACGGTCCCACGAACGAGGATCCGAATCAGCTGGCCGCCGGGAAAGATCTCGTGCTGGACGATGTCCGCGCCCAGATCGGACACCAACTGCTGGAGGGCGGCGGCCCCGGAGAACCCCGCGGCGGGAACTTCGGCCTTGTCGCTGTTGTGCCAGTTGATGCAACCCGGCGCGAAGAGCGCCTCGAATCGGCTGCGGTCGCCGGTGTCGAACGAGTACTTGAGCGCGTCGGCAGCCGACGCCAGTCCACTCACAGCATTCTACCTCTCATGGTGATTCCACCTCTCACGGTGGTTTCAACTCGTTTCCGGGAGCTCTGGACCACGAAATCAGGTGTCCGGGCCGGATAGCCACTAGAGCCCGGATAGCCACTAGAGTGTCGTCGTGATCTCGTATCGGTCGGCGGGGTGAATGTGGATGCCGACGCTGGCGATGCGCCCCCGTGCATCACTGTGGCGGCGGATGATCACAAGAGCGGCGGCACCGGCGGTGGCGCCCAGCGCCCTGGCTATGTCGCCGTCGAGCAACGCGGCGGAAATCGTCTGTATGACGCCCTTGTTCGTCACGTTCTCAATCTTGAAGGGATCATGGAGCAGTGACTGGTTGGGCGTTCCCGAACGGAGGTAGTGCTCGCTCCAGCAGAACGGGGCATCCGGCCGGGTCCGCCATGCTCGTGGGCCTCGGAGCACAAACCATCTCGAGCCCACCTGGGCACCGAGGCGATAGGCCAGCGCGGCGTCGGCGACGATGTCCGCGGTCTCAGGCCCGACGATCCTGCTCTCGGCGGCGAGCTCGGCGATATCGGCCGGAGAATGAGCGAAGGGCTGATATGAGGCGACCGGCGCGGTGGCGATGACCGTCGTGCCGGATCCTCGCCGGCGTTCGATCACGCCGAGCTGCTCAAGGCGCCCGAGGGCCCGCCGAACCGTTCCCCGCGCCAGCCCGTGGGACTCACAGAGCTGGTCCTCGGTGGGGAGCCGATCACCGACCGCCAGAGATCCGTCGGCGATCTGCTCAAGCAGCTCGCTGGCAAGCTGTTGGTGGCGCGGGATGGACATCTCGTCATTCTCCATGGGATCGCGGACATCGCGATCGTAGTCTTTGCGTAGCCATCTGGATGCTCAGTGTTATCGGCCTATCTCGGCGGCGACCCGGCAGTCCCGACCACGCCCGTCACCACCAACCTCCCTTCCGGAACATGCGCACCGCGGCTGGAGACCACTGGTTGAGGTACGGGGGTGCCCGTCATCCCGTGAACCGTGGATTGATCTTGTACTGCTTGGTGGAACACGCATAGGTACCGAGGGAAGCGAAGCCTGAACCGTCGGGCTTGGCCTGGAGAAACTGGCTGCAGGACGGCGTCGGGGCGACGGTCGAGGCGGGGTAGGTGGTCGGGCCGACCAGACCCGGGATCTCCCAGGTCTGCGTGGCCAGTGCGTGCTGGACCGCTTCGCGGGTGGGCTTGCCCTTGACCTTCTTGAGGGCCTGCACGAACATGTCGGCCGCGAAATAGGCGGGCACGTTCGAGTACCCCACCGCGGCGGTTCCGGATTTGAACGCCTGAAGGTCGGCCTTGAGCTGCGTGAGACCGGGACTGGTGTCGGTGTTGTAGAACGCGAAGGTGTAGCTGCCGGCCAGCGGCTTGGCCAGGAGGTCCACCGGGCCGAGCGGCGTCTGGAAAGCCCCCCTGAATCCCGCGGCCTTCACCGCGTCGTAAATAGGCAGGCACTGCGTTGTCAGCGCGCAGGTAATGACATCCGGCTGTTTTCCACGATTCGCGCTGAGCCACTTCTGCACATAGGGGGTGAAGTCAGAGGTCACCGTCGGGACGTTGCCCCTGGCGTCGACCACCGTGAAGCCGGCTCCCTCGGCCGCGGATGCCTGGAACCGGGCCACGTTTTTCCCCGCCTGGCTGTCGTCGGAGACCAGAACGAGCGAGGGATGAGGTGTCCCCGCCTTGGCGCTGAGATACTTGTACGCCCGCGCGTAGGTATCGGGAATCACCTGGGGACTGGCCGGCACCCAGCAGCCGTATATCCCGAAGCCCCAGAGCGACGTGGATGGCTTGTCGGTGCAGTAACTGTCGTCGTAGCCGCCGCCCACATAGAGGACCTTCTGGGCCGCGAGGAAGGGGCCCGGGTTGACCGCCGACATGTCAGGAACGATCGCGAAGACCCGCTCCGCGTTGACGAGGCGCCGTACCTCCGAGGTCGCCGTCGCAGGGTCGCCCTTGTCGTCGGCGAACTCCGAGAAGTCGATCTTGACGCCGGGAACCTCGTTCGTGTCGTTGAACCGCTTGAACCGGGCTTGCGCTCCGACGGCCGCGTCTCCAAACTGCGCCAAGGGCCCGATCCCCGCCACTTTGATCGTCGTGCTGGACGCGCCGCCGGATACGCCGCCGGACTGGCCGGTGGCCGAGCCGCCGCCACTGCTGCTGCTGCTGCTGCTGCTGCTGCCACAGGCCGCCACCGCCATCAGGGTGGCGACGGCGCCAGCTAAGCCGATCTTCGAACGGATCGTGAACGTCATCCGAGTCCTCTCTTTTGTATAGACAAATAATCCGGGTACAGGCTTAGCAGAGGCCTCCGCTCTTTGCAACAGGCTGGACACCTCCGTCGGTCGCCGAGCATCCCGCCAAGGCGGGTCTTAGCCGGTCACCACAGGTAGAAGGCCCCCAGATCGGTGAAGGTCAGGCAGCCGCACCCCACCGGGCTCCGCGGGCCAGGCTGACGCGAAGATCGGCATCGATGCCTATCCCTGATGCCCGAGCCGTGATATATGTCTATACAAAATTGATCCAGTCGGCTCTGATGGCGACGCCATGGGTGGCGATGCGCTCGATCCGTCAGGTGGCCCGTTCCCTCTGCGGCCGACTCCGGACATCCGCGGACCAGGCCCATGACGGGAATCCCTGGCGATGAGGGAGAGCGGGATGTGAACGTCATGGAGCACTGCGACCGGGTCGTCGTGCTGGCCCTCGGGTCCGTCCTGGCCGGCGGCTCGCCGGCCGAGATTCAGGCGAATCCCACGGTGCGAAAGGCGTACCTGGGCGAGGGCCCGAGCGTCCCCCGCAGGAAGTAGGGCAACACCGTGGTCAAGTTTCTCAACCTGGTGCTCTCCGGGTCAGTGACCGGGGCGATCTATTCGATCATGGCCTCGGGACTGGTCCTCACCTATACGACGTCGGGACTGTTCAACTTCGCCCACGGGGCGATCGCCTTCACGACGGCATACCTCTACTACCAGCTGCACTCGGGCCTGGGGGTGCCCATCGTCCCCGCCCTGCTGATCTCGGTGTTCCTCTTCGCCCCCCTGCTCGGTGTGGCGCTGGACCGCCTGCTCCTGCGCCGCCTGGCCAAGGCGCCCGTCTACGCGCGCATCGTCGGGACGATCGGACTACTGGTAGCCCTGCCGAACCTGGCCAAGTGGCTGGTCGTGACGATCGGTATCAACGTCCTGCAGCTGGGGCTGCTGGGGGACGCGGCGGTCGATCAGGGCGCCCGAGTGCCCGGCATCGGTCCGACCCCCGCCGACGTCTATCACCCGCTGCACGGCGTGGCCCTGACATCGGATCAGCTGGCGGTCTTCGTGGTCGCCGCCCTGGCCGCCTTCGGTCTCTGGTTCATGCTCGGGCGAACCCGGGTCGGTCTGGAGATGCGCGCGGTCGTCGACAGCGAGACCCTCGCCGGTCTGCGGGGCGTCAACGCGGCCCGCACCTCCGCCACCGCCTGGTTCCTCACGACGATCCTCGCCGGTCTCGGCGGCGTTCTGATCGCCCCGCTGTTCAGCCTGAACGATTCGGTCTTCACCCTGGTCGTCCTCGGCTCGCTGGCCGCGGTGGTGCTGGGTGGGATGCGGTCGCTGCCCATCGCCTTCGCCGGCGGGCTGGGAGTCGGCATTGTGCAGAACCTGGTGGCCGGCTACAACGAGCTGCTTCCCGACGACATCGCCAACCTGACCGGCCTGCGGTCGGCGGTGCCCTACCTGCTGGTCCTGGTCCTCGGGCTCGTCATCGGGCGGGATCGTTCGCGGCAGGCGGGTTCGGTCGCCGACGACCGTCCGCCACTCGACCACCGCCGAGGGATGTCCGCCCTTCGACGTCGATTACCGTGGGCCGCCGCCACCCTGGCGCTCGTCGTGTTCTCGATGGGGTGGATCGACGTTGCGCACCTGCAGGCGAGTTCCTACGCCCAGACAGTGATCGCCCAGAGCCTCGCGACCGGCATCATCTTCCTGTCGTTCGTCGTCGTCACGGGCATCGGCGGCATGGTGAGCCTCGCGCAGGCCTCCTTCGTCACCGCGGGGGGGTTCGCGGCCGGATGGGCGCTCAACCGCGACTGGCACCTGAACATCCCCCTGATCGCCAGCCACGGACACCTGAACTTCGTCTGGGCCGCGCTGATCGCGACGCTGGTCGCGGCGGCGCTGGGCGCTCTCATCGCGCTGCCGGCAACGCGGCTGGGCGCGGTTTACCTCGCGATCTGGTCGCTCGCCGCCGCGTTCTTCCTGTCGCTCGTGCCGTTCGCCTGGGACCCGATCGGCAAGGGCCAGACCGGCTGGACCATTCCCGCGCCGACCCTCGACGTGCCGGGCCTCAACTGGTTGCACCATCTGCTCACCCGCGGGGGCGGGCACTTCGACTTCAGTCTCCTGCCCGACCAGATCCTGCTCTTCCTGATGCTGTTCGGGCTGGTCACTGCCATGATCCACGCTCTGGGCCGGTCCGCGTCCGGACGGGCGATGCTGGCCGCGCGCAGCTCCCAGGTCGCCGCCCAGGCCGCGGGAATCCGAACCAACCGCGTCAAGATCATGATATTTGCCCTGTCGGCGGGGATCGCCGGCTTCGGCGGGGTGATGCTCAGTACGTTCTCGTTCGCCGCCAGCAACAGCACCGCCCCGCCGCTCATCGGCCTGTTCTGGTTGGCCCTCGCCGTGATGTTCGGCATCCGCCGACCTGGCGGTGCGCTGCTGGCCGGTTTCGCGCTCGCGGCGGGCACCGCGATATTCCACTGGCTCGCGGCCGACATTCTGCCCGGCGGGACGGTCAACCAGCTCGTCACCTCGGCCTACTTCGTCCCGCTGCTGTCCGGGCTCGGCGCCATCGGACTCGCGCAGGAACCGGACGGCATCCTGTCCATGGCCGGCCATCAGGCTCTGCGCAGGCGACAGGCACGACAGCGCCGGGCCAGCATCGCCGCGGTCGAGTCCGCCGCGCATGCCGGCGTCGTTCCCGACCACGAACTGATCCATCTCGACGTCGTCGAGGTCCGGCAACCCGAACCAGACACCGCTCTCGCCGTCACGGGCATCGTGGCCGGCTATGGCGGCGTCGAGGTCCTCCACGGCGTGACCATCGATCTTCGCCCGGGACGTGTGGTCGCCCTGCTGGGCGCGAACGGCGCGGGAAAGTCCACCCTCTGTGCGGTCTGCGCGGGCCTGCTCGCGCCCACCGCGGGCACCGTCTCCCTCGGGGGCGCCGGCATCACCGCCCTCCCCGCCTTCCAACGCGCACGGTCCGGCCTGCTGCTCGCGCCGGAGGCCCGCGGGGTGTTCCCGGGTCTGACGGTCGAGGAGAACCTGACCATCCTGCTCGGCCCGCCCGAGCTACGGGCCCGGGCCTACGACCGGTTCCCCGCCCTCGCCCGGCGCCGCCGCCAGGCCGCCGGGCTGCTCTCCGGCGGCGAACAACAGCTCCTCAGCCTGGCACCCGCCCTCATCGACCCGCCCGCGGTTCTGATCGCCGACGAACCCACCCTCGGTCTCGCCCCGCTGGCCACCGAAGAGATCATGCGAGCCATCCTCGAGCTGCGCGACCTCGGTGCCGCCGTCCTCATCGTCGAGGAACGCGCCGAGAACGCCCTTCAGGTCGCGGACACCCTCGCGTTCATGGAGCTCGGCACGATCAGCTGGTCGGGGCCACGCGACGAGGTCGACGTCGAACAGCTCACCGCCGCCTATCTCGGCGGCACCCCATCCCCGTCATGAGGAGCCCGATGCACGAGGAGCCCGATGCACGAGGAGCCCGATGAAGGTCGGAGTCCAGTTCCCGAACGAGTCGTTCGTCAGCGAGCCCTCCGCCGTCCGTGACTTCGCCCAGACCGCCGAGGGCCTGGGCTACTCCCATCTTCTGGTGTATGAGCACGTGCTCGGGGCCGAGCACGTGCGACGCGACCCGCCGCTGACCGTCCCCTACAACGAATCGACGGTCTTTCACGAGCCGATGGTGCTCTTCGGGTACCTCGCGGCCGTCACGACCTCGATCGAACTGGCTTCCGGGATCCTGGTCCTCCCCCAGCGGCAGACCGCCCTGGTCGCCAAGCAGGCCGCGGAGGTCGCCTACCTTTCCGGCGACCGACTCCGACTGGGGGTCGGGGTCGGCTGGAACCACGTCGAGTACCTCGGCCTCGGCGCGGATCACTCGAATCGCGGCATCAGGTCGGAGGAACAGATCGAGGTGCTCCGCCAGCTCTGGGAGCGACCGGTCGTCGACTTCAACGGGCGATGGCACCGGATCGACCGGGCCGGCATCTCGCCGCGGCCACGGACCCGCATCCCGATCTGGATGGGCGGGTTCAGCGATGCCGCCTACCGCCGGGCGGCCCGACTCGCCGACGGCTTCATCTACTCCCTCCATGGTCCGCAGGGTCCGGATCCCGATCCACGCGGAACCATCGAGCGGCTGCGGACGGCCGTCGCCGAGGCCGGGCGGGATCCGGCCGACTTCGGCATCGAGATGCTCGCCCCGCTCCCGCTGACCCCGCGGGAGTTCGCGGACCTCGTCTCGACCTGGCACGACACTGCCGTCACCCATCTCACGCTGCACCTGTTCGGCGGCTCCACCACGCCGAAGGAGCACATCGCGGCCCTGCGCGACTACCGCAACGAGCTCGGATCATGAAGGAGCACCGATGACGTCCGATCATTTGCCGCAACTCACCCCCGAGGATGATCTCTTTCACGGCCAGCCCGGGGATGATCTGTTTGTCACCGAAACCCGCTGGTTCGGCTTCGCGGTACCCGAACGCCGGCTCGCCGGGGTGCTCTATCCGGTGGTCCGACCGAACCAGTCGATCTGCTCGCTGGGGGTGCACCTGTGGCATATCCCGATGCCGCCCGACCTGCGCGACTTCGAGCTGCTGGGCGGATTCTCGCATCGCTGCCTCGACCCGCTCCAGACCTACGAGGTCAGCTACGACGACGGCGTCGAGCTACGCCTCCACCTGCGCTACCAGGGCCTACATGATCCCGTCGGCCGGGGCCATGGGGGCCCGGTCTCCGGCTTCACCCAGATCTGCCGGGTAACCGGCACGATCTCCCTGAACGGGGACGACCTCCGCGTCGACTGTCACGAACTGCGGGCCGGTTTCTGGGGCAGCCGCTCCGATTTCCGGTTCCCCCCGCTGCTGACCGAGCCCGAACACCGGGCGAACTACAGCGACACCTATGCCGCCTCGGCCCGGTCCGCCTTCCTGATCGGCACCGCCGGCCAGGAACCGACCACGACCGCCCACTCCGGCTACCTTCTCCGGGATGGCGACCTGCAACCCATCGTCGAGGGGACCCGGACGGTGACCCGCCGCTCGTCCCAGGGTGTCGTCGAGGAGCTCGAGGTCGACGCGGTGGATGCCGCCGGCCGCACCCTGCATGCCGTCGGGACGTGCGTCAACCACCTGTTCATGCAGTCGACGCCGAGCATCGGGCTGTGGAACAACGCCACGCGGTGGACGGTCGACGGCGAACGGATGTGGGGGCAGGACCAGGACGTGCCCGGCGGACGGCCCGCCCGTCACCCACACCCGCGCCCGGCGGACAGCGCCCCGGCGCCGGTCGGGGCGTGAGCGCGGTGAAGCTCGGTGTGATGCCCCCGCTTGTTCCCGCGCTCGTGACCTCCCGGGACTTCATGTGTGCATGGGTCGCCCTGGTCGAGGACTGCGGAGTCGAATCGGTCTGGGCGGTCGAGCACGCCCTGGCCGTCGAGGATCACGCGCCGAACTACCCATACACCGAGGACGGGCGAATGGGCGACGCCTTTACCGGTCTTCCCATCCTGGATCCGTTGGAACTACTGACCTTCGTGGCGGCCCGCTCCGACACCCTCCGTCTGTCCACCTGCGTGATGATCGCGCCGCTGCACAGCGCCGCGATCCTCGCCAAACGGATCGCCTCCGTCGACATCCTCTCCGGCGGTCGGCTGCAGATCGGCCTGGGCATCGGCTGGCAACGGGAGGAGTACGAGGCGGTCGGCGCACCGTTCACCAACCGCGGGCCGCGGCTGGAGGAAATGATCCTGGCCATGCGGGAGCTGTGGACTCACTCGCCGGCCAGCTTCCACGGCAGGTACATCAACTTCGACCGCGTCCACTCCCACCCGCAGCCGGCCGGCCACGACGTGCCGATCCTGCTCGGCGGCAACAGTGACGCGGTCCTGGACCGCGTCGGACGCATCGGGAACGGGTGGCTGCCCTTCACCATCGGGCCGGACGAGGTCGCCTCCGCCGCGGCCCGGATCCGGACCGTCGCGGTCGGAGCGGGACGTGACCCGGAGGGGATCGAGATCACGGCCTGGCCCGGCAGCCTCGATCCCGCCGCGGAACGGGACGTCGACTTCGTCCGACGTTACGTCGCCGCCGGCGCGACCCGGGTTCTGCTCTGGCCCCAGGTGGCCACCCCCGACGAGCTGCCGCTGCTGCGCCATCAGATCGAGAGCTACCAGGATCAGGTGATCGGCAAGCTCTGAGCCCGGCGAGAAGCCGGCCCGACCGGCTGGCCGTTGCCGGCCCGACCGCCCCCGTCACGAACGGAGCCGCACCTGTGGGGTCCGATCCGCAGGGAGCGGGTGCGCGTCACCGTCGTCCCTAGTTGACCCGCCTACTCTTCGCAGATTTCCAGGAGGCACGGCCATGCATCCCGGCGTTTTCAGCGCGATCACTCCCGACAAGCCGGCCGTCATCATGGGCAGCACCGGCGAGCGCGTCAGCTACCGCGAACTGGACGACGGGGCAAATCGCCTGGCTCGGCTCTTACACGACCGAGGGCTGCGGCCGGGCGACGGGATCGCCCTGCTCGCGGAGAACCATCGACGGTATTTCGAGGTCTACTGGGCGGCGATACGCTCCGGCCTCTATCTGACCGCCGTCAACCGCCACCTGTCGTCGGAGGAGGCGGCGTTCATGGTCAACGACTCCGGTTCGACCGCCTTCATCAGCACGAAACAGCTGGCGCCGACGGCCCTCCAGATAGCCGGCGTCCTCCCCAGGGCGCGGGTCCGGCTCATGATGGACGGCACTGAGGAGGGCTTCGACAGCTACGAGGCGGCCGTCTCGGCGCAGCCCGCGACGCCGCTCGCGAAGCGACCCCGGGGCGACGTGATGCTCTATTCCGCCGGGACGACGGGCCGGCCCAAGGGAATCCAGCGCCCACTCACCGGCACGGACATCGACGATCCGGGGTTCGTGGGAATCTCCGGCGCGGAGCGCGGCCTGTTCGGGATGAGCGAGACGTCGGTCTACCTCTGCCCGGCGCCGCTGTACCACTCCGCGGCGCTGCAGTGGTCGGCCGGCCTGCACGAGATGGGCGGCACGCTCATCATCATGGAGAAGTTCGACCCGGCCCAGTTCCTGGCCCTGGTCGAACGCGAACGGGTGACGCACACGCAGGTGGTGCCGACAATGCTCGTCCGGCTCCTCAAACTGCCCGAGGCGCAACGGCTGGCGGCCGACGTGTCCAGCCTGGAGTGTGTCATCCACGCCGCGGCGCCGTGCCCGCCCGACGTGAAGCGCAGGATGATCGACTGGCTCGGCCCGATCGTCAGCGAGTTCTACGGCGGCACCGAGGGCGTCGGCCTGACCTTCCTGACCGCCACCGAGTGGCTCTCGCACCAGGGTTCGGTCGGCCGTGCGATGCTCGGCATCCTCCGGATCTGCGATGACGACGGCAACGTCCTGCCGACCGGTGAGATCGGCACCGTCTATTTCGAACGGGACGCCCCGCCGTTCGAGTATCACAGTGACGCCGAGAAGACGCGCGAAAGCCGGCACCCCGGTCACGACCGCTGGGCGACCCTCGGCGACATCGGCTATCTCGACGAGGACGGCTACCTGTACCTCACCGACCGGCGGGCCTACACCATCATCTCCGGCGGGGTGAACATCTATCCGGCCGAGATCGAATCGCTCCTGATCATGCATCCAGCGGTCAGCGACGTCGTCGTCTTCGGCCTGCCGCACGAGGAGATGGGTGAGTACGTGCACGCCATGGTGCAGGTCGCCGAGGGTGTCGCGGAGTCCGCCGAGGTCGCCGACGAACTTCGCGCATACGCTCGGGCCCGTCTCGCGGGCTACAAGGTTCCGCGCGTCGTGACCTTCCGGTCCGAGATCCCGCGGCTGCCCACCGGGAAGCTCCTGAAGAGCCAGCTACGCGACGAACTCCTGCGGGCCGGCGCCTGAACAGGCCGCACGCCGGTTCGCCGGACCTTCATGGGTGATGAACGGCGACCGATTCCGGTCAGTCGACCCCGAGCAGAACGGTGGACGCGGAGGAGAACCAGCCGCCGGTGCCGTTGACGCATGCCGTCCTGGCCCCGTCCACCTGGCGGCCCTTGGCCTCGCCACGAAGCTGACGAACGGCCTCCACCAGCAGGAACATGCCCCGCATGCCCGGATGGCAGGCAGACAGCCCGCCGCCGTCGGTGTTGGTCGGCATCCGGCCGCCCACCCGCATCGTCCCGCCCTCGAGGTAGGCGCCGGCCTCCCCTCGGCCGCAGAAGCCGAGCGCCTCGAAGGTCAGCAGCACCGTCGAGGTGAACGAGTCGTAGAACTGGCAGACGTCGATGTCCGCCGCGGTCAGACCGGCCCGTTCGAACGCGAGACGGCCGGAGACCGCCGCCGGCGACACCGTGAAGTCCTCCCATTCGCTGAAGGTCGTCACGTTGCTGACCGAACCGGTGCCCAGCACCCGCACCGGCGGCCGGGCGAGATCCTTCGCCCGGTCGGCCGAGGTCAGGACCACGGCACCGCCACCGTCGCTGCGGATGCAGCAGTGCAGCTTCGTGAAGGGTGTGGCGATCATCGACGCCGCGCCGACCTCCTCCACCGTGATGGGGTCCTGGTACATCGCCTCCGGGTTGAGGCCGGCGTTGTACCGGGTGTCGACGGCGATGTTGGCGAGCTGCTCGATCGTCGTGCCGAACTCGTGCATGTGCCGACGAGCGGTCATCGCGTACTTGGCGATCAGCGTGTGCCCCCAGGGCACCTCGAACTGGCTCGGGCCGCGCGAGGATAGCGACAGGTTGGCCGTGCGCAGTCGGCGCTTGAGGTCCGCCCGCGCCGTCGACCCGTACACCAGCAGGACGGTGGTCGCGGTACCGGCACGGATGGCGTCGACCGCATGCTCGACCATGACCTCCCAGGTGGAGCCGCCCACGCCGGTGGAATCGACCCAGGTCGGTCGCAGCCCGAGGTACTCGGCGACCTCCACGGGAGCGAGGACGCCGGTGCCGGTGGACCCGAACCCGTCCACGTCGGTGTGGCGCAGGCCGGCGTCCGCCAGCGCGCGGGCCGCGGCCTGGTGGTGCAGGGTGAACGGCGTCGCCGCATCGACCCGGCCGCAGTCGGACAGCGCCGCTCCGACGATGGCGACATCCCGACCCGTCATGAGCTCCTCCAACAATCCGCCGATACAATATTATATATAGTATCCTAACTGGATACGAGTAGTCACTGGATACGAGTAGTCAGCGGGAGGACGGATGAGCGATCGCGGAGAGTTCTTCGAAGATATCGAGGTGGGTGCCCACGCGCCGGCCCGAGAGCATCGATTGACCCGCACGGATCTGGTGATGTACGCGGGAGCATCCCAGGACTACAACCCCCTGCACCACGATGACACCAAGGCCCAGGCGGCCGGGATGCCGAGCGTCTTCGGACACGGCATGTTCTCCGCCGGCCTGCTCGCGACGGCCCTGACCGACTACGTCGGCATCGGCAACCTGCGCCGCTTCCAGGTCCGGTTCACCCGCCAGTCCTGGCCCGGCGACGTCCTGTCCACGGAGATCGTCGTACGGAGCAAGGACGAGACCGAGCGGCTCGTGGAGCTCGACTGCCGGCTGCTGTCCGACTCCGGCGCGGTCGTCGTCGAGGGGTCGGCCACCGCCGCCCCGCACCGGCGCCCATGAGCAGCCCCCGCTTCGACCTGCCGACGGTCGACGACGAGACCGCCAGCTGGTGGGACGCGGCGCGGGCGAACCGCCTGCTGGTGAAGCGCTGCGCTGACTGCGGCCGCGCCCATCTCTACCCTCGACCGTTCTGCCCGACCTGCTGGAGCGAGAACGTCGCGTGGGAGAAGGCCAGCGGCGACGCGACCCTCTACACGTGGTCCACGGTCCTCACCAACGACCTTCCACCGTTCCGGGAACGCCTCCCCTACGTCGCCGCCATCGTGGATCTCGACGAGGGCCCGCGACTGGAGTCCATCATCGTCGGGGCCGCCGAACCGGACCTGACGATCGGCATGCGCCTGCGGGTGGACTTCGAGCACTCCGGCGAGCTGAGCCGGCCCGTCTTCCGCGCGTTCCCCACGAGCCCCTGACCCCCACGAGCCCCTGACCTCCGCAGAACAGGAACCCCATGCACCCCACCGATTTCATCGGACGCAGCCTGCCTCCCCTGACCGTGGTCGTCGAACGGGGGCCGGTCGCCGCGTTCGCGCGGGCGGTCAAGGACAACTCCGAGGTCTACCAGCGGCCGGCGGCAGCCCGGGAGGCCGGGCTCAACGGACTGCCCGTCCCACCGACGTTCTCCTTCGTGATGCGCTGGTGGGGAGCATTCGGCGAACTGCAGCCCGAGGTTCCCGCGGGAACCGTCGAGCTCGACGACCTCATCGGCGCGCTGCGCGCCGACGGTGGCCTGATCCTCCACGCGGATCAGCAGTTCGTCTACCTCGCGCCGATCGTCGTCGGCGACGTGCTGCAGGTGAGCCGAGTCGTCGAAGACGTCTACACCCGGCCGAGTCGAGGCGGCCAGACGATGACCTTCGCCAGGATTCGGACCGACGTGCGCGACGACGCGGACCACCTGGTCCTCACCGAGACGATGACGCTGCTGCACCGCCCGTGACGCGGGTGGGGTGGGGTGGCCCGTCGGGCCGCCCCACCCGCGTGCTCTCGGCGCGGGCGTTCGACCGGGCTCCGGTCGCCGGTGACCCGCCCTCATCGCTTCTCGTAGGTGACTCCCGCCGCCTCGGCGTCCCAGGTCTGGTCGTTGACGCCCTCCGCGCGCAGCTCCCGCTTGAGCACCCGACCGACCGGGTTGCGGGGCAGTTCGGCCCGGAACTCGATGTAACGCGGCAGCACGAAGTACGGCAGCGCGTCGACACACCAGCGGAACAGCTCCTCCTCGGTGACGGTGGCGCCCTCCTTGCGGGTCGCGGTCACCTTCACATCGTCTTCGGTGAGCTTGCTGGGCACCGCGTGGACGGCGACGTCCGCGATCTGACCGTGGCCCATGATGATCCGCTCGACCTCGAAGCTGGCGATGTTCTCGCCACGGCGCCGCAGGTAGTCGGCCTTGCGGTCGACGAAGTAGAGATAGTCGTCCGCGTCGATCCGGCCGATGTCGCCGGTGTGGTACCACCAGTTCCGGCTGGTCTCCACGGTCGTCTCGGGACGGCCCCAGTAGCCCTCGAACATGACGTGCGGCCGCTTGGGCCGGATCACGATCTCGCCGTCGGTCCCCCGGGGCAGTTCGTCGTCGTTGTCGTCGAAGATCCGGACGTCGAAGTACTCGGTGTTGATGACGCCGGCGGAACGGGGCCGCATCGGCACGCCCGGGGGCTGCCAGGAGATGAGGCTGGCCTCCGTCACTCCGTAGGCGCCGGAGAACGTCTGGATGCCGAACCGCCCCCGGATCACGTCGTCGACCTCGGGCGGCAGCGGTGCGGCCCCCATCATCCGCAGCGAGGTGTTCGCCTCCGGCGCCCCGGAGCGGGGCATCTCGGGTCGGTCGACATCGTGGGCGAGCAGGTAGGCCATGGTGCCCAGGGTCGAGGTGAGGGTGGCGCCGGTGCGGTTCATCTCGGGCCAGAAGTTCGACACCGAGAACCTCCGGTAGATCGCTGCGCGGCCGCCATACACCAGGGCACCGACCACCGCCGTCACCAGCGCGTTGTAGTGGAACATCGGCAGCGGCGTCCACAGCACGTCCCGCTCGGTCCGCCCCCAGGAGTAGCCGATCTGCCTCGCGAGCGCCTCGTGGTAGTTGTGGCTGAGCATGCAGCCCTTGGACAGCCCGGTCGTACCTCCGGTGTAGACGAAGGTGGCGAGGTCCGACGGGTGCCGCTCGACGGGTGCCGGTAGCGCGGAGCCGGCGAGCAGATCGGCGAGCAGATGGCCGTTCAGTCCCCCGAAGGTGCGCCGCCGCGGTCCGGTGACGACGACATGCCGCAGATCCTCGAGTCCGGCGACGACGCTCTCGAGCCGGTCGGCCAGATCGTCCGCGACGACCAGCACCGACGCACCCGAGTCCCGGAGCTGGTGGCGCAGGTACTCGCCCTTGTAGGCGGTGTTGATCGGCACCGCGACCGCGCCCGCCCACTGCGCGGCCCACCACCCGATCAGGGCCTCCGGCGAGTTCTCCAGCAGGGAGGCGACCCGGTCACCGGGGCGGACGCCCAGTTCCACGAGCGACGCGGCCAGCCGGGAGGCCTGATCCACCACCTCGGCCGCGGACAGCCTGGTACCGCAGACGTCGAGATACTCCGAGTCGGGGTCGGACTCGGCCCGGCCGAGCAGCAGAGAGGTCGTCGTGTGCCGTGGGCCGGTCCGCCAGATTCCGTCGCTCACCCATTGCCTCCGTCGGTCCTTGTCAGGTCACCGGCCGGGCGACGGCCAAGGCAGGACACTGCGTCCGTCCGTGGCCGCGGCCCGAGGGCCGACGCAAAGCGGGCACCGAACGGCGACCACGACGCGCTCCCGCTCCCGGTGGCGACGGGCCGCCCATCACCATCGTAAATTGTATATCTTATTCAAGATATGACTAGGAGACGGCCCATGAAGATCCCGACCACCGAGGCCGAAGCGACCGCGCAGGGACTACCCGCTCCCGCTGGGCCCAACGCCGATCCACCGGTCGGCGCGGCCGACGCCCTGGTCGGGTTGCCGGTGCCCCGGCTGGGAGCCGCCGGCGGCTGACCGTTCACCGGCCGTTCGGGCGTCGGCCCGCGCAGAGCTACGCCGACGGCTGCCAGAGAACCTTGCGGGCCTCCAGGAGGACCACGACCCGGTCCCCCTGGCGCTGCAGCAGGGCCACGAACTCGGCGAAGGCCCGGTCCGCCTCCCCGGCCCGAATGGCCCGGGTCACCGCCGCGGTCCCGCGCTTCTGGTTCTCGATCGTTCCCGGGACCAGCTCGAAGAAGTTTCCGGGCACGACTCCCGTGATCAGGCGGGAGAAGGAGGACAGCCGCGGCGAGTTCGCCATGCCGAAGATGTGTCGCAGGTAGATCTCGTTCGCGCGGAGGAACTCGGCGGGCTTCGTCGCGGTGCGCAGCGCGCTCTGATACGACCGCAGCTGGCTGACACCCTCGTCGTCGCCGCGCTCGGTGGCACGCTGCGCCGCCAGACCGTAGAGCTGACCGATCAACGCGTACTGGTCACGCACGGAGTTCTCGTCGAGACCGTGGACGAAGGCGCCCCGGTGGGGCTCCATCGTGACCCACCCCTCACGCTCCAACGCGATGATCGCTTCACGCACGGGAATCCGGCTGACGCCGAGTGTCTCGGCGATCTCGTCCTGCCGGATGTGGTCATCGTGCCTCAGCTCGCCGCTGAAGATCAGGCTGCGGATGTACGCCGCGACCTGCTGCCCACTGCTCCTGCGCTCCATGACACCTGGCGCGTTCGCCCCGCCGTCGAACACATCGTTGATGGCCGTCGCGGTTCGGCGGTTCGGGGGTATGGCCGTGCTCCTTAGCCTGTCCGGAGGGTCAAACCAGCCGCCCCGGATCCGTCCTCCCGGCCGCACCGCACCACGCTGGTACCGGCGGGCGGAACGCGGCCGGCCGACCCGGCCCGGAGCATGCCCAGACTACGCCTCCTCCTTCGGCACCGCCGCGAAGGTATCGAACGGCAACAACCGCGTGATGACATCGACGAGGATCTCCCACACCTTCGCGTTCGCGGCGCGCCGTCCAGACCTGAGGCCCGGCGGACCAACGTCCGGGCGGACCGACGAAACCGGCGGGGCAGGGCCGGTCCGGAACGCCGAGCGTCGTCTGCTACTTGACCAGAGAACCGCAGGAAAGCTTGGTAATGATGTTGTACTGTTTGCCGACAAGCTGCGAGATCGACCCGCACGGCGTCGTGGCGAAATGACTGAGCGGCCACCTCGTCTCCGCCACCGCGCCGGGCACCGAGTAAGAATAGTTGCTGTTAAGCATCTTCAGTAGGCTGTTCACATTCAGATCGCGACCGGCCTTTGTCGCGGCCGTAACAAACATATCGGCCGACCAGTAGCCGGCCATCGCCGGCAGGCTCAGCACGGCGCTGGGAGCGTATTTCTTGAAGTCATCCGCCATCTGCCGGACGGCCGGGACGGCGTTGTCCACGCCGGGCTCCCACTGCATGAGAGTGTACGAGTCCTGCAGACCCGGGAAGCCAATGGCGGCCAGTCTCGGATCGTACCCGATGACGTTGAGATTCTTCCCCTTGAATCCTGCGGCCTTCAACGCCCCAGTCAGCTTCACCACGGAGTTGAAGTCGGCGACGTAGAGCACGAGATCCGGCGGCTGCCCGCCGTTTGAGGTCATGACTTTGTTCACGACTGCCGTGGTGTCGGTGATCCCGGCAATGGGTACCGAGTTCTCGTTGTACACGACCTTGATACCCACGATGCGCACCTGCTCGGCTATGTCCCGGTTGCCTCCCCGGGCGGTGTCGTTGTCGACTCCAACCAGCGCGACGGTCTTGCCGGTGGAGTTGCCACCGAACAGCGATTTGATCAACAGACCGTAGGTCGTGGTGGCGACCGTGCCGTCCGGCAACAAGCAGCCGGTGATGCCGAAGCCGATCGACGTGTTGCAGTATCCCGCGTTGAATCCCCAGCCGAAGTACGGGACCGTCTCGGCGCAGAAGGTGTCCAGATAGTTGGCGAAGCTGGTCATCAGTGGCACGGCGGCGAAGACGTGCTTCTGGTCCACCAGTACCTTCGCCTGCTGACCGCTGCGCGCGGGGTCCTGCCCGTCGTCAAGCGTTCCCACATAGTTTATCTTTCGACCGTTGATACCACCCTCGGCATTCGCGCGGTCGAACCGGGCTTTGGCGCCGAGCTCGGCACCGGCCATCGTGCTGCCGTTCGGGCTGGTGAGATAGGCCAACCCGCCCACGGTGATCTGAGTGTCGGTGATGCCGCGGGTCGGATCGGCCGCCGGCTTTGAGCACCGCATCTTGGAGGTGTCCGGTTTATAGCCGCCGTCGCTCCAGCCGACCGGCGGACCGGCTTTCACCGCCTGTGCATCGACCGTCGGTCGGGCGGGTTTACCGCTGCTGCTGCCGCCGCTGCCGCAGGCGGCGGCGAGCACCGCGACCGCGGCTAATATCACGACTGATCGAATGGGTCGCACCGAGCAACCTCCAGTACCGTAAGAACGATTTCGACATTGATATATGCAGCTCGAGAAGGGCAACCGAGGTCGACCTCGTGCACAGTCGGCCGAGGGCGTGTATCCGCTCGCGCGGCCATCCGTGAGTGGCGAGTCGAGCGTCGGTTCAGGGGCGGTCTCCGCACCGTCACCCGTTGATCAGCGGGCGGCGGCGCCCTTCAGGCCCCGTCGGATCTCCACGGCGCAGGAGGTGACGGCGGGGCCACGAGCTCCTCCTGGCTCGGATCGCGCACGATGCGCAGGGCCTGCTTGGGACAGGCGCGCGCCGCCGCCTCGACATCCGGCCAGTGGTCCGGATCCGGCTCCGCCTCAAGGACCGTCAGGAGGTCGTCGTCGCCGAGTTCGAACACCGCTGGCGCCAGGCCGACGCACAGGGCGTTGCCTTCACACACATCAACATCGAGCACAATACGCATTATCACCTCCATGAGAATATTGTATACTTCATCACACCGGCAGTCCCATCGCAAGCTTCGGGAGTCGGGCCGAACCGAACCACCGGGCGCCGGGAGTGGCCACAGCGCCCGATCTCCGGCGTGAGTAACGTCAACCGCCCGGGCCGGTTCTCACCCGGCAGCGCCAGCCGCCCCGCACGCGCCGGTGCCGTCGGCGGCCCGCGCGCCGGCGGTCCCCGGACCGGCCGCCGGCGTCAGAGCGTGGTGCTGATCTGGTAGCGATCGGCCGGATGCGTGTGGATGCCCACGCTCATGATCCGACCGTCCTCGTCATGGTGACGGCGGGTGATGACCAGCGCCGCCGTGCCGGGCTCCGCGCCCAACGCACCGGCCATCCGGGCATCGAGCAAAGCGGCGGAGATCGTCTGGTCCACACTCTGCTCAGGTACGTCCTCGATCGTGAACCGGCCCCGCAGCAACTTCTCGGGCTCCAGTCCGGACCGCAGGTAGTGCTCGCTCCAGCAGACCGACGTGGCGGGGCGCCCCCGACGGACCCGCAGGCCGCGGACGGAGAACCAGGCCGTGTCCTCCTCGACGCCGAGCCGCCGCGCCCCTTCGGCGTCGAGGACGACCTCACCGGTCTCCGGCCGCACCAGCCTGGTCTCCACCGAGAGCGCGACGAGGTCCGCGGCCGAGCGGGCCATGGGCCGGTAGTCGCCGACAGGCCGCGCGGCGAGCACGGTCGTCCCCAGCCCGGGACGTCTGGTGATCATGCCAAGATCCTCGAGCCGCCGCAACGCCCGCCGGACCGTCTCCCGGGCCAACCCGTGCGTCGCGCAGAGTTGTTCCTCGGTCGGCAGGCGAGAGCCGACCGGGAACGTGCCGTCGACGAGCTGACCGAGCAATGTCTCGGCCAGCGCCTCGTGCCGCCTGGCGGCCACCTGTCGTCCTTCCTCTCCCGGCGTCCCCGTGGGCCGGCGCCCAGCCGGCCCGCTCGCGTCAGGCCGGCCCGCTCGCGTCAAGGACGGCCCGCTTGCGTCAAGGACGGCCCGCTTGCGTCAGGACGACTGGGCCGCCACGACCTCGATCGCCCGGTCGAGGGTCAGGACGGCCCGCGCACCGGTCTCGACCATGTCCGGCCGGCTCGGGTCCTTCAGCGAACGCTGGTGGATCCCTTCCAGCAGGACCGCGAGCCGGAAGTTGTAGAGCACAGCGTAGTAGGCGAGATCCCCGATGTGGTCGAGTCCCCGGGCCCCCCGGTAGCGCTCGACGAGGTCGGCTCGGCCGGGCCAGCCCTGTCCTGTCGCGGCGCACCAGACCTCGCAGAAGCCGGCGAGGTCCAGCAACGGATCGCCGATCGTCGCGGTCTCCCAGTCCAGCACCGCCACCACCCGCCCCGGGGCGTCCGGGGCGACCAGGACGTTCAGCATGTGGTAGTCACCGTGCATCAGGGCCGGCGTGAAGGTCGTCGGCCGGTTCTCCTCGAGCCACGTCGTGACGATCCCCACCCCGGGCAGGTCACGACCCTGATAAGAGTGCAGCTGGCGGATCCATCGACTGGTCTGACGCTCGTGGAACTGCTCGGGCCGACCGAGATCGGCGAGCCCCCGCGCGCGCCAGTCGACCTCGTGCAGCGTCGCGAGGGAGTCCACCATCGAGTAGGCGATCTGGGCGTGCCCCGCCTCATCGTCGAGGGCGGCCGGCGCGGGCAGCGGGCTCACTCCGTCCACCTGCTCCATCAGGTAGAACGTGCGTCCGAGGACGGCGTGGTCGGCGCAGAACGCGACCACCTCCGGGTGCGGCACGGGCGTGCCGGCCAGCGCGCGCAGGATGCGGAACTCGCGGTGCATTCCGGCGTCGGCCCGCTCGACGGCGACCTGCGCGGGACGCCGCAGCACCCAGCGCGACGATGCCCGTTCGATGACGAACATGGCGTTCGACTGGCCACCGGCCAGCGGTCGCACCGTGATCGGAGAACCGGTTTCCAGTCCCCGCGCGTCGAGCCACTCCCCGAGGCGGGCCGGATCCACCAGCATCGTGCCTGTCATGCGAGCCTCCTACCTGCACCGTGTCGCGGAATCCGACGGCGTCATGCCCCACCCCCGTCGAGGCAGAGCAGGGCACCCGTCATGAACGCCGACGCGTCCGAGGCGAGATACAGGGCCGTCCCGACGATCTCGTCGGCGCTGCCGATGCGGCCCAGGGTGATCCGGGCCGACAGCGCCTGCGCGAGCTCGGCGGTCGGGACCGAGCGGTCGAAGCTGTCGGTATGGAACGGACCGCACACGATCGCGTTGACCCGGATGCCCCGGGGCCCGAGTTCCTGCGAGGCGGCCATGGTCAGCGCGTTGAGCCCGGCCTTGGCCGCCGCGTAGACCACGGTGTGCGGCGAGGGGCGCAGCGACGCCTTCGAGCTGACGTTGATGATCACCCCGCCGGGCGGCAGGTGAGCCGAGGCCAGTCCGGTCAGCCGCATCGGGCCCTTCAGGTTCACCGCGATCGTCTTCTCGAACAACTCCTCGCTGATCTCGGGCAGCGAGGGTGGGACGGGGGCGATGCCGGCATTGTTCACCAGCACGTCCAGCCGGCCCATCTCCTCGACCGTCCGGGCGATGAGACGCTCGCAGTCCGCCCAGTCCCCGACATGTGCGCCGACCGCCAGTGCCCGCCGCCCGCGCCAGCGAATCTCGGCGGCGACCTCCTCGCAGGCGTCGGCCCTGCGGCTGGAGACCACCACGTCGGCGCCGCTCTCGGCGAAGCCGAGCGCGATGGCCCGGCCCAGTCCCCGGCTTCCCCCCGTGACGAGCGCTACCTTGCCGTCAAGCCGGAACGACGGCGTGGTCACGACGCCGCCGTCGAGTGCCGCACCATCTCGGGTGGACACAGGTGGAACCCCATCTCAGACCTCCAGAAGTTCTGCGTAGTGGTCGCGCGCGGCGGCGCGGCGCTGCGGGAGATGCTCGCTGGGCCAGTCGCCCTCGGCCGGCCGGTAGCCCTTGAGCACCTCGCGGGCGACCGTCGTCTGGTGGACCTCGGTCGGGCCGTCGGCGATGCCCAACGCGACCGAGCCCAGCAGCATGTGCGCCAGCGGCATCTCGTTCGAGACGCCCAGCGCGCCATGGAAGTGCATGGTGCGCAGCACCGCATTGTGAAAGACCTTCGGTGTCGCGACCTTCACGCCGGCGATCTCGCGCCGCGCGGCCTGCGCGCCGTGGGTGTCGACGCACCATGCCGCGTGCAGCACCTGGAGCCGGAACTGGGTCAGCTCGATCCAGGCTTCGGCGATCTTCTCCTGGGTGAGCTGATGGCGGGCGAGGGACTGTCCGGCGGTCCGCCGACTCAACGCCCGCTCGCAGAGCATGTCCAGGCAGCGGGCGACGGAGCCGACGGTGCGCATCGCGTGATGCAGCCGCCCACCCCCCAGCCGAGTCTGCGCGATGACGAAGGCCTGCCCCTCGTCGCCGAGCATGTTCTCGGCCGGGACGACGACAGCGTTGTAGCGGACGTAGGGATGGTTTCCGGTGTCGTCGCGGTCGTAGCCGAGCCCGGTGCGCCGGACGATCTCCAGGCCCGGCGTCCCGGCCGGTACCAGGAACATCGACGTCCCCTGGTACACGGACACGTCCGGGTCGGTGACCGCCATGACGATGGTGAAGGCGGCCCGTTCGAAGCTGGAGGAGAACCACTTCTCGCCGTCGATGACCCAGCTGTCGCCGTCGCGCCGCGCGCGGGTGGTGAACAGCGACGGATCGCTGCCGCCCTGCGGCTCGGTCATCGCGTAGCACGAGGAGATCCGCCCGTCGAGCAGCGGCTTGAGGTAGCGCTCGCGCTGCTCCGCGTTGCCGTAGTGGGCCAGGATCTCGGCGTTGCCCGAGTCCGGCGCCTGGCAGCCGAACACACTGGGCGCGAATGCGGAGCGGCCCAGGATCTCGTTCATCAACGCGAGTTGGACCTGGCCGTAGCCCTGGCCGCCGAATTCGGGCGTCAGATGGCACGACCAGAGGCCTCGTGCGCGGACCCTGTCCTGCAGCGGCCTGATGTGTGCGTCGTGCACCGGGTGCGACTTGTCGTAGACGACCTGTTCGCTGCCGAAGGCAAGGTCGAGCGGCTCTATCTCGGTGGCGACGAACTCCTTGATCCATTCCAGATCGGCGGCGAGGGCCGGCTCGATGTCGAAGGCAATCATGATCAACTCCCATAGATTGTCTAGACAAAGTACCGCCCAGACCTGGGCTGGAGCTATCCACCGATCCGTCTCCGGGCCGGTGCTCAAACGAGGTCTCGGTCACACACTTACTAATAAATACAATATATGGCATCGTCCATGAGGATCGTCGGAGCAAGCCGAGCCGGCCGACGCGGGCACCGAGCGGCCGGCCGAGGCGGCTGCCCAGGGGGCTCCGACCGGGGCCGATGACCAGGAGAGAAGGGACGGCACATGCTCGCGAACACGGTGCGACAGGCGGCCCGCCGGTTCGGGGGCGCCGCGGCGTTCGTCGACCCCGACGGCACCCGGCTGAGCTTCGAGGAGCTGGACCGCCGGTCAGACGCCGTCGCGGCGGCGCTCGCCGGCCGGGGCATCGGCCTGGGCGACCGGATCGCGTTGCGGCTGCCATCCACCAGCCGGTACGTCGTCGCGTACGCCGCCGCCGCGAAACTCGGCGCGATCACCGCCGGCGTCAGTCCCGTCCTCGCTCCCGCCGAACAGGACGTGTTGGTGGATCTCGTCGATCCCACCATGGTCATCGCCGCCAACGAGCAGGTCGACGAGCTCGTCCGGACCGGACGAACGCGCCCCGCGCCGACGGCCCTGCCGACCGACGACGAACGACCGGCGGCGATCGTCTTCACCTCCGGAACCACCGGCCGGCCGAAGGCCGCCGTCTTCGCCGAGCGCCAGCTACGGGCGGTGGCGGTCATCGACACCGGTGGAGGCTGGGCGGCGGCACCCGGGGAGCCGATGCTCGCCGCGACGCAGTTCGCGCACGTGGGTTTCATGACGAAGCTCCCCTGGTACCTGCGGCGCGGGCTGCGCACGCACATCCAGGCTCGCTGGCGCGCGGCGGACACCCTGGCCCTGATCTCCGCCGAGCGGATGGCGACCGTGAACGCCGTGGCACCGCAGCTGGCGCTGCTCCTGCGCGTCCAGGACTTCGACTCGTTCGACCTCTCCGGCGTCCGTATGATCATCGCCGGTGCGGCGGCGTCGCCACCCGCGCTGGTCGAAGAGGCCCGGCGGAGGTTCCGCGCGCCGTACTGCGTGCGGTACTCGTCCACCGAGTCCGGCGGATGCGGGCTGGGCACCGCCGCGGACGGGGACGACGAGGAGGTCCTCCGGACGGTCGGCCGGCCGCGACCGGGCCTGGCGTTCGCCATCCGCGGGGACGACGGCCGCACGCTCCCGGTCGACGAGGTCGGCGAGCTGTGGCTGCGCACACCCACCGCCATGAACGGCTACTGGCGCGACCCGGCCGCGACCGCGCACGCCCTCGCCGACGGCTGGGTGCGCACCGGGGACCTCGCCCGGGTCGACCCCCGCGGGCTCGTCCGCCTCGCGGGCCGACGCACCGACATGTTCATCCGGGGCGGCTACAACGTCCACCCCGCCGAGGTCGAGGCGGTCCTCGGACAGCATCCCGCCGTCGGGCAGTGCGCGGTGGTCCCGCGCCCGGATCTCGTGATGGGCGAGGTCGGGGTCGCGGTGGTGGTGCCGCGCGGGCCGGCCACTCCCCCACCGAGCGTGGCCGACGTGCGGGCGTACCTCACCGGCAAGATCGCCGCCTACAAGATTCCGGCGGCGGTGCGGATCGTCGCCGAACTTCCGCTGACCGCGTCGCACAAGCTCGACCGCGCCGCACTCACCCGCATCCTCGACTCCCGCCCACCTCAGCCCTGACACGGCGCCCGGAGGTCGCTTTCCATGAACACCAAGGTCTACACGCACGAGTTCATCGACATCGTCGGTCCGAACCGGGCGAAGTACGTCCATCACATGACGGCGAACTGGAGCCCGATCGCCCAGGAGGAACGCAATCAGCTCTGCTACGGCGTATGGGGGGTGGTGGGAACGACCGGTCGTTGGCCGCAGGTCGTCAACATCTGGGAGGAGGACGGTTTCGACGGCCTCGCCGCCGGCCTGCGGCACGAGACCTCCGCGGCCTCGTTCCAGGACCCGAAGCTGGAGAAATGGTGGCTCGAGGCGTCGAACTACCGCCACGGCGGCCTCGACCGCGTTCTCGTTCCCGCTCCGTGGACGCGCACGATCTCGGAGCTGTGCGCGGAGGGTGTCCAGGGCGAGGTCTACGCCCATGAGATGGTCACGGTGCCGCGAGGTGAGGCCGATGCTTTTCTGTCCGTCGTCGCGGACGAAGGCGTTGCAGCGTACGCCGACCACGACTGGACGCTCCTCGGCGCCTTCCGGACCGCGCTCGGCGACGACTGCGAGTGCCTGCTGCTGTGGACGATCCCGACCTGGGAGGCCTGGGCCGAGCTGGAGAAGGCCAGTGCGGCGACCGGCTCGACGATGAACCGCTGGCAACGGCGGCGCCGGGAGCTCAGTGAGTCGTCGAACCGCTTCCTCATGCGGGACGCGCCGCTGTCGCCGCTGCGCATCGGCCGCCAGCCGAGCCGGTCCGACCGGCACGAGGGCTGGCAGGACCTCTGATCCACCTGTTCGACAAGCCCTGCCGGAGCCAGCCGGCCGGGCTTGTCGGGATCGGCCTCCGTCGGAGACGAGACCGAGTGCTACCGCAAACGCCAGGGAGGCCGCTTGCCGGCGGCGAAAACCGCCTGACCCGCGGCGAGGGACTCGTCGTCGGTCCCGACTTCAATCATGGTCTTCCCCACGTCGAGCGCCTGCCGGTAGCCGAGATCCGCCGCGTACCAGATGGCTCGGACGGTGGCCTGGACCGCGAGCGGTGGCTTGGCGGCGATCCCGGCGGCCACCCGGTGCGCGACATCGGCGAGCTCGCCGGCGGGCACCACCTCCTGTACCAGTCCGATCTCGAGCGCGCGCCGGGCCGAGATCCGCTCGTCGTTGCCGACCAGCGCCATCCGCAGCACCTCGCCGAGCGGCATCCGCCGGGACATCATGATCGACTCAAACACCGCGGCCATCCCGAAGGTCACGTGCGGGTCGAAGAAGGTGGCATGGTCGGCCGCGAGGAGAAAGTCGCATTCGGCCAGCAGATAGAAGGCACCGCCGCAGGCCATCCCGTTGACTGCGCCGATGACGGGCTTCCAGAGGTCGCCGGCCGTCTTCGGGGGTAGCCAGTCGCCCGGGTCGTCGTTGTGCAGCGGCGTCTTGCCCCGCCGGCCGATCCCGAACTCGGGATCGAGGTCGCCGACCCGGGCCGCGTCGCGGTCGATGCCGGTGCAGAATGCCTTGTCCCCGGCAGCCGTGAGCACGACCGCGTGGACGTCGTCGTTGCCCCGCAGCGACCGCCAGCAGGCGTGGATCTCCCGCATCATCGTGGCGTCGAACGCGTTGTACACCTCGGGACGGTTGAGGGTGACCCACGCGACCTGGTCGCGCTCCTCATAGCCCAGGGTCTTGTAGTCCGGGATGGCGAACCTCCTCGTTTCGGTGACCGGCCAGCGGATCGTAGGTCGGGTCGGCCCCCGCTCAGGCCCGAGCCGCTCCCACGCCCGCCGCGGGTCCGGGGACCCGTGCTGGCCAGTGCTTCAGCACCTCGTCCGCGGTGACGATGGTCGCCACCAGAGACAGGCTGTTGCGGATGAGAACCTCGGTGTACTCCGCGGGGACACCGGCGATCGCATCCCGGGGCACGACCACCTGGTAGCCGCGGTCGGCGGCCTCGAACACCGTCGACGGGATGGCCACGTTCGTGGAGACCCCGGTTACCACCAGCGTCCGGCAGCCGACGTTGCGCAGCAGGGCGTCGACATCGGTGCCACCGATCGGCGACAGACCCGCCAGCCGCACCGAGACGAGGTCCGACGGCTCCTGGCCGATCTCGTCGATCACCTCGACCATACGGGTTCCCGGTAGCTGGTAGACCGGCCCCCGCTCCGCCGCCGCGAACAGCCGGGCGTTGCGGTTGGCGCCCTTGCCGTCCGGGCGGCGCGCCGCGATCGTGTGCAGCACCGTCACCCCCGCCGCCCGGGCGCCGGCGGCCAGCCGGCTGATCGCCGTGAGCACGCCCTGCGAGCGGGCCGCCTCGGCCAGGGCCGGCAACGCGCTCTCGGGGCCGACGACGCCGTTCTGGCACTCCTGAGTCAACAGCACCGTGTGGGCTGGGTCCAGCAGGGATGCGAGGTCGACCGGCATGGTCGGTCTCCTTCCGTCAGTCGTTCTGTCCGCGGCGTCAGAACCGCATCCCGGGCGCCCGGGTCTCGAACAGGTCCTGGTTGATCAGCGAGCCGAGGGTGGTGGCGTCCCATCGCTTGCCGTCCGCCGAGATCGTCCGGTGCTCCTTCCATCCCCGCATCCAGATGATGCGATCGCCGATGGACCGGATGACCTGACCGGTGACGTGGTCGGCCTCGTCGCTGGCGAGCCAGGCCACCAGCGGCGAGCTGTTCGCCGGGTCCATCTCGCGCCACTCGTCCTCCGGGACCTCGTCGGGCTCGAACGAGTCCGGCATGCCCGGGATCGAGGCGGTGATCCGGGTGAGACCCGACGGGCCCACCGCGTTCACCGTCACGCCGGTGCGATGCAGCTCGAGGGCGACGGTCTGGGTGATGGCGACGATCGCGGCCTTGGCCGCGGCGTAGCTCGACTGGCCGAAGTTGCCGCCCAGACCCGCGCCGGAGGTGGTGTTGATGATCCGGCCGTTGACCGGCCGGCCGGCCTTCGCCTCCGCGCGCCAGTGCCGCGCGGCGTGGTGGCAGGTCGACCAGGTGCCCATCACATGGACCCGGATCACCGCCTCGAAGTCCTCCGGCGGCATGTTCCAGATGACGGCGTCCCGAACGATCCCGGCGTTGTTGACGAGGATGTCGAGCCGCCCATAGGCGTCGAGCGCGCGCTGGACCAGCGCACCGGCCTGCTCGAAGTCGCTGACGTCGGAGTAGTCCGCCGCTGCCGTGCCGCCGCGCTTGTCGATCAGGGCCACGGTCTCGTCCGCCGCCCGGCCCTGTCCCTCGCCCCGCAACGAGCCCCCGAGATCGTTGACCACGACCTTGGCGCCGTGACGGGCGAACTCCAGCGCGTGACCACGGCCGATGCCGTGGCCC
Organism: Frankia gtarii; assembly: GCF_025403375.1. GTDB lineage: Bacteria > Actinomycetota > Actinomycetes > Frankiales > Frankiaceae > Frankia > Frankia gtarii. Next base: position 59,763 of record NZ_JAMPTM010000001.1, read on the forward strand.
GCCCCCGTGATGACCGCGACCTTGCCGTCGAGCAGTCCCATGGCCTCTCCTGTCCTGTCAGGTCGATGTGTAGCCGGACCCCGGTCCCGGTACGCCGGTGCTTGCTCCCGCGCCTGGTCGGCCCGCCTCTCCGGTCAGCCCAGTGCTCCGGTCAGCCCAGTGCTCCGGTGGCGCGCAGCTGCGCCAGGCGCTCGGGTCCATAGCCGAGCAGATCCCGCAGGACCTCCTCGGTGTGCTCCCCCGCGGTCGGCGCGTGCCGCGTGACCGCGGGAACGGCTCCGTTGAGGTGCACCGGGAAAGGAAGCTGGTCCGCACCCAGCTCCGCTGCCGGCAGCCAGGGCAGACGCTCGACGAACTGCGGGTCGGTCGCGATGGTCTCCGGGGTGTTCACCGGCGACAGCGCGGTGTCGACCTCCCCGCCGAAGCGCACCCACTGCGCGGTGGTGCGGCTCTTGAAGATCTCCCGCAGCTCGGACCGCAGCTCGAGATCCCCCCGGGCGTGGTCGGCGTACTCGGCACCTGGCCGGGCCTCGAAAAGATCGAGGCGGCCGATGCCCGCGCAGAAGTTGCGCCAGAACCGCCGCTCCGACGCCATGAACAGGATGTGGCCGTCCGCGGTCGCGTAGGTCTGATAGCGGACTGCGTCCCGCATCCCGCCGGTGCCCGCAGCGCGCCGTTCGTACCCGTCGGCGGGGTTTCCGGTGACCTCGTCCGCCGGCCGCTCGTACGCGCGGTAGGTCTCGATACGCATCCAGTCCATGGCCGCCGCCGCGTCGGACTGGCCGACCTCCAGGTGCGCGCCCCGCCCGGTCTCCCGCGCCGCCAACACCGCCGCCAGCAGCGCCAACGCCCCGTACAGCGGACCGGCATGGATGCCGATCGAGGCGTGGTCGGGCACCGAGGCGAACCCGTTGTCGTCCTCCTCCGGACGAACGACCCCGGCCCACATGTCGTACGCCACGCCGTGGCTGGGAAGATCGCGATAGGGCCCGCTCGCCCCGTAGCCCGAGAGCGAACACAGCACGATCTTCGGATTCAGGGCGGTCAGTGCCTCGTAGCCCAGGCCACGGCGTTCCAGGGCGCCCGGCCTCATCGCCTCCACCACCGCGTCCGCGGACGCGACCAGCTCACGAAAGACGCTCGCGCCCTGTTCCGTGCGCAGATCGAGTACCACGCTGCGCTTGCCGCGCCCGATGTGCAGGTGCAACAGCGAGACGCCCGCCACGAAGGGCCACGACATCCGGCGGACGTAGTCCCCACCAGGCGGTTCGACCTTGATGACATCGGCGCCGAGGTCGGCCAGGTGAGTGGTCAGCGCACCGGGCCCGAGCATCGAGACGTCGATCACCCGAACGCCCGCGAGCGGAGCGGCAGCGGCGGTCATCCCCATCACCTATTTTCGATCACGGCAGCATTTTTGGATATTATATATAATTTACAATCCAGGTATGAGATTCGCGATCCAGCCGGCGGCGGATCGTCGCCGGACGGGGTCACGCCGGGCGCCGGGCACGCGAGCACTCGCCCGGCGCGCCCGGCGCCCAGGCTCATGACCTGGAATCCACCACCGCCGCGGATGATCCCGCGATCTGGACGTCGGCGGGCTCGCCGGATGAGGCCGCGATATCGGTGGTGTCCGCGCTCGCGGCACTCCCGGAATCGGCCACGCTCGGCGCGCCGTCGACCGTCCCGGCCGCAGCAGCCCCGGCCGCAGCAGCCCCGGCGGAAACTGCAGCATCCGCCGCCGAGTCGATGCCGAGATAAGCCGCGGCGAGCGTGTCCGCGTCGACCTCGGAGGCGGGTCCGGTCCATCTGACGTGGCCGACGGTCAGGAAGGCGACGCGGTCGGCCAGAGCCAGCGCGTCGCGCGCCTTCTCCTCGGCGATCAGCAGGGCGGTCCCCCGCTCGTGTAGTTCGTTCAGGGCACCGAAGATCTTCTCGATGATCAGGGGTGCCAGCCCGAGGGAGGGTTCGTCGGCGACCAGCAGGTCGGGCGGCCGCACGAGGGCCGGCGCCAGCACAAGCATCTGCTGTTCGCCGCCGGACAGGGCGCCGGCGAGCTGCTTGCGGCGCTCCCCGAGGATCGGGAAGGCGGCGTAGGCGCCGTCGCGCTCGTCGGCGTCCGGCAGCCACAGGCTGAGGTTCTCCTCGATCGAGAGGTCCGGGAAGATGCCCCGGCCCTCCGGCGCGAGATAGACCCCACCGCGGCTTCGCCGGTGGGCGGGAGTTCTCGCGACCTCCTGTCCGACGATCCGCACACTGCCCGCCGACACCGGCAGCAGCCCGCCGACGACCGAGCACAGGGTGGACTTGCCAGCGCCGTTGCTGCCGAGCAGGGCGACCACTTCGCCCTTGCGCACGGTCAGGTCGATGCCGTGCAGAACCTCGAGCTGACCGTAGGCCGCCCGTACGCCGGTCAGCCTCAACGCGGCCGGCTGGTCGGCAGCCTCCTCCGGGCTCGGGCCCGTCCCAGCCGGGGCGGCGGGCCGGTCCTTCGCGACGGCAACGGCACCCCCGACGGCGCCGATCGCCGCCGGCTCGGATGCGCTGGACCCGGCAGACGCAGCGGACCCGGCAGACGCAGCGGCGGACACGTGTGCGGCCGACTTCGCCTCCCGACGCTCCCGACGCTGCCAACGCTGCTGCGAGATCAGCGACAGCAGCCCGTCCGGGTTGCGCGCCAGGTTGACCGCGCCGAGCCCGAACAGCAACTGCATGAAGTACGTGGTCCCCGGGACGTCGTTGAGGACCTGCGGCATCAGCGCGGAGAGCATCCCGGCCACGACGGCGCCGGCGGGGCGACGGACACTGATCGTGACGGTCGTCGCGAGCCAGACCATGCCGAGCAGCACGTCGAAGTCGGTGTTGGTCACCCGACCGCGGCTCGCCCCGAGCATCACGCCCCCGAACCCGGCGATGCCGGCGGAGACGACGAACACCATCAGTTTCATCCGCCCGGCCGCGATACCGCTGGTCATGGCGCCGGTCTCGGTCGAGCGGACGGCCAGGATCGCCCGGCCGGTGCTGGAGTTGCGCAGCGCGTGCACCAGCGCGATGGCGAGCCCGACCAGGACGAGCAGCAGCACGACCATCCAGCGCGGGTTGGCGGTGTCGAGCGGACCGAGGGACGGCGCCGGGATGGCCCACCCGGACGATCCGTTGGAGATGTCCGAGATCTGGAAGATCAGGTTCTGGCCAATGTAGGCGAGCGCCAGGGTGGACAGCGCCAGCGGAAGGCCCCCGAGCCGGCGGGTCGGCAGCGCGACGATGAAGCCGACCAGCGCCGACACCACCGTGCCGGCCAGCAGGGCCGGGAAGAACGGCACGCCGTGGGAGATCAGGATGCCGGCGGTGAAGGCGCCGGAGAGCACGAAGGCGGCCTGGGCCAGGCTCACCATCCCGCCGATGCCCGTCACCACAGTGAACGAGATCAGGATGATCGCGGTGGCGAGGCCCTGAGCCAGCAGTCCGGCATAGAAGTCGGTGGCGCCCCAGGCGGTGTAGGCAAGAAGCCCGACGGTCAGCAGACCCCACAGCACGCGCCGGTGCCACTGCGGCACTCCCGCCGCGTAGTCCCGGGGCGGCTTCTCCTCCAGCGTGGTGCCGGCGCGTCGTCCCCGGTCCGCCCCGAAGTAGATGAGCAGGATGAATAGGATGATGAAGGGCACGGCGGTGGGAAAGCCGACGATGTCGATCGTGACGTAGCCGGCGATGAGGTTCTGGACGACGCCGAGGGCGAGACCCCCGCCCATCGCGATCGGGATGGAGGCCATCCGGCCGAGGATCACGGCGGGGATGGAGATGAACAGCAGCGTGTTGTACGTCAGCGAGGTCAGGCCGAACATCGGCGCGAGCAGCACGCCGACGAGCGCCGCCAGCGTGCAGGACAGCACCCAGGAGACGGCCGAGGCCCGGTCGGGATTGACGCCGCGCAGCGCGGCCAGGCTCGGACGGCTCACCGACGCCCGCATCTCCAGACCGATCCGGGAGTGCCGAACCACGAACCACAGCAGCAGGGCCGAGAAGATCGCGGCACCCAGCATCGCAAGCTGATCGGTGTCGATGATCAGGCCGTTGCCGAGGTTGAAGTTGCTCTTCGGGCTGGGGGCGAGGCCCGGGATGCGGAAGACGTCCTCGATCTTCGGTAAGGTGAGGTCGGTGTTCGACCGCAGCATCTCCGTGATCCACAAGCAGAGCGCCGGCAGTGCGATGAGCAGGCCGAGCGCGGCCACCATCCGGGCCGCGATCGGCGCCTCGCGCAGATCGCGGAACAGGACGCGATGCAGCACCCAGCCGAGCAGCGGCGCGAACACCAGAATGGCGATGATCGCGCTGGGCACGATGGGCAGGCCCTGCCCGGTGTTGAGCTGGAAGTAGAGGTAGGCCGCGGCGAACGCGACACCGCCCTGGCCGAAGTTGAAGATGCCCGAGGTCTGGTGCGTCAGTGTCAGCCCGGACGCCAGAATGGCGTAGAGCGCGCCTGTCACCAGTCCGGCGATCACCAGGTTGACGAACTCGGTCACGTGATTCTCCTTGATGGTGTCCGCCGGCCCGGCGGCGCTACTGGACCCTGCGGAGCGTTCCGCAGCTCAGATCGCCGGCGACGTCGTATGTCGAGCCGTTCAGCGCCGTGGGCTCAACCCAGGTAGGCGTCGCGAACCGCCTGGTCCGCCCGGACCTCGGCCGGCGTGCCCTCCACGAGGACGGCGCCGAGGTTGAGGACGCAGATGCGGTCGCACAGCCGCATGACGAACTCGGCGTCGTGCTCGACCAGCAGCACGGCGCAGCCCTCGCCACGAAGGGACACGATCAGGTCGCCGAACCGGGCGGACTCGGCCTGGTCCAGGCCGGACGTCGGTTCATCGAGCAGCAGCAGTCGGGGCCGGTCGACGATCGCCCTGGCCAGCTCGACCACACGCTGAAGGCCGAGTGGCAGCGATCCCGCGGCGTCTGTGCGCACCGGCTCCAGGCCGCACCACGCCAGCACCTCCGCCGCCCGTTCCCGCCGGGCGCGCTCCAGAACGCGGCGCGTACGCAGCGCGGTGAGGTCCGCGAGCACACCGCCGCCACCGCCCCGCCACTCCAGCGCGGCGAGCACGTTGTCCTCGACCGAGAGCCAGTTGAACACCTGCGCCCGCTGGAAGGTGCGACGGATTCCGAGCCGGGCGCGCCCCGTCGGCGACACCCGGGTGATGTCCGTGCCGCCGAACCGGACGGAGCCGCCGCTGGCCGAGGTGACGCCGGAGACGATGTCGAACAGCGTCGTCTTGCCCGCACCGTTCGGACCGATCAGTCCACGGACCGACCCGGCGTCGAGATCCATACTGACGTCCGCGAGCGCGACCACCCCACCGAAATGCTTCTTGATCTGCGAGAGCCGCAGCAACGGCTCGGCGCCCCCGACGTCGGCAGGTTCGGTCACCGTCGCCGTGGCCGCACTGGACCCGGACATGCAGCCTCCCAGCACCAAAGTGGATCAATATGAATATTATATTCAAAATTTGCTTGATATGACAAGGCTCACAGGCCCAGCTCCGTGCCCGACCTGGGCCGACACTCGGGCGGACGGGGGGCGCGGTCCACATCCGAAGGATTATATTTTATCCGAAACTAGTTCCCAAATCCGGCCAGGAGGACAGATGCTCGGCCTCACGACGTCCCCGAGGGGCTGGACGGCCCCGCCCCGACCGCTCGGATGACCGCCCTTCCGTTGGCCGGCCTGCTCGTCGTCGGACTGGAGCAGGCTGTCGCGGCCCCGCTGGCGACGCGCCATCTGGCCGATCTGGGCGCCCGGGTCATCAAGGTCGAGCGGCCACGCGGCGGCGATTTCGCCCGTGACTACGACGACGCCTGGCACGACGCCCTCGGGGCACACTTCGCCTGGCTCAACCGAGCGAAGGAGTCGGTGACGCTGAACCTGCGCGACGCCCGGGGGGCGGGCGCGGCACAACGGCTCATCGCCCGGGCCGACGTCGTCATCCAGAACCTCGCACCGGGCGCGGCGGCCCGGCTGGGCCTCGACGCCGAGCGGCTCGTCGCCCGGTTCCCGAGCCTGGTGGCCGTCGACATCTCCGGCTACGGCGAGGACGGACCGCTGTCCCACAAGCGCGCCTACGACCTGCTCGTGCAGGCGGAGGTGGGATCGTGCGCGATCACCGGCCAGCCCGGCCGCCCGGCCAAGGCCGGCATCCCGGTCGCGGACATCGGTGCCGGGATGTACGCGCTGACGTCAGTGCTGGCGGCGCTGTACGCGCGGCGGGCCACCGGAGCCGGGTGCGCGCTGTCGGTGAGCCTCTTCGACGCGGCCGCCGAATGGATGGGGTATCCCCTCAACTTCACGATGGGCACCGGCACGGAGCAGGAGCCGAACGGGGTGAGCTCCCCCGCCGTCTCCCCCTACGGGGCCTACCCGACCGCCGACGACCAGACGGTCGTGCTGGGCACCACCAACGACGGCGAGTGGCAGCGACTGGCGACCAAGGTTCTCGGCCGTCCCGACCTGGCGGCCGACCCGACGCTGGCCGGCAACTACGACCGGGTCCGCGAACGACCCCGCCTCGACGCGGCGATCGGCGCGTGGACCAGCACCGTCTCTCTCTCCGAGGCCCAGGCCGCGCTCGACGGCGCCGGTCTCGGCAACGCCCGCCTCAACAGCGTCGGGGACGTCATCGGACACCCGCAGCTGGCCGCCCGCGACCGCTGGCGGGAGGTGGCCTCCCCGGCCGGGCCCGTCCGCGCGCTGCTCCCCCCGCCGACGAGCCCCGGCTGGGCGCCACGGATGGACCCGATCCCGGCGCTGGGGGAACACACCGACGCCGTCCTCACCGAGCTCGGTTACTCGCCCGCGCAGATCGCGGCCTGGCGCGCGGACGGGGCCTGCTGACACAGCGGGCGGCGCGGCGGAACGTCGACCCGCCCGACGGCGGGCGCCTGAGCCGTTCAACCCCGCGGAAGACCGAGAATCCGCTCGGCGATGACGTTGAGCTGGATCTCGACGGTGCCGCCGCCGATCAGCTGCGGCGGGACGGACAAATAGCTTTGGGTCCGCGTCCCGGCCGGGCCGTCCGCGACCGCCGCGGCCGGCCCGAACCAGCGCATCGTGCGCAGCCCGATCTCGGTCACCAGCGATCCCGCGGCGGTCTTGGCCACGCTGGACTCCGCCCCCGGTCGAAGCCCTGACAGGCTGCGCAGCGTCGACCGCAGCCCCATCGCGGCGAGGGCGTACGCCAGGGCGAAGATCGATCCCACCTCGCGCGTGACGTCCTGCGGCGCGGCGGCGAGCTCCACGGAGGCGGCCAGGTCGATCAGACCGGGCGGCACCTTCAGCATCCCGCTGATGCTGACCCGCTCGTTGCCCAGTGTCGTGCGGGCCAGCGCCCAGCCCTGGTTGACCTCGCCGACCAGCCGTCCGTCCGGGACGAAGACGTCGGTGAGGAACACCTCGTTGAACAGGTAGCCACCATTGGCCTCGCGCAGCGGCCGGATCTCGAGCCCGGGTGCGGCCATGTCGACGAGGAAATAGGAGATGCCCTTGTGCTTGGGCCGGTCCGGGTCGGTACGGGCCAGGCAGATGCCGTACTCCGCCTCGAGTGCGTTGGAGGTCCAGACCTTCTGGCCGTTCAGTCGCCAGCCACCCTCGACCTTCTCCGCCCGCGTCGACAGCGATGCCAGGTCCGAGCCCGCCCCCGGCTCGCTGAACAGCTGACACCACCGGATGTCGCCGCGCAGCGTCGCCGGGGCGAAGAACTCCTTCTGTTCCTCGCTGCCGTTGGCGAGGATGGTCGGCAGCGCCCAGTCCCCGATGGTCAGCCTGGGCTGCTCGACCCCGGCCTTCTCGTACTCCTGCGCGATGACGAGCTGCTCGACCGGGCTGGCGTCGATCCCGTAGGGCTTCGGGTAGTGCGGCACCACAAGACCCTCGGCGGCGAGCCGCTCGCGTCGGCCGCGCTCGTCCGGCACCGTGGCGACCTCGGCCAGCACGCCGGCGATCCGGGCCCGGAAGGCCGGGTCCTCCTCTGCCAGCTCGACCCGGAAGTCCCGGCTGCCGGTGCGGACGAGCTGGCCGAGTCGCCGCTGCCATCCGCTGGTCGGGCCGAGCAGGTTCTCCAGGGTCATCGCCCGGCGCCAGTAGAGGTGGGTGTCGTGTTCCCAGGTATAACCGATGCCGCCGAGCAGGGTGACGGTCTGCAGGCCGATCTCGGTCGCCGTCGGCAGGCACGTCACCGCCGCGGCGGCCGCAGCCAACGCGAGCTGCTCATCACCGTCCCCGACCGCCCGGGCGGCGTCCCAGGCAGCGGCCGACATCGCCTCGACGTCGATGAACATCCGCGCGCACTTGTGCTTGACGGCCTGAAACGAGCCGACCGTCCGGCCGAACTGCTCACGGACCTTGACGTAGTCGACGCCGGTGGTCACCAACCAGCGGGCCAACCCGACCGCCTCCGCGGCGAACAGCACGGCGGCCATGGCGCGGACCTGCTCGGTGGTGGCGGTGAGCACCTGGTCGACGGCGACGCCGACGGCGGTCAACGTCACCCTCCCGACCGCGCGGGTGTGATCGACCGGCGCCCCGGCGGCCGCCTCGACGCCGGCCCCGGGCTGCACGGCGAACCAGACCTGGCCACCGTCCTCCGTCGTCGCACCCAGAATCAGCAGCTCGGCACCCGGGGCGCCGAGCACCGGTCCGGTGGTGCCGTTGACCGTGTAGCCCCCGCCGGGCACCGAGGTCGCGACGAGACCGTCGGTGGTCACGGCCGTCGCGCCGATGCCACCGGCGGCCAGCGCAGGCAGGCTGCGCCCGCACAGCGCCTCGTCGCCGTGGCGCGCCAGCACCGCGCTGGTCAGCACGCTGGCCAGCAGCGGGCCGGGCAGCAGACCCCGGGCGGTCTCCTCGACCACCACGGCAAGCGCGATGAACCCGGACCCGGCCCCGCCGTATTCCGCCGGCAGGTGCAGCGACGTCAGTCCCTGCTCGACGAGCTGCGGCCAGTATCCGGGCGCCGTTCCCCGGGCCCAGTTCGCCAGGCCCGCCCGAACCTCGTCCGATGGGGCGTAGCGGGACACGAACCCCCGCACCGAGTCGCTCAGCGCGTGATGGTCCTCGTCAAGACCGATGGACACGTCTGCTGCTCCCTGTGGTTCACGGTCGAACGTAGCTCACCGTCAAACAATGATGATCATGGTCATGCCGGCGGAGGCGGAGGCGGCTCAGGAGCCGATCCCGAGTACCTTCCGCGCGTTCTCGTGCAGGAACCTGGACCAGACGTGATCGCGGAACGGCACGTCCTGCATCTCCTTCATGATCCGTTCAAGAGACAGGCCCATCGGGAAGTAGCCGCCATAGATGACTTTGTCCGCGCCGCGGGTGTTGGCGTAGTCAATGATCGCCTTCGGGTAGTGCTTGGGCGCGAAGGCGGACGTGGAGTAGTACAGGTTCGGCCACTTGAGCAGAAGCTTCACCGCGAGGTCGGTCCACGGCTCGCAGCCGTGGCGGGTCACGAACACCAGGTCGGGGAAGTCGAACATCACCTGGTCGATCAGTTCCACCCGCTGCGGCGCGAACGGCAGCCGCGGCCCCGGCACCCCGGCGCACACGAAGATCGGGATGCCGAGTTCCACGCACTTGGCGTAGATCGGATACATCTTCTCGCCGTTGATCGCGACCTGGGGAAAGGTGCCGGCGGGAAAGACGTCGGCCGCTCTGATCCCGAACTTCTCGTGGTCCTCGACCAACCGGCGCACCGACCCCATCACGTCAGAAGGGTCGGTGACCGAGCTTCCGGCCACGAAGCGGTCGGGGAAGGTCGCCAGCGCGCGCTGGGACGCCTCACCGCGGCACCCGATCAGCGCATACTCAATGTTGAACCGGTCCATCTCACGCAGCGTCACGCTCACCGGATCATCGGTGGGGAGATCGTGCGGAACACCCTTGAACATGTACTGCGCGGGGAACTCGAACGCCTTCGACTCGGAATCCTTGAGCTGACGCCGGATGAAGTCATACTGCGACGAGTCCGGCGAGGGGAACGAAATCATCGTGTCAACGACGGGCGTCCCCATCGGGAAAACCATTCTGTCTGCCCTCCGCCGTTCGTCAGGGAGCCGGCGCTCAGATCGTCGGCGCCGGCGACAGGTACTCCTGGCGGAGCCTGCCCTTGGCGGGCTTGCCGGTGGGCATGCGCGGCAGTTCGTCCCGGAAGTCCACCACCCGCGGTGACACGAGCTGGGGCGATGGTCAGCCGACCCGCTCGAAGATCGCGGCGATGCCCTGCCCGCCCCCGATGCACAGCGTCTCCAGTCCGTACCTGGCGTCCCGCCGCTGCATCTCCCGCAGCAGGGTCGCGAGAATCCGGCCGCCGGTCGCCGCGACCGGATGTCCCAGCGAGATCCCCGAGCCGTTGACGTTGAAGCGTTCCCAGTCCGAGCCGGCGAAGCCCCACTCCCGGGTGCAGGCGAGCACCTGTGCCGCGAACGCCTCGTTGAGTTCGATCAGATCCATGTCCGCCAGCTTCAGCCCGGCGCGTTTCAACGCCTTGTCGACCGCCGGCACCGGGCCGATGCCCATCCGGGCGGGTTCGACTCCGGCCACGGCCCAGCTCACCAGGCGGGCGAGGGGGCGCAGGCCGAGACGTTCCGCTTCGGCGGGGTGGGTGACGATGCAGGCCGACGCACCGTCGTTCTGACCACTGGCGTTTCCGGCGGTCACCGTCGACTGCGGGTCGGAGCGGCTCATGATCGGGCGCAACGCCGCGAGGGTGGCCAGGCTGGTGTCGGCCCGCGGATGCTCGTCGATGTCCACGGCGACGGCGCCCTTGCGGTGCGCAACCAGCACCGGAATGATCTCGTCGGCGAAACGCGCGGTCTGCTGGGCCGCCAGGGCCCGCTGATGCGAGCGGAAGGCGAGTTCGTCCTGCTCCGTACGGGAGATCCCGTACTCCCGTCGGAGGTTCTCCGCGGTCTCGATCATCCCCCCTGGGACGGGAAACCGTTCCCCGCCCGCGGTGACCCGGCCGCGGGCGAGGGAGTCGTGCAGCGTGAGCTCGCCGTTGTTCGGTCCCCACCGCAGGGTGGTCGAGTAGAAGGCGGCGTTGCTCATGCTCTCCGCGCCCCCGGCGACGACCACGTCCGCGACACCCGTCTGGACCTGCATCGCCGCCGTGACCACGGCCTGGACCCCGGAACCACACCTGCGGTCCAGCTGCAGACCCGGGACCTCGATCCCCAGACCAGCGTCGAGCGCGACCACCCGCCCCAGGGCCGGCGCGTCCATGCTCGGGTAGCACGAACCGAACAGGACGTCGTCGACATCCGGTCCCGTCAGGCCGGTACGGTCCAGCAGACCACGCACGACCGCCGCACCCAGGGCCTGCGCACTCATCGTCCGCAGAGCGCCGCCGTAGCGCCCGACCGCGGTCCGAACGGGCTCACAGATCACCGCTTCGCGCATGTTCCACTCCCCACCTTGCCGACATCACCTTGCCGACATCGCTCGGCGTCACCTTTCGTACGGGCGCTGCGACCGGCGATCAGGCCTTCGGACCCCCGGCCACGTAGATCACCTGCCCGGACACGTAACCCGCGCCCTCGCTGACGAGGAACGAGACCGTGTGCGCGATGTCCTCGGGCTGGCCGACGCGGGCCACCGGGATCTGCGCGGCCCGCGCCGTGACGTACTCGTCCCACTCGAGGCCCAGTCGGGCGGCGGTCTCCCTCGTCATGTCCGAGACGATGAAACCGGGCGCCACGGCGTTCGCGGTGATCCCGAACCGGCCGAGTTCGATCGCGATGGTCTTGGTGAAACCCTGCAGGCCGGCCTTGGCCGCGGCGTAGTTCGCCTGCCCCCGGTTACCCAGCGCCGAGGTGCTCGACAGGTTCACGACCCGGCCCCAGCCCGCGTCCACCATGTGCTTCTGCACCTGCTTCGTCATCAGGAACGCGCCGCGCAGGTGCACCGCCAGCACCGTTTCCCAGTCGGACCCGGTCATCCTGAACAGCAGGTTGTCCCGCGTCACCCCGGCGTTGTTGACCAGCACGGTGGGCGGGCCGAGCTCCTGGACCACCTGGTCGACCGCGGCCGACACCCGCGCCTCGTCGCTCACATCCACCCCGACAGCGACGGCTTCGCCGCCCGCGGCGACGATGGCCTCGGCGGTCGCCTTGGACGCGGACTCCTCGAGGTCCAGCAGGGCGACGCGCAGACCGTCGGCGGCCAGTCGGCGCGCGGTCGCGGCGCCGATTCCCCGGGCCGCCCCGGTCACGATCGCCACGCGACGGGGAGAGTCAGTCATCAGGGTCTCCTCCAGAGGACGAACTGAGCTGAGAGCTGGAGCTCCCAGGCCCGGGGCATCCCTGCTCTCGAACGCCTGGAAGCCAGATGCATAAAATATACATAACCGACGGTCTCGCGCCAGAGATCCACGGCTCCCTGTGGTTCCCGTCCCGGTGGCCTCGACCAGGTCCCGATCAGCCAGCCGGGCGGCTGAACCAGGGCTCCGCGACGCGACGGTCGGAGAAACGCCAGCCCTCGGGGGCGCGGGCGAAGGTGTCGAGGTACAGCAGCCCGGAGAAGAACACCGGGCTGTCCTCGCCCTGCGGCTCCATCGAGACGTGGCAGATGCTGCGGGCCGTCGCGGTGTCCCCGGCCAGCGTGATCGCGCTGGTGGCCACCTGGTGCTGGCTCATCTTCAGCGGCGACATCGCCCCGGCGATGTAGTCGAGAACGGACTTGCGGTCGCCGGCCGGGCCACCGGTGGCCGTGTAGTCGAGAGTGCCGTCCGAGGTGAAGAGCGCGACGGCGTCGTCGAAGCTTCGGGTGTCGATGGCGTGGCTGTACCGCGAGATGAGCTCCTGGATCTCCAGCCGGTCTGAAATCTGTTCGAGGGACAGCGTCATGACGATCCTTTCTCGAGGAGTGTGCGGGGCCGGCGCTCGCCGAGCGCGGCCGTCATGATGGGGGCCGCGCCGGTCAGACGAAGTCGTAGTCGTCAGCGTTCGGGGTCCGGGTCAGTCGCCAGTACTCGTGAAGATTGAACGGCCAGTTCTGGGCGATGCGGCCGCGCTCGTTGCGATACCAGGTATTCACCGTGGAGACGCCCCAGGCGCGCTGGTCGGTCGCCTCGTCCACACGCTTGTTGTAGTCGTCGTGGACCGTCTTCCTGACGTCCATCGCCTGCCGGTGGTGCTCGTGGAGAAGCCGCACGCACTCCGTGATGTAGCGCGTCCCGCATTCCGAGAAATAAGTGATGGAGCCGTTGACGACGATGTTGGTGTTCGGCCCGTACAGCAGGAAGAGATTGGGGAATCCGGGGACGGTCAGGCCGAGATACGCCCGGGCGTCGCCGTCCCAGGTCCCGTGCAGATCGGCGCCGCCGGGGCCGATCACGCGCATCGGCGTCAGGAACCTGGAAGCCTGGAAGCCGGTGCCATAGACGATCACGTCGTAGCCGAGGTCGCGGCCGTCCTCCATCCGGAGGCCGTCCCCCGTGATCTCGGCGATCGGGGCCGTCTCGAGGGTGACGTCCGGGCGCTGCAGGGTCCGGGCGTAGGACCCGTTGTCCACAATCATGCGCTTCGAGCCGAAGGGATACGTGGGCAGCACCTTCGCCCGCAGCTCGGGATCGGGGAACATCAGCTCGTAGTACCCGGCCAGCATCTGGCGCAGCGTGTCGTTCGCCGCGCTGACCGATCCGGAGGAGATGTCCCAGTCGGGGTCGACGACCGCCAGCGGCAGCATCCCCTCCTGGAGCCGGGCGAAGACGGCGAGCCGGTCCCACCGGGCGAACTCGGGTACGTGGCGCAGCAGCCACTCGAGGCTGACCGGCAGATCGTCCTGATAGTTCGCCACCGGAAGAAGCCATGCCGGCGTCCGCTGGTGGATGGTGAGGTGCCCGGCACGTTCCGCAAGCCAGGGGATGAACTGCACGGCGCTCGCACCGGTGCCGATCACGGCCACCCGCTTGCCGGTGAGATCGACGTCGTGATCCCACCGGGCCGAGTGGAACGACTGTCCGCGGAAGCTGTCGATTCCCGCGATGTTCGGCATGCTGGGCCGGTTGAGTTGGCCGACCGCGCTGACGACCGCGTTCGCCTCGACTGACCGCTCGACGCCGGCGCCGTCGCGGACCTTCAGGACCCAGATTCGCCGGCTGTCATCCCAGCGGGCCTCGAGTACCTCGGTCTGGAAGCTGATGGCGTCCCGGACGCCGAACTCCTCGACGCAGGTGCGGAAATAGTCGTGGAGGACGGGTTGCGGCGAATTGAACTGCGGCCAGTGACAACTCTGCGCGAAGGAGTAGCTGTAGAGGTGGTTCTGCACATCGACCCGGCAGCCGGGATAGTCGTTCTCCAGCCAGGTCCCGCCGACGTCGTCGTTCTTCTCGAAGACGTGGACCCGAGCGCCGGCCTGGGACAGCCGGTGTGCGGCGAGTATGCCGGACATGCCGGCGCCGATGACGGCGACGGTGAACGCACCGTCGGTCGCGGTCTCGTCGATGCGCCAGGTCGGCGCCCGTAGGTCGACGCCACCGAGGGCGAGCTCCTCCGCCAGCAGGGCCAGGTGGTCGTCGCCGACCGGGTGACCGGCGACGAACTCGACGAGCTGGCGCAGCCGGGTCTGGTCGGGGGCCGGCGCCGCCACGCAGCCGGCGTCACGGAAGCGGATGAGGGCCTCGGCGGCCAGCTTCCGGGCGAGTTCGAGCTGCGCGTCGGAGTAGCCGGCCTCCGGCGGTGCCGGCGCGTGCGTCACCTCGGGACGTAGATCCTCTCGTAACAGATCGTAGTCACCCGTGAGGTGCGCGACGGCGGCGAGGAGGGGGGCGACGAGCACGCCGTTCGTGGCGGCCCGGATGGTCTCGTCGTCATCGGTGATGGTCTGCCGGTCGAAGTCCAGCTGCATGGCTGGAAAGGGTGACATAACCTTGGACGCCCGTCCAGTAGATTCGGACAGGCGTCCAACTTGAGCGACGGGAGGCCCCGCAACGCCGGTCACGATGACCCCGCTCCCGCTACAGCGCGCTCAGGTGCGGAAGAAACTCCTCGGCATGGCGTTCGAGCGCCTCCAGGTACTCGGCGTGGCTGGCGTCCGGTCCGACCAGAGCCCCGGGAGTCAGGTAGGTCACGCCCATCTCGGCCAGCCGGCCCGCGTTGTCGATCTGCTGCCACTTGGAGGCCTTCTCCCCCTTCCAGTACGCGAAGCCGGTCGTCGAGAACGCGATGTCCAGTGGCTCGGTGCGTCCGATCCGCTCCGCGTGCGCACGGGCGTAGGCGATGCGGTCGGCGAAGTTCTCGAAGGAGGACAACGGCGCAAATCCACGCGCCCCCTGCGTGTACGGCGGCTCGGGGATCGGCGTCCAGCCCTGACCGAACTCGACCGCCCGGCGCACCGCACGCGGACTGTTGCCACCCACCCAGATCGGCGGATGCGGCTGTTGTACCGGCCGCGGCAGCGCCTGGTTGCCCGCCGCGGCGAACCCCTTGCCCACGAAGTCGAAGGGCTCACCGGTCCAGGCGGCCTTCATCGCCGGAAACGCCTCGTCCATGATCTCGTTGCGCTGGTCGAACGGGACTCCCAACGCGGCGAACTCCTCCACCTGGTAGCCGGTGCCGACACCGAAAATCAACCGGCCGCTGCTCACCACGTCGAGGCTCGCCACCAGCTTGGCGGTGACGAACGGGTTGCGGTACGCGAGGAGGACCAGGTTCGTCCACAACCGGACCCGACTCGTGACACCCGCCGCGACCGCGAGCTCCACGAACGGATCAAGATTGTGATAGCTGTGCTTCAGCGCCGGGATGTCGTACGCCGGATGCGGGACTGGGTGATCAAGCGCGTGCACCGCGTCATACCCGAGGCGCTCCGCCAGCGACGCGACATCAGCAATCCGCGCCGAGACAGCCCCCGGCTCCTCGCCGTCCAGCGGCCTGGTCCGCAGCGAAACCCCTACCCGCATCCGTCCTTCTCCTGCCTGGAAAGATCAAGGGCGACCACCGCCGGGTGACGCGCCGAGAGAAACCGGGCCTCAGCCGAAGACGACCAGGCCTCTGATGTTGCGGCCGGCGCGCATGTCGTCGTAGCCCTGCTGGACGTCGTCGAGCGGATACCGCCGCGTCACCATCTCGGCGAGCTGCAGCAGTCCCCGGCGGTAGAGGCTCAGCATCTGAGGGATGGCGACCGCGGGCGCATATTCGCCGTACAGCGAACCGCGCAGCTGCTTCTGCCAGGTGGTGAGCGTGCCCAGCGACATCGTCACCGTGGACTCGCGGTAAGGCGTGATCGCGGTGACGACCCCGATGCCGGCCTTGCGGACCAGAGCCAGCAGCGGGGCGATCATGTCGCCGTGCGCGACGCCGACGGTGAGGATCGCACTGTCGGCCATCACCCCGCGGGTCAGCTCGGCGACGAGCGGAACCGCCTGCGCCATGGAGGCGACGCCGTGGGTGGCCCCGAACACCTTCGCCTGGTCGAGCTTCCACGCCACCGGGTCGACCGCGACGATGTGCTGTGCTCCCGCAACCCGGGCACCCTGCACCGCGGCGGCGCCGATACCGCCGATGCCGACGACCACCACGGTGTCCCCGGGCCGGACCTCGGCGGTGTTGACGGCCGAGCCGAAGCCGGTGGTCACCCCACACCCCACGAGGGCCGCGAGGTCGAGCGGGAGGTCACGGTCGACCTTGATCGCCGACGACTCGTTGACGACGGTGTAGGGGCTGAACGTCCCCAGATTGGTCATGCGCCGCACGTCCCGACCCCGGGCGTGGGTGCGGGTCGTGCCGTCGAGCGGAAGGCCGCCCATCATCTGCGCGCCGACGTCGCACAGGTTGGCCCGGCCGCTCATGCACCACCGGCACCGACCGCAGGAGGAGATGAAGGCGAGCACGACGTGATCCCCGGGCGCCACGGAGGTGACGCCTGGTCCGATCTCCTCGACGACCCCCGCGCCTTCGTGCCCCCCGACCACCGGGAGCGCGTTCGGCGTGTCGCCGGTGACAGCATGGTCGTCGGAATGACACAGCCCGGAGGCGGCGAGCCGCACGCGGATTTCACCGCTCTTCGGCGGATCAAGCTCCACCTCCTCCACCGACCACGGCTTGCCGATCTCCCACGCGATTGCCGCTCGTGTCCGCACGCGGTCTCCCCTCTGCCGACCGGCCGGTGCCGAGCCGGGCGCGGTGCCCGGGGGCTCCCTTGCACCACCAGGTGTCTGGATAGATATTATAAATAATATATAACCTTACATCAACCGGGGCGGGGGCTTGCTGTGGCTGAAGAAGATAGTGGCCGGGCTGTGCCGGCGGGTCGTCAGCGGCGAGGTCGCCTGACCGCCGACCTGCCGCTCGACGGAATCACGGTGGTCGCGCTGGAGGCGGCCGTGGCCGCGCCGCTCGCGACGCGGCATATGGCCGATCTCGGCGCACGGGTGGTGAAGGTCGAACGGCGCGACGGTGGGGACTTCGCCCGAGCCTACGACGACAGTGTCCACGGGCTGGCGAGCCACTTCGTCTGGCTGAACCGGGGCAAGCAGTCGGTGACCCTCGATCTCAAGACCGACCGCGGTCGAGCGGTCCTCGCCGATCTCGTCGCGGGTGCCGACGTCTTCCTGCAGAACCTCGCGCCGGGGGCCGCGGCCCGCCTCGGATGTGCCTCCGCCGACCTTCGCGAACGCGACCCGCGCCTGATCACCGTGGACATGTCCGGTTACGGCGCGAGCGGTCCGTACCGTGACAAGCGCGCCTACGACATGCTCGTCCAGTGCGAGGCGGCGCTCGCCGCGGTGACCGGCCCGGCGCAGTCCCCGGCGAAGACGGGTGTGCCGGCCGCCGACATCGCGGCGGGCGTGTACGCCTTCTCGGCCGTCCTGGCCGCGCTCGTGCGCCGCGGCACGACCGGCGAGGGCGCCTCGATCGAGATCTCGATGTTCGAGGCGACGGCGGAGTGGATGGGCTATCAGCTTTACTACCTCCAGGGGACCGGACGCGCGCCCGGCCGTTCGGGCCTGTCCCACCCGAGCGTCGCCCCGTACGACTCCTACCCGACCGCGGACGAGCAGGAGGTGCTGATCGGTATCCAGAACGACCGGGAATGGCGGCGGTTCGCGGACGGCTTCCTCGGTCGTCCCGAGCTGGCCGACGACCCTGAATGGGCCACGAACGTGGCCCGGGTGCGCCATCGCCGGATCGTCGACGCGCTGGTCGCCGGCCGCACGGCGACGATGGCGGCCGACGACCTGGTCGCGCGACTCGACGACCTCGCCATCGCCTCCGCCCGGCTGAACAGCGTGGCGAACCTGCTGGACCACCCACAGCTCGCCGCCCGCGACCGGTGGCGAACGGTCACCACACCTGGCGGCGAGATACGCGCCCTGCTGCCACCCTTCACCTTCGCGGGGCTCGAGCTGCCGACCGGTCCGGTCCCAGCTCTCGGCGAGCACACCGAAGACGTCCTGCGTGCTCTCGGCTACCCACCGGAAAGGATCACTGAACTCCAGGCCGCCGGCGTGGTGTGAACGCCTGAACTCAGGCGAACCCTCGACCAATCGGTATGCCGATCGATCGGCGCAGGTCAGGGGCGGCGCAGGTCAGGGGCGGCGGATCGACCCGACATCGGGCCCGGAGTGCGAACCATGCGGGCGGCCGGCGGGGAGGGGCCGCGCTCGCGGATGACAGCTGGGCCGAGCCCAGCTACCATATAGGATATTTTATTCAACGTCCGCCAGTCATGTTCGACTCTCCGTGAGCGAGGAACAGCCGTGGTCGTATCCGAGGCGATCTATTGGGACCCGTTCGACACCGACATCGACGCCAACCCGTACGAGACGTGGCGACGGATGCGGGACGAGACGCCGGTCTACCGCAACGACCGGTACGACTTCTGGGCGCTGAGCAGGCATGCGGATGTCCTCGCGGCGCACCGGGACCCCCAGACCTACCTGTCGGGCCAGGGCACCGTGCTGGAGCTCATGGGAGCCGACATGAGCGGCACCGGGCAGATCATCTTCATGGACCCTCCGCAGCACGACAAGCTGCGCGTCCTGGTTTCCAAGGCGTTCACCCGGGGCCGGGTGGCGCAGCTGGAGGCGCGGATCAGGCAGTTCTGCCGAGACCTGCTCGATCCTCAGCTCGGCAACCAGCGTTTCGACTATGTCGCCGATTTCGGGGCGCAGTTACCCTCGCTGGTCATCTCCTCGCTGCTCGGGGTCTCGAATCAGGATCGTCCCCGGATACTCGAACTGATCAATACCATCTTTCACATCGAGCCAGACGTCGGGATGATCAATGACACCTCCTTCGGGGCCCAGCTCGCGCTGCACGAGTACCTCACCGGCGAGCTCGCCGAGCGGCGCCGGTCGCCCCAGGACGATCTGCTCACCGCACTGACCGAGGTGGAGCTGACCGACGACGGCAGGACCCGGCGACTCACCGACAAAGAAGCCGCCGACTTCGCCAACCTCCTGGTCAGCGCCGGTACCGAGACGGTGGCGCGGCTGCTCGGCTGGGCCTCGGTCATCCTGCCCGCCCACCCGGACCAGCAGGCCGCGCTGGTGGCCGATCCCCGCCTGATTCCGGCGGCGGTCGAGGAACTGCTGCGCTACGAAGCGCCCTCGCCGGTGCAGGGCCGCACCACCTCCCGCCCGGTCGAGCTGCACGGAGAGACGATCCCGGCCGGCGCGAAGGTGCTACTCCTCACCGGCGCCGCGGGCCGCGATGACCGCGTCTTCGATCATGCCGACCAGTTCGACATTCATCGGCGGCCCGAACAGCACGTCTCGTTCGGTTTCGGTGTTCATTTCTGCCTGGGGGCGGCCCTGGCCCGGCTGGAAGGCCGCATCGCGCTCGAGGAGACCCTGGCCCGATTTCCGCGGTGGCAGGTGGACCAGGCCGAAGCTGTTCGCCTGCACACCAGCACGGTCCGTGGATACAAATCGGTGCCGATCTCCTTCTGACCCGCTGACCCGCTGACCCGCGAGCGGCGACCGTCCGTCGGCGGCGGCGGCGGCGACTCACCCCGCCGCTTCGGCGGTCCGGTTCACGGCCCACTGTGGACTGTGGAATCCGGCGAAATGGAACTCGCCGTCCCGGAGCTGTTTCATGAACATGAAGTCGCCCTTGTAGCCCCGGTGGTCCCGCTCGCCGAACTCGATATAGGTGCGCGGTCCACCGAGAGTGGAGGGTATCATCTTGATGCGTTCCAACCCAGCGGCCATGCCCTCGCCGGTGAGGATCGGAGCGTTCACGACGGCCTCGACCGCGGCGCGGCCCTGGTCGTACAGCAGAGCGATCATGGTGTCGTTCCGGCGATAGCCGAATCGCTTTTCGTGACGGTCCAGCAACGCGACCCAGTTGAGGTTCTTGGGCAGGTCCTCGTGATCGCCGATCGACTGCTCGATCCCGATCCAGCCGTCGAGCGCGACCTTCCATTCCGGTGAGGTCAGCGCCCACATGATCGCCGCGTTCATAATTTTGGGAGGATGCCAGCCGATCCGCGTCAGGGCGGGATTGAACTGCGAGCTGTTCCAGCCGAACCCGCAGTACACGAGGGCGTCGGGCCTCAGGTCGTCACGGAAGTGGCGCAGCACGGTGTCGACCTCGTCGGCGGTCGGCTCCTGGTCGAAGTAGTGTTCCGTGAGGATGTCGATCCCGTACAGGCGAGCCTGCTCCTGAAAGAACCGGTGGTACTCGGAGTCACCGGGAGAACGTTCGCCGGTGAGCACCACCCGGCGCAGGCCGTGATCGGCGAGGTAGGAGGCCATGATGGCGGCCTCCTCCCCGTGCCCGCCGTTCGCCAGGGAGAAACAGTAGTCGCCGACGAACCGGGTGGTTCCCGCCATCGTGATGAGCGGCACCTTCGCCGCGTTGATGGTGTCTCGAAGAACAAGCGCATTGTCGGTCACACCGGTCGACAGAACAAGCACACAGCCGCGTTCCACTAGATCCAGATAGGCCGCGATCACATTGTTCGGCTGCCCGGTCGGCAGACCGACGACATGGCTTGCCAGCAACTCGACGGGGCGCCGCATGCGGCCTTCAGCTAATGCGTCCTCAATGGCAAGGATGATGGGGTCAAGGTATTCGCCCAGCGCTTTCCCGGCCGGCATGTCGGAGAGGAAGCCGATACGGGTCGGGGTGAAACCGTCGCCCACGGCAGCGCGCTCGATGGTGCCTGCCGGCCCGATGAGGATGCGCTCCTCGAGGACACTCGTCATCGCTACGGAGCGGTGTGAAGTTCTCTGGAGATCACGAGCACTATGGACGGTGCATTCAGCTTCGGCAGTCGAGTATCCCATGTTCTCCGACCCATTCTGGACTGATCGACATAATTTCCACGGAGCGGCGGCGCCGCGGCACACCCAGTAGTCGTCACCGCGCTGCCGCGGCCCGAACCTTCATGAGACCACCGGGAGCGGCACTCCGCACCGGTTCGCCGTGCGCAACAGCGATCGCCAGCCCAACCGACCCCGGCGGGGGCGCCCCGCCTGGCGGCTTACCCGGCACTACCGACAGGCCGTGAGATAACTTGGATATAGTATCCGATCTGCGATGCGCCGGGGGTGCGGAGACGCCGGAGCTGCGGTCGGGGGTTTCCGCTCAGAAGCCGATGAGCGCCTTCGCGTTCTCGCCCATCACGAGCCTGATCTCGTCGTCGGTCAGCCCAGCGGCCTCGAGGTCCTTGGTGAAGGACAGCGGGTCGACGAGCCCCTCCGTGTGCGGCCAGTCCGAACCCAGCATCATCCGGTCGGGCCCGATCATCGACTTCAGTTCGGACAGGTCGTTCTCGTGGAAGGGCGAGACCCAGACATGCCGACGGAACGTTTCCCGCGGATCCTCGTCCCACAGCTGCGGGTTCTGAACGAACGACTTCTTCAGCGACTTGAACAGGGGGGTGACCCAGTCCGACCCTGTCTCGATCGCGGCGAACCGCAGGTTCGGGTTCCTCCTGATGACGCCCTGGGACAGCAGCGCCGCAAAGGTGTCCGCGACCGCGCTGGACGACAGCAGGCCACGAAGGGCGGAGCTACGGAACGCCTCCGTCTCCCCGCTCTCACTCCACCAGCTGATCAGCTCCGCGTAGACGTCGTCTCCCCCGTGATACGCGCACACCACGCCTGCCTCGCTGGCGAGCGCCCAGAAGTCATCGAACATCCGGTCAGCCGGCGACTTCAGCCCACGCTCGGTCAGCACCGCGCATCACCAGAATGTGAACATCGTGGTCCAGCGCCCACCGCAGCTCCCGGACGGCCTCGGCCGGGTCCGACAGAGTCATGTACGGCGCGGCAAAGATCTTGTTCTGGTAGGCGAAGCCCCAGTCCTCGTCCAGCCATCGGTTGAACGCCCGGAAGGCCGCCCGCCCGGCTGGCAGATCGTCCCGAAGGGCACGCTCCATCCCCACACCGAGCGTGGGAAAGAAGAAGGCCCCGTCGAGGCCCAGGTCATCCATCACCCGTAGCCGCGCGTCCCGGTTTCGATACTCCGGCCGCGGTGGCTCGAGCTCGCCGAAGAGCTGGACCACCGGACCACCTACATTGCCACGGAAGTACTGCTCGAGCACTCCTGGCGCGGCCAGCTGGGAGAATGTCGGGTTCGGCAGAAAGCGGTTGACCTTCCCGCCTACCAGCAACCGGGTCTTTCCCGCTACCTCAGCCCACTGCATGCACCGCTTGGCGAACGCGGGCTCGATGTGGCGCGTGAAGGCGTCCAGCGCCTCGTAGTAATGGTTGTCGGCATCAAAAGCCCGCCGCCCGTCGACCGCCATACCAGCATCTCTCCCAGCTCACAGTCCAACGATCATTCAGCGGCCGGCTTCCCGGAATCGGCACGGGTGGCAAGCAAATCAAACGGGAAAGTCGACGATCTCGTGCTCGTGGACCAATGAGCGGCCGAAGTCGGCAGAGTCGATCGGACGGCCCACAGTGTCGGGTCGCATGGGTCAGGCTCCACCCTGCCCGCCGGTGACCGCAAGCGTTTGTCCGGTGACGTATCCGGAGAGGTCCGAGACGAAGAACTCGACGACCTTGGCGACGTCCTCGGGAGTCCCGAACCGTCGCAGCGGAACTCTCGCGAGCTGTTCAGGGGTACCGACACCGCGCTCACTCGCGGTCGCGAGAATCCGGGCGGTGGCGATGATGCCGCAGACGACGGTGTTGACCCGGATACCGTCCCGGCCCACCTCGGTGGCCAGACAACGTCCATAGCTCACCAGGCCCGCCTTCGCCGCCCCGTAGAAAGCCAACTGGCCACCAGGTCCCCCGGCCTGGGCAGCCATCGACGAGATGTTCACGATCGAGCCACCGTCGCCCTGGTGGCGCATATGCCGGACTGCCGCCTGCGAGCAGTGGACAGCGCTCTGGAGGTTGGCGCCGAACACCGCCGAGTAGGCCTCGTCGTCGCTGGTGGACGCCGCGCTCTGCGCCATGGCGACGATGGCACCGCCCGCGTTGTTCACGAGGATGTCCACCCGCCCCAGCGCAGCCACGGTCTGCTCGAAGGCGCGGTCCACGAACGCACGGTCGGCCAGGTCGCCCTCGAAGGCCAGGGACCGGCGACCCAGCGCGGCGATCTCACCTGCGACCCCCTTCTCACCGACCGCCTCACCGAACGACGATCCGCCCGCCAGGTCGAGGTCGATCACCACCACGTCGGCCCCTGACGCGCCGAGCCGATGGGCGACTCCGCGTCCGATGCCGCGCGCGGCGCCGGTCACGACCGCCACCTTGCCTTCCAGTGATGTACCCATTGCTCTCCATCCTCGACGAAGGCGTTGGTGTATGGCAGCCAGGCCGGCCGCCTCATCGATCTGCTCCTGCCGCTGGCCCCCGAGACTCGACTGCGTTAACATTCGACGTGATGTATATCATATCAAAACTTGCCTCGCGTTCGCGAAGACGGTCTCAGGTCGGAGCGCAGTTGCGTCCGGGCTGGGTCCGCAAGTGCCGATCATGATCTACATGGGATCGTGCCGAGGTGGGCGTCGGTCGGTATCGCCTGTCGGATGGCCGCGGCCCGTGTCCTCTCGGCGGCGAGCGTCAGCGTGGCTTCGCCTCACCGGGACGAGACCTCCCCGACGCTGGCCGCGCCACCGTCCCGCTCCTCGATGTCTTCCTTGCGACCCCTGCTGAGCAGGAAGATCTTCCGGCGTGCCCGACAGCGGAGCCGCAGGCCAGGTCGGACCCATACGAGTTCATCTGCCGGCCCGAGCTCGACGGTGACAAACGATGAGAAGTACTTCTCCTCGTAGCACCCTCACCCGACAGGGAGTGAAAATCGTGAACATTCGCCGAGTTTCGACGGGTCACGACGAGAAGGGGCATGCCATCTTCGTTCAGGATGATTACGTCGAACCCACGACGCTTATGTTGTCGCCAGCTACAGCGTACCATCTGCTCTGGAGCTCAGACACGGCCGAGACGCTGCCCAACGATGGCGTCTCCCCGAATTGGTCGACATTCTTCCCGCCCGTGGGCGGGTACCGATTCTTCATCTTGACGCTGTTGCCGGCCACCACCGATGGCGATCTGAAAGGCGTCGATATCGAAGCGGGGATTCGCGAGTTTGACGAGAAAACTCCCGGGCTGCGAGATCATTCCGAGCCGGACAATCCCGGAATGCATCGCACCGACTCCATCGATTTCGAGATCATACTGAGCGGCGAGGTGACTCTTGAACTCGACGACGGAGTCGAGAAGGTACTTCGCACCGGTGACGTGAACATTCAAAACGGTACACGACACCGTTGGCACAACCGCAGTGAGCGGCCCGCGACGATGGCCTGCGTTCTCGTCGGAGCTCTCCGCTCCACAACGCGCGCCGAGACTGACGACGGTGGGACGGGTGGGTGAGTGTAGAAGTTGCGGTCGCAGCGGGCTCACCCGGTGAGGATCATGTTCCCCTCGGCATCGTTAGACCCGGTCCTCCACCGGTCAGAACGCACCGCCACATTCCAGCCCCGACCGTTATCGCCCCTCCTGCCCTTTCGTCATCCCACCCCCGGCGGGGGGAGGCTCGATCACGCCGCCCTGGATCAGCCGGCCGATCTCAGCGTCGCTCAGGTCCAGCACCTCGGCCAGGACTGCGGTGGTGTCCCGGCCAAGCTGCAACGCCTCGCCCGGTGCACCGTATTCACCGTTCCACCGCATCGGGGAACGTGCGGTGATGGCCGGCACGCCCCGCGACCGCCCGACCTGCCCGGACACCGTGACGTCGGCAGGCACTATGACGTCGGCAGGCACTATGACGTCCGCGGGCACTATGACGTCGGCGAGCACCGGATGGGCGCCGCCGCCGTGCGCCGTGACGATGTCCGTCATCCCCCGGTACCCGCCCCACAGCACCCGCGCACTGTCGAGCTCATCGCTGACCTGCTTGCGGTCGCGTGCGGCGAACCAGGGCCGCAGCACCGCGGCGATCGTCTCGCGCAGACGGTACCGATCCGACTCCCGCGTCAGGTCGGCGTCCAGCGCGGCCTCGAGGGCGGCGAACACCTCGCGGGTTCCGGTAGCCGAACACAACGCCGCCCACTGGCCCTCCGTGAGGGCCACCACCATCACCCGGCCGCCGTCGCGGCAGGCGAAGTCAGTGCCGAAGCTGCCGTAGATGTAGTTGCCCTGCCGCGGTCGTTCGCGACCGCGTGCCGCGGCCTCCGACAGCCAGCCGAGATTCGCCACACCGCCCAGGGCCACATCCGAGAGTGCCACCTCGACGAAGGCGCCCGACCCGGTGCGGCCACGATCGTGCAGCGCCGCGAGCACCCCGGTCGACACACTCAACCCGGTGATCAGATCCCAGGCAGGGAGCACATGGTTGACCGGTGCCCCGCCAGCCTCCGCGCCGGTGATACCCGGCAGGCCGACCTCGGCGTTCACCGTGTAATCGACCGCAGGCCGGCCATCCGGATAGCCCTGCACACGCAGATGGATCAGATCAGGCCGGCGGGCGGCGAGAACATCGTGGGCCATCCACCGACGACCCACCACATTGTCCACCAAGATCCCGCGATCCGGACCAGGAGCGGTGATCAACGCCGTGACCAGCTCCTTGCCCTCGCCCGAACGCAGATCAACCGCTACCGACCGCTTTCCCTTGTTCAGGGAGGTCCAGAAGTAGCTCTCGCCACCGGCTGCCAGCGGCCACCGCCGGTAGTCGCTTCCTCCGCCGATCGGGTCGATCCGGATCACGTCGGCGCCGAGCTGGGCGAGGGTGAGCCCACCTGTGGGGCCGGCGACGAAGCTCGCGCACTCCACGACCTGCAGGCCAGCGAGCGGACGCCCGCTCATGCCACCCGCTTCGGGACGTTCGCGATGCTTGCCATGGGCACCTTCAGTCGCCCAGGAGCCGGCGCAGCCACCGGGCCCGCGCGTCCCTCGCCGCCTGGGAGAGAGCCGCCTGTGGCGCCATCAGGTCGAAGCCGTGGAAGCCCCCGGGCCACACGTGGAGTTCGGCGCTTCCTCCTGCCTGCCAGATGCGGGACGCGAAGGCCACGTCCTCGTCGCGGAAGGTCTCGGCCGAGCCGACGTCGATGAAGGCCGGCGGCAGCCCGGACAGGTCCCCGGCCCGGGCCGGGGCCGCGAACGGGGAGACGTCCGGTCCCCCGACCTCGTCGCCGAGCAGCGCCGACCAGCCGGTCCGGTTCGCCGTCCGGTCCCAGACCCCCAGCCCGGCCATCTGGACGGTGGACGGGGTGTTGTCGCGGTCGTCGAGCATCGGGGACAGAAGCAGCTGCCCGACCAGCTCCGGGCCACCGCGCTCCCGCGCCATCAGCGCCAGCGCCGCGGCCAGCCCACCCCCCGCGCTGGTGCCCCCCACGACGATCCGGGTGGGATCGACACCCAGCTCGGCGGCATGATCCGCCAGCCAGACCAGCCCCGCGTAGCAGTCCTCCACCGGAGCGGGATGGGGATGCTCGGGAGCGAGCCGGTACTCCACCGAGACGACGGTGACGGACATGTCCCGGGTCCATCCGAGCAGATCCGGCAGACCCGTCCGACTGTTGCCGATGATCATCCCGCCGCCGTGGGCGTAGTAGATCGCCGCGGTCGGCACCGGGACACCCGTCGGACGGCACACCACCAGGCTGATCTCCGGCGCGCCCGGTGGCCCGGGCACGGAGAGCTCCGCCACCTCGAACGCGCCGCCCTGGCGCAGGTCGTCGTCGGTGATCGGCAGCATTGTGCCGGCTTCCCGAAGGCCGTTGATCATTTCGGCTGTCACGGCTGACGGTAAGTGCTGCCCCACGAGTTCGAGGACGGCCGTCAGCTCCACGTCAAAGGCGGGCGGCGGCCCGAGCGGCGCGGACGGCGGCAGATCGATGATCGACACCTGCATTCTCCTCATCGGCGAGGTAACCGGCCCGAGGCCGCTACCTGAATCGTGACCTGTTCCCATTCCGCCTGCCAGGCGCCGTCTGGCGGGTATGACCCGCCAAACGGCGGGCATCGGAGCCGGCACACCGAAAACCCTCGTACCCGCTTGAGAGCATCCCCTGACCGAGCCTACGATTCCCCTCGCACCGTCAGGTGCGTCCGACGAGCGGCAACGATGCCCCGCTCGGTCAGGTCACCAGGCGGGCGGCACACCGCCGCGCCGGGCAGGCCCCCGGAGCACGGCAGTCTCATCGACTGCGTCTCGGGCGATCGCCCGACAGATAGCACGGAAACGGAGCAGGACATGACGGGACGTCTTGAGGGCAAGGTTGCCTTCATCACGGGCGCCGCGCGGGGGCAGGGGCGCAGCCACGCGGTACGGCTGGCGCAGGAGGGCGCCGACATCATCGCGATCGACATTCTCGAGCAGATCGAGTCGAATCCCTATCCGCTGTCGACCCCCGAGGACCTCGCGGAGACCGTCGCGTTAGTCGAGAAGTTCGACCGGCGCATCATCGCCACCAAGGCCGACGTCCGCGAGCGCGACCAGCTTCGCGCCGCCGTGAACGCTGGTGTGGCCGAGCTCGGCCGCCTCGACATCGTCGTGGCCAATGCCGGAATCCTGCCGATGGCGATGGGTGATCCGCACCCCTCGGACTTCATCGACGCCGTCGACGTCGATCTCATCGGCGTGATGAACGCCGTCGCGGTGTCCCTGCCGCACCTGCCCGACCACTCGTCGATCGTGATCACCGGGTCGACGGCGGCCATGATATCCGGCACCGTCGGCAACCCCGACATGGGTCCGGGTGGCTCCGGCTACGGCTGGGCCAAGAAGATCCTCATCGACTACGTCGAGCAGATGGCGCTGCATCTCGCGCCGCAGTTCATCCGGGTGAACGCGATCCACCCGACGAATGTCAACACCCATCTGCTACACAACGATGGTCTCTACGGAATGTTCCGGCCGGATCTTCAGAACCCCACCCGCGAGGACGTGGAGCCGGCCTTCACCATGTTCCAGGCCATGCCGATCCCCTACGTCGAACCCGTCGACATCTCCAACCTCGTGTTGTTCCTCGCCTCCGAGGAGGCCCGTTACATCACCGGCCAGCAGATCCGGGTAGACGCCGGCTCCCTGCTCAAGTTCCCCAACGGCCCGGGCGGCTGAGTCCTCGCCGCCGGAGAGCGGTGACCGCATCTCTTCCCGGACGGTCACCGCCCCCCGGCCATCACCGCCCTCCGACCATCACCGCCCCCCGACCGTCACCGGTCCCGCATTTTCGACACAGATCGCGATTGGCCGGATACCCCTGGGCTTCGGACGACCGTTGACAGTGCGGTCATGGTGTTGCCATGATAAAAAAATGCTATTTTCCAATCAGGTCTGCCCGTTCGAACCCGCGGCAAGGAAGGCGATCCGAGCCAGGGAGGCGGGCCGGTGACGGCCGACGCGGCAGACCTGACGGCGGTGGCGGGGTTCGACCGGCCGCTGCCCGTCGTGAATGAGGAAAACGCGCATTTCTGGCGGGGAGGCGCGGACGGTGTCCTGCGGTTCGCCCGGTGCAACGCCTGCGGCGCGCTGCTGCACCCCGCGCCGGTTGCGTGCCGCTACTGCCGGTCGGCGGACCTCGGCGTGGCCGACGTCTCGGGCCGGGGCGTGGTGGTGGGAGCCACGGTCAACCACCAGCAATGGGACGCGCGCTTCCCGACTCCCTTTGTGATCGCCACCGTCGCGATCGAGGAGGACCCGCGGGTCCGGGTCATCACGAACCTCATCGGGGTCGACGTCGACGACGCACACGTCGGTATGCGGGTGCGGGTGCGGTTCCAACCCGTCGAGGATGTCTGGTTCCCGCTGTTCGAACCCGACGGCGGCGACGTCGACGAGCTCCCGTCGGACGAGACGCCTCCCGACGGCCACCACCGCTGGGTCCGCCCCATGCTCCGGACCGACAAGTTCGAGGACCGGGTCGCCATCACCGGGATCGGGATGTCGCAGATCGGCCGCCGGCTCATGGTGGCGCCCCTCGCCCTCACCGTGGCCGCGGTCAAGGACGCCGTGGCCGACGCCGGGCTCACCCTCGACGACATCGACGGCCTGTCCACCTACCCCGGTTCGGGCGGGGAGGGAGGATTCGGCGAGGGCGGCGTCAGCGCCCTCGCCGAAACGCTCGGCCTACGCCCCACCTGGTACAACGGTGGCTCGGAGACCTTCGGCCCGGCCGGCTCGGTCATCGCGGCGATGCTCGCGGTCTCCGCCGGCCTCGCCCGGCACGTCGTGTGCTTCCGCACCGTCTGGCAGGCGACCTTCGCGGCTCAGCAGCGGGCCCGTGACCCGCGGGGAGCCAACCCGAACAGCATGATGGCCGGGCTCGGCGGGGCCGGGCGCCGGGTACCCGGCTACACCGCCCCCTACGGCGTCGGTTCGGCGGCCAACCACCTGGCCATGTGCGCCTCCCACCACTTCCGCCGGTACGGCACGACGCGCGAGACCCTCGGCTGGGTGGCGCTCAACCAGCGCACCAACGCCGCGGTCAACCCCCGGGCGATCTACCGCGACCCCCTCACGATGGACGACTACCTCTCGGCCCGCCTGGTCAGCACGCCCTTCGGGCTCTACGACTGCGACGTCCCCGCCGACGCGAGCGTCGCGGTCATCGTCTCCGCGGTCGAGGCGGCCCACGACCTGGCGAAGCCGCCGGTGCTGGTCGAGGCGGTCGGGACCCAGCTGACCGAGCGGATCACCTGGGAACAGTCGACGATGACCCACGAGCCGCACGTGTTCGGGCCCGCCGCCCACCTGTGGTCCCGCACCAGTCTGCGGCCCTCCGACGTCCAGGTCGCCGAGTTGTACGACGGCTTCACCTTCAACTGCGTGTCCTGGCTCGAGGCCCTCGGTTTCTGCGGGATCGGCGAGGCGAAGGACTTTCTCGACGGCGGCCGGGCGATCGCCCGCGACGGCGGTGTGGTCGCCCTCAACACCCACGGCGGCCAGCTCTCCGCCGGGCGCACCCACGGCATGGGCCTCATGCACGAGGCCGTCGTCCAGCTTCGCGGCGAGGGTGGCGCCCGCCAGGTCACCAATGCGCAGGTAGCCGTCGTCAGCAGCGGCGGACTCACACCCGCGGGTGTGATTCTCCTGCGTCGCGGCCGGTGACGGGCGCCCAACACCTCCCTACCCATGGCAGGAGAAGTACCCGATGATCGATGACCTGCGCGGCACCGTGGTGTTCATCACCGGCGCGGCCGGTGGAATAGGCCTGGGAATGGCTCGGGCGTTTGCCGAGGCCGGCGCGAAGATTGCGGTGGCCGACATCGACATGGAGACGCTGGGCCAGGCCGCCGCCGAGCTTGAGGATGCCGGTGCGACCGTTCTCCCGGTGCGGCTCGACGTGACCGACCGGCCGGCCTGGACAGCCGCGGCCGAGAAGGTCGCGGCGACCCTGGGACCGGTTCGGGTGCTGTGCAACAATGCCGGCGTCAGCACCCTGGGCCTGAAGTTCGGGGAGATCACGCCAGAGTTCTGGGACAAGGTGATCGACGTCAACCTCAACAGCGTGTTCAATGGGGTGAACTGTTTTCTTGGACCGATGCGGGCCGCCTGTGGCGGTCACATCGTGAACACGTCGTCAATGGGCGGCCTGATGGGTGGCGTGCCCACCCTGACGCCCTACGCCGCCACCAAGTTCGGCATCGTCGGCCTGTCCGAGGGGTTGCGGGCGGAGCTGGCCGACGACGGCATTGGCGTGAGCGTTCTCTGTCCGGGCGGCGTGCGTTCCCGGCTGTGGCGTACCTCCCGGCGCATACGTGGAGTGCCGGACACGGAGGTGGCTCCGTCCGACATGAGCGGACAATCCGCGCCGCCCACTGGCATGGACCCCTACCAGGTTGGCCTGCGTGTCGTCGACGCCGTGCGGAAAAATGAACTCTATGTCATCACTCACCCGGAATTCCGGTCCGCGGTCGTGAACCGCCACGAGCAACTCATGGCCGCATTCGACCGGAGCGAGGCGGCGAATTCAGAATCCTCCCGGACGCCCGCCGAGAAGACTTCGCCCTGAATACCGGATGATCAGCGGGGTGGCGGGCGCGTCATGTCCGTGACGCGCGGCCTCGACGCCGACGGCTCGGCGGGGGATCACCGCAGCGTCCCGAGCGCGTCGGCGTCGGCCTCGATGCGGTCGAGCCGTTCCCGCAGCCACGTCAGGGTCTCGCGGTGGGTGTTCACGTAGAGCCGGTCGCCGCGGATGGCCCGCACGACGAGCCGGCCGACGTCGATCGAGGCGACGGCGTCGGCCACCCGGCTCGTGATGAACTCTCTGATGTTCGGATCGTCCAGCTCCCCGCGCTCGACCCTGCGCATCGCCTCGCTCAGCTGCCGGGTCACCACCCCGCCGGGGGTGAGCACCGAGGTGCTGACCGCGGTACCGAGCGCGGCGAGCTCGGCGCGCAGCATCTCGGTCAGGGCGACCGAGGCGTGTTTCGCCGGCGGATACGGGCCGAGATCGGGCGTGGCGACGAGTCCCTGGCGGGACGAGGTGTTCACGATGTGCCCCTCCCCCTGCTCGAGCATCCGGGGAAGGAACGCGTTGAGCCCATGCAGAATCGAGTACAGGTCCACACCGAACACGCGATCCCAGGCCGAGATCTCGAGGGGCTCGACGAGAGGGCTGCGGGCCCCGATCCCGGCGTTGTTGCACAGCACGTGCGCCGTGCCAAACCGCTCGAACGTGCTGTCCCGCAGGTTGTCCAGCGCCTTCGCGTCGGCGACGTCCGTGCGCACCGCCAGTACCTCGGCCCCGGCCTCGGCCAGCGAGGCGCGGGCGGTCTCGAGATACCCGTCGTCGATGTCGGCGAGGACGAGCTTCATGCCCTCCTCGGCGAAGGCCTGGGCCAGGCCGAGACCGATCCCGCTGGCAGCGCCCGTGACCACCGCGACCTTGCCCTCGAGGTCGTCCATGGTGCCCTCTCCGTTCCCGATGTGCAGTGGGTTCCCGATGTGCAGTGAGTTCCCCGATGCGCAGTGGCCGACGAGCGGAAAGCTAGTCGGCGGCCAGAACGATCTTGCCCAGCTTGCCCGGGCCACGCAGCCGCTCGTAGGCCTCGGCCCACTTCTCCAGCGGGAAGGTCGAGTCGACCGGCACCCGCACCCGGCCCGCGGCCAGCAGCGGCACCACCGCGCCGGCGATGTCGCGGGCCAGGGTCGCCTTCTCGGCGTTGGTCCGTCCCCGGATCGTCGTCCCGATCACCCGGCATCGCTGCAGCAGGAGATGGCCCAGCCACCAGGGAGCGGTGGTGGGTACCGGCGCCAGCAGACCCACCACCATCAGCGTGCCCTGACGGGCCAGCATCATGACCCGGTCCAGGCAGGCCTCGCCACCGACGAGATCCACGATGATGTTATACGGACCGTGCTCCTTCTCGCCGTCCGGGGTTATCACGTCCACGTTCGTCCCACCGAGCAGCGCCTTCACCGGCTCGTGCAGCTCGGTCCGGCGCACGCTGGCCACCACGTGCGCGCCGGAAACGGCGGCGATCTGCAGCATGGCCGTGCCCACCCCGCCGGCGGCACCGGTGACCAGGACGCGGTCACCCGCCCGCACGCCGGCCTGGCTGACGAGCGCGTCCCAGGCCGTACTGAACGCCTCGGGGAAGCCTGCTGCCTCCGCCCACGACAGGGTCTCGGGTACCGGCACCAGCAGGTCGGCCGGTACCGCGACCCGTTCGGCCTGGCCGCCGCCGCCGATCAACGCCATCACCCGGTCGCCGCGGGCGACGCCGGTAACCGCCGCACCGACCTGTTCGACCTCGCCGGCGACCTCCAGGCCCGGCACGTCGGCCGGCCATCCCGCCGGAGCCTGATAGTGACCGGCCGCCTGCTGCAGGTCGGCCGCGTTCAGTCCCGCCGCCCGGACCCGGACGACCACGTCATTGGGCCCCGCCACCGGATCAGGCCGTACCTGCAGGCCAAGCGTCTTGTCTGAGCCTATCGTCACCGCCCGCATGGGCAGATCCTCCAATTGTATATATTATATATTTATGGAATGTTCGGCCAGTGGCTGCCCCGCCGCGTCAACACCCGTCCGGTTCCGTGGACCGGCCGGTCTCCTGGGCCAGGTGCTCGGTGAGCAGTGTGCCCGCCCGGCGGATGTGGTCGGTCATCGCCGCGCGGGCGGCGTCGCCGTCCGAGTCCCGCAGCGCCCGGAGGATGGCGCGGTGGTCGCGGGCGGACGCCGCCGACCAACCGCGGATGGACGGAAAGAACCGTCGCGGCGCGTAGCTGAGCGTCGAGCCGAGAAGCCAGCGGATCTTCGGTGCGTCGGCGATGCGATTGATCATCCGGTGGAACTCGAAGTTCAGTTCCTCGACCCCGGTGAGGTCGCCTGTTTCCGCGGCCCTCTCGAGTCTGGTCTGGATCTCCTGCAGCGCCCGGACGTCGGCCGAGGTCACCAGGTCCGCGGCCCGGGCGCACAGCTCCCCGCCGAGGAGGGCCTGGGCTTCGAAGGTGTCGCGGATGTCCTTCGGGGACAGCGGCGAGACGACGAACCCGCGTCGGGGTTCGACCTGCAGGAAACCCTTGCTCTGCAACTGCAGCAGCCCTTCCCGGGCCGGAGTGGCGCTGATGCCCAGGTCCTCGGCGACGGCCTCGGGCCTGATGAACTCACCGCCGCCGAGCCGGCCCGAGATGATCAGTTCACGGACGTGGGTGGCCACCTCGTCGCTGAGTCGTGGCCGGCGGTGGCGCGAGCGGCCCGTCCACGCCGGGAGCTTCGGCGCGGTCACGGCGTCGGCCCGGTTTCAGTACGCGAGTCCACCGCGCTCGACCAGCTGCCTGACGATGACGTTCTTCTGGATCTCATTGGTGCCCTCGCCAACAATCATCAGCGGCGCGTCGCGGAAGTAGCGTTCGATGTCGAACTCGGTGGAATAGCCGTAGCCGCCGTGAATTCTTATCGCGGAGAGCGCGATCTCCATCGCGGTCTCCGAGCAGAACAGCTTGGCCAGGCCCGCCTCGAGATCGGTGCGCTCGCCCGAGTCCAGCCGCTCGGCGGCGTGCAGCAGCAGATGACGAGCCGCGGCAAGCTTGGACGCCATGTCGGCCAGGTGGTTGCCGACCGACTGGTGCTGCCAGATCGGCTTCCCGAAGCTCTCCCGCTGCTGGGCATAGGCGAGCGAGTCCTCGAAGGCGGCCCGGGCAACGCCGGTGGCGCGGGCGGCGACCTGGATCCGGCCGACCTCGAGACCCTTCATCATCTGGCCGAAGCCCTTGCCCTCCACCCCGCCGAGCAGCGCGCCGGCGGGGACGCGGGCGTCGTCGAACGTGAGCTCGCAGGCCTCCACCCCCTTGTACCCCAGCTTGGGAAGGTCCTTGGACACCAGAAAGCCGGGAACCTTCTCCACCAGCAGGATCGAGATGCCCCGGTGTTTCGGCGCCGCGGCGGGATCGGTCTTGCACAGCAGCGCCACGAGCCCGGACCGGCGGGCGTTGCTGATCCAGGTCTTCGCCCCGTTGATCACGTATTCGTCGCCGTCCCGGCGGGCCGTGGTGCGCATCGCCTGCAGATCCGACCCCCCGCCCGGTTCGGTCAAGGCCATCGTCGCCCGCAGCTCCCCGGTGGCGAGCCGGGGCAGGTACGTCTCCTTCTGCTCCCGGGTGCCGTAGGTCAGGATGAGCTTGGCGACGACGGTGTGCCCGCCCATGGCGCCGGCCAGGCTCATCCAGCCGCGGGACAGCTCCTCGGTGACCAGCGCGTAGCAGGGGGTCGAGACCTGCCCGAAGCCATACGGCTCGGGGATGGCGAGGCCATAGACGCCGAGCTCCTTCATCTGCTCGATCAGACGTTCGGGATAGATGTTCGCGTGCTCCAGCTCCCGGACGACCGGTCTGACCTCGCGGTCGACGAAGTCCCGCACGGTCTTGACGATGATCTGTTCCTCGGCGTCCAGCTTCATACTCGCCAGCCCTTCGTCGGATGCGACGACCATCGCGGAGATCAGCCGGAGCGATCTCCGGCCGAGCGAGCACGCCTGCCAACCTTCTCCGTCGGTCTATGGACTATATTATCAAATCTATAGTATGCATAGATGACCAGACCACGATGCCCAAGACCACGATGCCCGATACCGACCATCGCCGGCGGTGGCATCCCACGAGCAGGAGTCACGGACCATGAGCGAGGACCCGAAGGCTTCGCCGTCCACCCGGCGGCCGACCGTGAGCTGGGACGGTCGCTACCTGGAGGACTTCGTCGTCGGTGACGTGTACCGGCACCCGCTGGGGCGCACGGTGCTGGCCACGGACAACAGCTGGCTGACGTTGCTCACCCAGAACACCGCCGCGGTCCACTTCGACGCGCACTACGCCGCCCGCACCCAGTGGGGCCGGCCGCTGGTCGACTCGACCTTCACCCTGGCCCTGGTGACCGGGCAGAGCGTGCACGACGTGTCGATGAACGTGATGGCCAACCTGGGCTGGGACCGGGTCCGGCTGCCCAACCCGGTCTTCGAGGGCGACACCATCTACTCCGAGTCCGAGGTCCTCTCGGCACGGGCGTCGGCGTCCCGCTCCGACGTGGGCGTCGTCGAGGTGCGCACCATCGGGTTCAACCAGGACGGCGTGATCGTCATCAGCTTCGAACGCACCCTGCTGGTCTACCGGCGCGGTCACGGCCCCGGGCGCGGCACGGTCGAGCCCCGGTGGGACGCGCGGACCCTCCGGGCCGCCGGTCTCGTGGTGTCGGCGCCCCCCGAATGACAGGTGCGACGAACTCGCCCGACAGTCCGGAAGGCATTCTCAGAGGAGCACAGGTGTCCGACCACAACCTTCAGTCGTTATTCACCCACCAGGTACCCCAGGCTCGGCTTGATCCCGACGAGCTGCGAGCGAACGCGGGTACCGCCGATCCCGCGCTTCTGCTCCTGTCCCTGGCCCACGTGACCGGGGACGCGTCGGTCCTGGACCGCTACGCCGGCCGGATCAGCGCGCCCCAGGGAACGGTCAAGCGCGCGATCATCCCGACGGCGACGGTGTCCGACGAGGTTCGCGCCGAACTCGTCGACCAGCTCTGTGCGGCCCTGTCCCGGGATGATCAACCCGAGTATCTCGGCGTCGACGACCTTGCGCTGTTCGGCCGGATGGCCGACATCGCCGTCGGCCGGCAGGTCGCCGAGGAATACCTCCCCATGTTCCGCGAGCAGGCCGGCTTCGTGCCGGACCAGCGCGCTGTCGAACCGACCAGGACACCGCCGGCAACCCTCAACGTCGCCATCCTCGGCGCCGGGATGACAGGAATCGCGGCCGGCGTCTCGGCGGTCGACCGGGGCTTCTCGTTCGAGATCTTCGAACAGTCACCGAGCCTGGGTGGGGTGTGGCGGGCGAACACCTATCCGGGCGTCGCGGTCGACACCCTGAGCGCCTACTACTCCCTCTCCTTCGCGACGAATCCGGACTGGTCCCACCTCTTCCCGATCGGCGAGCAGTATCTCGCCTATCTCCAGGAGGTATCAGACCGCCACGGAATCACCGAACACATCCGTTTCAACACGGAGGTCTCCCGGATCGAATGGGATGACCAGGCTCAGGTCTGGGAGCTGACCACGATCGCGGCCGACCGCACCGTCCGTAAGGTCCGGGCCGCGGCCGTCATCACCGCGGCCGGCCACCTCAACCGCCCCAAATACCCGGCACTCGACGGGCGGGACAGCTTCGCCGGTGCGTCCTTCCACTCGGCCGAGTGGGACCACAGCGTCGATCTCCGCGGCAAGCGCGTCGGCATCATCGGCGCCGGCGCGACCGCCGTCCAGGTCGTCGCCGCCATCGCCGGCGAGGTCGGCCACCTGACGCTGTTCCAGCGCCAGCCGCACTGGGTTGTCCCGAACCTGGCCGGGGACAACGTGATTCCCGAGAGCGAGCGCTGGCTGCTGCGGCATCTCCCCTACTACCAGCAGTGGTTCCGGTTCAAGGCATTCTGGTTCACCGGGGACGAGAACGGCTATGCGACGGTGCGGGTCGACCAGGAGTGGATGAAGGACCATCTCTCGATCTCCCCCGGCAACGACCGGCTCATGCAGGTGTGCCTGCAGTACATCGACAGCTGCTTCGGGGCGGGCTCCGAGCTCGCGCGGAAGGTGACACCCGACTACGCCCCCGCCGGTAAGCGGCTGGTGCGCGACCCCGCCGACTTCATCCCGGGCGGCTACTACTACGCGCTCAGTCAACCGCACGTGGACGTCGACACCTCGAAACTCGACCGGGTGGTCCCCGAGGGCATCCTCACGGTCGACGGCGACCTCATCGAACTCGACGTGATCGTCTACGCGACCGGGTTCACCCTCGACTGGCTGTCGCCGGTCGAGGTCATCGGCCGGGACGGGGTCCGGCTCGCCGACGTCTGGCGCAACAACAACCCGCAGTCCTATCTCGGCGGGACCGTGCCAGGATTCCCCAACCTCTTCGTGAACTCCGGGCCCAACACCGGTGTCGGCCACGCGGGTGGGCACAACTTCATGGCGGAGGTCGTCAACCACTACGCCTTCGAGTGCCTGCAGCTCGTCGTCGAGCGGGGCGCGCGTTCCATCGAGGTGACGCAGCAGGCCCACGACGAGCACAATGCCCGGCTCGACGCGGTCATGGATGGCTCCATCTGGACGCATGTGCTCGGCGCGCACACCTACTACCGCAACGAGGCGGAGCGGGTCATCCTGCCGAGCCCGTGGCGGCTGGTGGAGTACTGGGAGATGTCGCAGACCCCGATCGAGGAGAAGTTCACCCTGCGCTGATCACCGCGGTGCCGACCGGTTCGCCGGTGAGCATCGTCCGCGCCGGCGTGGAGGCCGGCATCCCACCGGGGTGAGACACCGGAAGCTGTCCGATGGAGGACCATCATGAACGAACTCGGAACCGGGCCGAGCCGGCCGACGCGCGCGGTGGTGCTGGGCGGCGGTGGGGTCACCGGCATCGCGTGGGAGGTCGGGGTCGTCACCGGGCTGCTCGATGAGGGGGTCGATCTCGGCGCCGGTGACGCGCTGATCGGCACCTCCGCGGGCGCCTTCGTGGCCGCCCACCTGGCCGCGAGGACGGACCTGGAAAAGACCTATCTCGCCCAGTTCGCCACGGACGCCCGGGAGATCTCGGCGACCATGTCACGGGAGAGCATCCTGGGATTCCAGGAGGCTTTCCAGCTCGGCGCGGGCGACCCGCGCCGGGTCGCGGCGGCGCTCGGACGGATGGCCCTGGCCGCCGAGACGGTCTCCACCCAGGCGCGGCTCGACGTCGTGGCCGGCCGGCTTCCCGTCCACGACTGGCCGGCAGCCCCACTCATGATCACCGCCCTGGACGCAGAGACCGGCGAGCTGCACATCTTCGACCGCACGTCGGGGGTGCCCCTGGTCACCGCCGCCGCCGCGAGCGGGGCCGTGCCCGGACTGTGGCCGGTGGTCCACGCCCGGGGCCGCACGTGGATCGACGGCGGCTCCTGCTCACCGGCGAACGCAAGCCTCGCCGGAGGCTACGACCGGGTGGTCGTCATCGCGCCGGCCCCGGCCGGCATGGCCGGGATGCCCGGCGCCGTCGAGGATGTCGACGCGCTGCGGGCGCGGTCCCGAGTGGTGCTGCTGAGCCCGGACGAGCACACCCGGGAAGCCATCGGCGACAACGTGTTCGACACCTCCCGGCGGGGCCCGGCGGCCGAGGCGGGCCGAGCCCAGGGCCGTTCGGCGGCGGCCGCGGTCCGTGCGGTCTGGGACATCGAATGATGTGGCCACCTACGTGACGCAGCTGCGGGCCTTGGCCCAGCCCCGCTCGGCTCGGGCGCCAGCCGCGCCGATCACCACTCTGCGCACGGCCACGGCGCTCAGCCTCCGGACGCCCTAACTCGGATCCCGCAGAATGCGCAGGGCCTGCTTGGGGCAGGCGAGCACCGCCGCCTCGACATCGGGCCAGTTGTCGGGGTCCGGCTCCTCCTCGAGGATCGTCAGAAGATCGTCGTCACCGAGTTCGAACACCGTCGGCGCCAGGCCGACGCACATGGCGTTGCCCTCACAGATGTCCGGGTCCAGAAGCACACGCACGGGCAACCTCCACTTGTTCGCCACCAGCCACAGCCGTTGCACATATTACGTGACCGCTAGAGGGTAATCTTCTTGTCGGGCACGGCAACTGTCATTACCGCGCCCGCTGTCCGGATGTCTGGACGTTGGAGGAAGCGATGGCGGCACGATCGATCCATGAGCTGGACCTGCCGAGCCTGCGGGACACCGGGGTGGGGGCGCTTGATCCTGCCGCCATCCAGGCCTCCTGGCAGCACCACTGGCTGTCCAGGACACCCCTGGGGTTCGCGGTGACCCGCCATGAGGACGTCTTCGCCGTGCTGCGCGATCGCCGGTTCCACTCGGCGAGCTCGCGGCTGGCGAAGATGCCCGGCGACGATGAGGACTACCTGGGGAGCCTGCCCAGGTCCCTGCTCTCGATGGACGGCAACGAGCACTCCCGGCTGCGACGGCTGGTCTCGCCCGCCTTCACGCCGAAGGCCGCCGACCGGCTGCGCCCGTACATGCGTGAGGTCATCAACGCGTTGGTCGACTCGGTCGCTGCGAGCGGACGGTGCGAGTTCGTCGGCGACCTCTGCGACCCGTACCCGGTCCCGATCATCTGCCGACTGCTCGGCGCGCCCACCCAGGACTCGAAGATCTTCTCCCAGTGGGCAACCGACATCCACCGCAAGTTCAACAACAACCTGGCGGCGGACCTGCCCGTCATCCGGCGGGCGACCGAGGAGCTCAAGGACTACGTCCGGGCGATGATCGACGAGCGCCGCACCACCCCGACGAACGATCTGATCAGCGAGCTGATCGCCGTCGAGGAGCAGGGCGATCGTCTCTCGACCGAGGAGCTCGTCACGATGGCGGAGCTGATCCTCATGGCCGGCACCGACACCACCCGCAACCAGCTGGCGTGCAGCGTGGCGGTACTCGCCGAGCACCCCGACCAGTGGGCGTTGCTCGGCCAACGACCCGAGCTGGCCGCCCAGGCGGTGGATGAGACCATGCGGCATCTCGGCGCTCTGCGAGGAACGCTCCGCTTCGCCGCCGAGGACATCGAGTACCGGGATGTCCTCTTCCCGAGGGGGACCCTGTTGTGGACGTCGGCCGTCGGCGCCAACATGGACCCGTCCGTCTGGGAGGCCCCCGAAACGTTCGACATCACCCAGAAACGGTCCATCCAGCACCTGACGTTCGGATCGGGTATCCACTACTGCCTCGGCGCCTCGCTGGCCCGGGCCGAGCTCCAGGAGGCGCTGGCGCTGCTGGCCCGGCGGATGCCCGGACTCACCCTCGACGGGCCGGTCGACTGGCAGCCCTCGAACGTCGGGATCTGGGGGCCGGCCCGGCTTCGGCTGCGCTTCCAGCCTGACGTTCGAGCGTGACCGCGAGACCCCCGGCCGAGCCATCAGTCCGGCTGAACCATCAGTCCGGCTGAACCATCAGTCCGGCTGAACCAGCCGTGGGCCGTCACCGGCGCAAAGGTCGACGACGGCCCACGACGCCGGGAAGGCCCGGCGGGAGCGGTCCGCGCTCACCCCGCCGGGAGCTGCGTCCCGCACCACTGGTTCGGGTCCGGCGCGCCCTGGTTCGGCACCACCTCGAAACGGGTACCGGCGCCGTTCACCCGCACGAAGGCGTAACAGAGATTGATTGCTTCGGGAGCGCGCAGGTCGGTGCTGGGAATCAGGCCGCCGGCGTTGTAGTCCTTCACGGTACGAAGGTTGTCGATGAACGCCTTGCGGGTCGGGCAGGCGCCGGCGAGCTCAAGACCCCTGATGAACTCGTCGGTCGTGACATAGGAGGCGAGAGCCACCTCCGAGTCGGTCTCGCCGACTTCGGGCGCGTACCGGTGCATCGCGTCACGGTATGCCGTCAGGGCGGTCGACGGCTGGTCGAACGGGGTGTAATTCACGAACAGCGACATCCCTGCCATAGCGGGGCCGTTCTTGGCAAGCAGCTGCCGGTTGTAGCCGGCGGCCCCGAGGGCGACCTTGAAGTTCACCCCAGCCTGCTTGGCCGCTCCGTACACATCAATGAACGTCTGCGCCGACACCGCCCCGACCAGCGCGTCGGCCCCGCTGTCACGGATCTGCGCGGCCACCAGATCCGGCCGGCTCTCCTCGATCCCGTAGTTCACGGTGCGCACGACGCTGATCCCCTGCGACTGCAGGCTCTCGGCGATCCGCCGCCCGAACTCCTGCGAGGAGATCGAGAGCTCATCCTGGAGCACGGCGACCCTGGTGGCCCCCAGTCTCCGGGCATAGATCCCGAAAGTGCTGACGGACTCGCCCTTGGGGCTGACGGCGCCGAACGTGAACATGTTCCGGTGCTCCCCCCACACCGCTTCGGCGGCGATCCCGGTCATCGGGATGCCTTCGGCGTCCAGCCGGTCGGCCGACGCCGTGACGGTGCCGGACTGTGCGATGAGGCCGAACACGCCGACGGTGTGCAGCAGTTCCTGGGACACGGTGACGAAGGTCGAGGGGCTCCCATCGTCGTCCCGCCACACGACGTCGATCTTCCGTCCGTGCACTCCCCCGGACGCGTTCGCCGCGCCGATCCGGGCCTGGACGGCGCTACGCGCGGCAGAGAACGCCTCCGCCCCCACG
Source organism: Frankia gtarii (assembly GCF_025403375.1). Classification (GTDB taxonomy): domain Bacteria; phylum Actinomycetota; class Actinomycetes; order Frankiales; family Frankiaceae; genus Frankia; species Frankia gtarii. The sequence goes on from NZ_JAMPTM010000001.1 coordinate 101,767, forward strand.
CCGCCGCCGTCCGGATAGATCAGGCCGACCCTGACCTCGCTCGGGGTCACCCCCGGACTGTCGCAGGGGGTATTTGCGCCACTGGTCTGTCCGGACCGCGAACAGCCTGTCACCACCAACGGGAATGAGAAGGCAGCCACGGCCACCCCCCAACCACACCGCCGTAATCGATCCCGCATGTACAGCTCCTTGTTTGAAATACAGTCAGAAATCGCGCGGCGAGGACGCCAGGACAGCTCTCGCGTCCCAGACCGCGGGAATTCCCGGCTACAATCGGCCGGCACCGAGGATGCCATTCACGGCTCGGCCGGCGCGGGCGAGCCTCTGGTTGCCGTAATACCGTCAGTCAGGAAAGCAGACGAACGCGAAGTTCTGACCGCCGGCCATCACCGAGGCCAGGGTCATCCCGCCCAGCTCGAGCACCTCTCCGACGTCCAGGCCGGCCGAGGCCGACCGCTGGGCATAACGCTCCACGTCCGCGGTGGCGAAGCCGATGGACGCGACTCCCGATGCGATGGTCCCCCGCAGCACGGACGGGATCGCCTTGAGCTCGATCACGCCCGGAGCCGCCCCGATGACCACCCGGCGAGTGTCGACGTCCGCCGGCCAGCCGGGCGTCATCCGGGCGCTCATCGTGCCGGGAGCATCGGACCACTGCGGCTCACCCATGCCGACCACCTCGGCGAGGAACCGAACGGTCTCATCGAACCGCTCCTCGTCGATCATGATGAGCACGTTGAACAGTCGCTTCGGCATGGCGGCCGACTATACGCTAAAAACCGCGAGAGAAAAATGTACTGACCGCAATACGGTAATCACAGATACGTTCATCGGTCACGTTGGCGATTCCCACGCGGGTCTCGTCGACCGGATGATGGGCGTGGCTCGAGACCCATCGCCCGGTCACTGCGGGACGCGGGCCGGGTTGCCGCCACCCCCGACCGGGCCGGGGCGGCGGTGCCGGTACCCGGGCCGGCCAGCTCGGGCAGGTCGACCCGATCAGGCCGTGGGGGCGAAGCATAACGGGACCTCGACCGGGCCTCAGATCCCGGTCGTCGGGGACTTCCGGCCGATCGGCCCGTCGAGGGCGAGGCCGGGCAGGCGGGTGGCCAGCCAGAACGGTCTCGGCCATCTGCACCATCTGCACCATCTCGCCGGTCGAGAGCCGGTCTCCCTGCCCCTCCGCGGCGATCAGCTCGCCGAGCAGGTCGTCCTGCGGATGTGCCCGCCGCTCGTCGATCAGGGCGACCGGCCGATGGATCCGGGTGTGCGCGTCACCCTCCATGACCTCTCCCCTTCGACCATAGGGAGAACCTTGTTACCCTCTGGGTAAAACACAATTCCGACAGGGCCAGGAGCGCGTGGATATGTTCGATCTCACCGGACGGATTGCGCTCGTCACCGGCGCGGGGCAGGGCGTGGGGGCCGGCATCGCGCTGGCCCTCGCCGGCGGGGGGGCAGCCGTGGCCGTGAACGACCTCCACCAGGCTCGTGCCGTGACGACCGTCGGAAGCATTGCCGCCGCGGGCGGTCGGGCCGCCGCCGTCCCGTTCGACGTGTCGGATCACGACGCCGTCACCGCGGGCTTCGAGGAAGCGGCCCGGCTGCTCGGTCCGGTCGACATCCTGGTCAACAACGCGGGTATCCCCGCTGCCGGCTTCCCGCAGATCCCGTTCAAGGACACCGAGCCGGCGTTCTGGCGGCGGTTCGTCGACCTGAACCTCTACGGGATGTTCAACTGCACCCATGTGGCTGTCGGCTCCATGTGCGAGCGGGGATGGGGCCGGATCATCACGATCTCCTCCGAGGCGGCCCGGATGGGACTGGACATCAACGTCGCGATCTACGGCGCGTCGAAGGCCGGTGCGATCGGGCTGACCCGCCACCTCGCGGTCGAGGTCGCGCCGGCGGGCGTGACCGTCAACGCGATCTCGCTCGGCACGATGGAGAACGTCGGCGGCCGCTGGGGCGACAGGATCGCCGCCGGCATTCCCCGGCGGCGGCTCGGCACCGGGGCGGATGCCGGCGCCGCGGTCACCTTCCTCGCCTCCGACGAGGCCGACTGGGTCACCGGTCAGGTCCTCCCGGTCAACGGAGGATCCCGTGCGTAGGCCCGGGCCCGGGCGGGCGCACTCATCACCGACGGAAGGGGCGAACGATGGATCTTGGCGTCACGGGAACGGGCTATCTCCTGGTCGGGGGTACCTCCGGGATGGGACTGGCCACGGCGCGGGCGATGGCGGCGGACGGCGCCGACCTCGTCCTCGTGGGCCGGGACGCCACCCGGGCGAAGCAGGCCGCCGCGCGAATCGGAACCGACTCCGGGACCCGTGTCCACGCGGTGGCGGCCGACGTCCGCCAGCCCGGTGACATGGAGCGCGTGGTGGCCGAGGCGGTCGACCTACTCGACGATCTCGGCGGTCTGGCTGTGTTCACCGGCACGAGTGGTCACCGCGCGCTGGATGCCTCCGACGCCGAGTGGACGGAGGCGTTCGACGACGTTCTGCTGGGCACCACCCGCGCTGTCCGGGCCATCCTGCCCCGCCTGGTCGAGCGGGGCGGCGGGACGATCGTGACGCTCGCGGCCTATGGGATCGCCGCCCCGGCCGCGGACCGGCTCCCTTACCAGACGCTCAAGGCCGGGGTCGCCGTGCTCACGAAAGCGGTGGCCAAGACCTACGGACGCCACGGCATCCGGGCCAACTGCGTCTGCCCCGGCGCGATCGAGACCGACGGCCTGCACCGGCTGCGCGGCATCCTCGCCGAGGAACGTGGGATCCCCTACGCGGAGGCGCTCGAGCGGGTGATGGCCGAGGACTGGAACATGAAGGTCGCCCTGGGCCGCCCCGGGCAGCCCGAGGAGGTGGGCGAGCTGGTCGCCTTCCTGCTCTCGCCGCGGGCCGGCTACCTCACCGGAGCTCTGATCAACATCGACGGTGGTACCGACTTCTGAGCGTGACTTCCCGGTATCCGTTACCAGACCCCGTACCCACGCCGCCGACGTGCGATAACGTCCTTATCCTCACGAGGAAATACTCTTTCACAGGGTGGCCCGACCACCGGGCCCGAGCGGCGCGTGACGACATGGCGGAGGGCGCGTGAACCACGGTCGGCCAGCATCTCCCAGCAGCAGTGCGGTGCCGGCGCAGGCACCGGGCCAGGCGGTCTCTCAGCACGGCCCGGTCGAGCGGTGGACGACACGCAGCGGCATCCGGGTTCGCTATCTGGACAATGCGCCGGCGGACCCGGTCGGCCTTCCGGTGCTGTTCTCTCCCGGGGTCAGTGACTTCGCCGAGGACTACCTGGCCGCGCTCGAGTTCTTCCGGCCCCGGCGGCTGATCGTCGTCGAGGTCCGCGGGCGGGGCCGCAGCGAGGCGCCGGCGAGCGGCTACCGCAACGTCGACCACGCCCGTGACCTCGCCGCCGTCATCGCGGCGGAAGGACTGACACGGTTCCACCTGATGACCTTCTCCCGCGGGACCGTGGGTGCCCTCGAGCTGCTCAGCACCCACGCGGGGGCGATCGCCTCGGTCGCCATCGGCGACTACCCCGGCGAGGCGGTGGTGCTCGCCGACTGGTTCGCCGACCGGATCTGCGCCACCACCTTCCGGGGGATTCCCGTGCTCGAGCGGATCGAACGCCACGTCCTGGAAGCCCTCCAGCAGGAGGGGAAGTTCCGGGACTACTACGCCGAGCTCGCCGACCTCGATGTCCCTGTCCTCGTGGCCAAAAGCGAGGAGCAGAGCCTGGTGACCGAAGCCGCGGTGGACCGCTACCGCGCCACGGTTCCCGGAGTCGAGGTAATCACGATTCCCGGCTCCCGGCACGACATCTTCCGACCCGTACGCAACGCCTATCCGGCCGCCATCGCGGACTTCCTGGCCCGGCGGGCATCGGGGCTCTGACCCTGTGATCCCCCGGTGTGGACACGGTGGCGAACGTGGAGCGAGCCACCCCCGCGACACCTTCGGCGAGGTTCTCAGACGGCGGCTGCGGGACCGCGTCCCGCGACGGCGGCCGCTGCCGTCGCAACGTCAATGAGAAGGAATCCTGATGACACTCCATGACGCGCCCGCGGCCGGCGCTGGTCTCGATGTCGACGCGCTTGTGATCGGTGCTGGTTTCGCCGGGATGTACCAGCTGTACCGGCTGCGGAAGCTGGGTTTACGGACCCGTGTTCTGGACCGCGCCGCCGGCATCGGCGGAACCTGGTACTGGAACCGGTATCCGGGGGCACGTTGCGACATCCCGAGCCTGTTCTACACCGTCTCCTACACCCCTGAGCTCAACCAGAAGTGGCAGTGGACCGAGCGGTTCGGTACCCACGAGGCGATCCGCGCGTACATGGAGGAGGTGGCGCGCCAGGAGGACATGCACCGGGACATCTCGTTCGAGACGACCCTCGTCGCGGCCGACTGGGACGAGGGCAGCGCCACGTGGACGTCGATGACCGATGCCGGTGAGCGCATCAGGTCCCGCTATCTGATCATGGCGACGGGCGCCCTGAGCGAATCCCGGGTCCCCGACCTTCCCGGGCTGGGCGGCTTCAAGGGGCGGTGGTTCCACACCGGCCGCTGGCCGCACGAGCCGGTGGGCTTCACCGGCCGCCGGGTCGCGGTGATCGGAACCGGCTCGACCGGCGTCCAGGTCATCCCCGTCGTCGCGCAGGACGCCGCCGAGACAATCGTCTTCCAACGCACCCCGAAGTTCGTGCTGCCCGCGGTCAACGTGCCGATGACCGAGGAGGACGCCCGGCCAGTCAAGGAAATGTATCCGGCGTTACGCAAAGCCGCACGACGCGGTGACTACGGCACACCGTTCCCTCCTCCCGCGGAACACCTCGACGAGATGTCGGTCCAGGACCGGGAAACCCTTCTTGAGGACCTGTACACCAAAGGCGGCGTCGGCAGTTTCGTCGTCTCCTACCACGACCACCTGGGTCTGAAGAAGCAGGAGGTCAACGACATCGTCGCGGACTTCGTCCGCAAGAAGATCCGAGAGACCGTCGATGATCCCGCGACGGCTGAGACGATGACGCCGTACGGATATCCCATCGGCATCAACCGGATCATCATCGGGACCGATTACTACGAGACCTTCAACCGCGACAACGTCCGGCTGCACAGCGTCCTCGACGATCCGATCGTCGAGGTCACCGCCACGGGCCTGCGGACGCAGAACGCCGAGTTCGAGGTTGACGACATCATCTTCGCCACCGGGTACGACGGGATGACCGGCAGCTTCACCTCCGTCGACGTACGCGGCCGGACCGGGAAGACGATCAGGGAGTACTGGGCCGACGGTCCGTCGACGTACCTCGGCCTGCAGATGGCCGACTTCCCGAACCTGTTCCTGATCACCGGTCCGGGTGGCCCGTCGGTCCTGTCGAACGTCATCACGACGACCGAGCAGAGCATCGACTTCCTGATGGGCCTCATCGAGCACGCACGCGCGGACGGCCTCGACGTCATCGAGGCCGACGCCGACGCCGAACGCCGCTGGATGGAGCACGTCGCCGACGTGGCCCAGGGATCGCTCTACCGGGACTCGTACAAGGCGAACTCCTGGTACACCGGACTCAATGTCCCCGGTAAGAAGGTCGTGTTCATGCCCTATGCGGGCGGCGTCGGAACCTTCGAGACCATCCTCGAGGACGTCACGGCGGACGACTACCGCGGCTTCCGTCGTTCCGCCGCCGCGCGCACGGAGGTAGTTCCGGACCAGCCGCAGCCCGCGGGCGGCTGAGTCGCGAGCCGGCTGAGTCTCAAGCCGGCGGAGTCGGGTGCCGGGCGGGCGGCACCCGCCCGGCGGGCGCGGCGGGCGCGGCCGCTACCCGTCGTGCGGGACGTCGAACCGATCCGCCACCCGTCCCGGACTCAGCGTGTCGCGCGCACCTGGTCCTTGACTGCCGGGACGATCGGCGGCGCGTCCTTCCAGCTGGCGACGCCGTCCTCCTCCAGGGCGAGCGCCGCGCCGTTGTCGTGAAGTTCGGCCCAGTGGGAATGGTTGAGCTGGTGGATCGTGAAACACGCCTGCAGCGCGTTGGCGAAACCCATGTTGTCGACGGTCTGGTTCACCGACTCCTTGATCAGCAGACTGGCCATCGTCGGCAGTGCGGCGATCCGCCGGGCGAACGCGAGGGTGCTGTCCCCCAGCTCCGCCGACGGGAACACCTTGGAGACCATGCCGAGGCGGTGCGCCTCATCGACGCCGAGGGAATCTCCGGTGAGCAGCAGCTCCTTGGCCTTGCGGGGCCCGAACTCCCACGGATGGGCGAAGTACTCGACCCCGCACATCCCCAGGCGGGTCCCGACCACGTCGACGAACTCGACGTCCTCGGCGGCCACGATCAGGTCGCACGCCCACATCAGCATCAGACCGGCGGCGAAGACGTTGCCGTTGACCTGCGCAATCGTGATCTTGCGCAGGTTTCGCCACCGCTTGGTGTTCTCGTAGAAGTAGTGCCACTCCTGCAGCATCCGGTGCTCGGCACCCTTGCGAGTCCCCCCGTTGATCGCGTAGGTGGGGTGCATGGTCGGTCCCTGCCGCTCCGCCATGTACGTCGTCGGGGTGATGTCGTGGCCGGAGGAGAAGACCGGGCCCGTTCCGCCGAGGATCACCACTCGCACGTCGTCGTCGGCCTCGGCGGCGAGGAACGCCTCGCCCAGCTCGACCAGCAGCCCACGGTTCTGGGCGTTCCTGGTCTTGGGGCGGTTCAGCATGATCCGCACGATGCTCCCCTCGTCGAAGCTCTCGACGGTGAGAAACTTGTAGTCAGGCATCGGGGTTTCCTCCTGGTCATTGGACCTGAACAGCGTGGGCCACGCTGGGGTACGGCGGCGGCGGGCCGGGTAGGCGCCGTGCGGGGTGTAGCTCCACTCGACGACGCTCGGTGCCTTCGGCGTGGCGAGCGTCGGCGCCGACGATCGCGGCCTGCCGTCAGGAAAAGGTCATCCTCGAGCTCCGTCCCGGCTGGTCCGCGAACCAGCCCGCTCCAGATAACACGATTTTCCGATCGGAGCGCAAGCGTTGACAGTGACAGGTAATTGGATTTTCGATAGAGTCCGGCCACGCCGACGGACTGTGCATGTCGCGCCACAGGCGGATCGCCCGGCTGATCAAACAAGCTGGCCCGCAAGGGGTTCCCCGTGCGCCTAGCCCGCCGCGCCCCTCCCGAATCTGGAGACCAGATGCCCGTCGATGTAGCCGCCGTGGTCGAGGGGTGCGAGATGCCCCCCTTCCCGCGCGAGGCCAACTTCCACTCCTTCAACCGGTACGCCGTGGTGAACGACGACCTCGACGTCTGGACCGGGAGCCAGCGCAGCGAGCGCGCCACCCCGGGCACCGCCGCCGTCGCGTTCACTCGGCCGGCACCGGCGATGGGCCACCACCGGTGACGGCCCCCGTCGAACCAGTGACGGTCGAGCAGCTCGGTGCGGTGCGCCGAGTGGTCCTCAACCGACCCCGGAAGCTCAACGCCCTGGATGCCGCGATGAGCGCGATGTTCTTCCGCGCGGTCGACGACGCCGTCGCCGACCCGAACACCCACGTGATCATCGTCTCGGGTGCGGGCCGAGCCTTCTGCTCAGGGGCCGATCTAAGCGCAGTACCCGCGGCCGGCGGCCGGCCGCACACTGCGTCGGCCGGCGACGCACCCGGTCGTGGGCAGGCGACGTACCCGAACGCCGTGGCCGACATGACGGCGAACCGGAGCCGAGTCGAGAACTGGCTACACCTGTGGTCAACGCCGAAGCCGCTGATCGCCCAGGTCCACGGATACTGCCTCGGCCTCGCGAACGAGATCGTCGGCTGCGCCGACATCGTGGTGTGCGGGGAGAGCGCCCGGTTCGGGATGCCCGAGGCCCGCGAGTTCGCCCTTCCGCCCACCCTGGGCTTCTGGCCGGTGCGGATCGGTCACGCCCGGACCAAGGAGCTGCTCTGGAGCGGCCGGCTGGTCGACGGCCAGGAGGCCGTGCGCATCGGGCTGGCCGACCAGGTGGTGAGCGACGAGGCGCTCGCGTCGGAGACCGAGGCGATCGCGGCCCGCATCGCCGACGTTCCGGCGGCCCGCCTCACGGTCGTCAAGCAGGCCGTGAACTCCTGGGCGGAGACCATGGGGGTGCGGGAGGCCGCGCTGCGAGGAGCGGAGTACCACGCCCTCTACCACCAAGCCGGCTATCCGCCCGATCCGGCGGTGGCCACCTGATCGCTTCGAGCTGGGATCGCGGCGAACACCGCCGGGCGCTGCCCGGGACACCGCCGGGCAGCGCCGCGACATCACCGCGTTCCGGTCACTCTGTTCCCGGTATCGGGCTCTGGTTGGCGGCCCAGAACCCGCAGTGGTGGTCTGTGCTGAAGGTGGCGGCGGCGATCGGGCGGGCCGTCGCCGTCTCCAGGGACAGCAACCGGGGCGCGGCGGACGTGATCTTCGGCCAGCCCGGCGCGCCGGCGCCGTTCGGGTTGCCGGTGGCCGCGAACCGGGTCCAATAGCCGACCATGCGGGCCGCCGCGGCCTGCTGCTCGGGGTTCAGCGAAACCTGACGGAACAGATACGCGAGTTCGGCGCCGTGCGTGACCCCGAGCGGGAAGTCCCCGTTCGAGGGGAACGGCGGCGGCGCCGCGGCGTCGTTGAACTCGTACTGGTAGACGGGGACGGCGGCCGCGGCCAGCCCACCAGCGCGCAGCGTGGTGCAGGAGAACCCGGAGTCCCCGACAATGGTCGCATAGGCGAGTGCGGCCGACGAGTACGCGGCCGCGGGATATTCGGCGAGGACGGCGTCGGCGTTCGCGCCGAACGAGGCCCGGAGGGTCTGCTCGTAGTTCTCGGCGTTGACCGTCCCGAACGCACCCAGCGCGACGAGAATCCGGCCCTCGTCGTGATTGGACCCCACGAGGAGTGGTACCCGGGCTATCCGGCGTTCGGCCATCATGACGCTGACGGGTTTCGGCAGCACCGCGCCGCCGTTGACCACGTTGAAACCGTTGACCAGCCCGGCGGGTGAGGCAGCCATGAGCTCCCCGGTCGATTTCCCACGCAGGCAGGCGGCGACATCACCTGACGTGCAGCCGATGCTGGCGGCGATAGTGGTGCCTCTGGCCTCGGCGCTTTTCAGGTCGAGTTCCGCCAGATTGCAGCCGCTTTCGGACGCCACCCGGTCGAACAGGCCCGCCGAACTGGGCGAGACCAGGTGGACACAGACGCTTTCCGCTCCCGCGGACTCACCGAAGAGGGTCACGTTCCTGGCATCGCCCCCGAAGTTCGCGATGTTGGCGCGAACCCAGCGCAGTGCCGCCTGCTGGTCCTGGATGCCGTACATCCCGGACGCGCCGCCCTCGGCGGTCAGGCCCGGGAGAGCCAGAAAGCCGAACGGGCCGAGCCGGTAGTTGAGGGTCACCACGATCACGCGCCCCTGGTCCACCAGCGGCGCCGGATCGTAGCTGCTTCCCGACCCGACGATGAACCCTCCGCCGGGGATGAACACCATCACCGGCAGCCGGCCGGTGATGGTGGCGGGCGTGGTGACGTTGAGGAACAGACAGTCCTCGCTGCTGGGGTCGCTACCGGCGCCGGGGCCAGATCCGGGATCGGAACCGGGGGTCAGACCCCCCTGGGGGCAGATCGCCCGGGGCCTGGTGGTGTCGCGCACCCCCGACCACGCCGCGGCGAGTTGCGGGGCCTTCCACCGCAGCGGCCCGATCGGCGGGGCGGCGAACGGGATGCCCTGGAACGACCGCCGGGTCTCGACGACCGATCCGCGGACCACCCCCTTGTCTGTCCGCACCTCGATCGGCGCCGGCGCCGGCGCCGCGCCACCCCCGACCTGACCAGCGGCCGGCAAGGACGCGGCGACCAGCACACCGACGCCGACGGCCGCGACCACACCCAGCCCGATCAGGCGGTCCATGCGTAACCGCGACCGCCATCGGCTGACCCTCGGCCATGAGAGACGATCTGACATCGTTCCTCCTCCTTGGCCGGAAAAGAGCCACTCGACACCAGCCGCCGATCGAGGGTTCGCGCCGCCCGATTCCAGGCGTAACGGCCAGGAGGAAGAAAGCAGCAGAAGAGATCGGACCCGGTGACAAGACGGTTCCCGACCGTCGTATCGAGTACGTTTCCGTATCGTTACGCACGGTTCGGACCCGGTCAATTACCGAATGGTGCCGCAGATTTTTCCACCGTCAGTCGACGACGCTCGTCACGCCCCAGATCCGAGTATTCCTCCGGTTCATCAGTCAATCATTCGACGCGGAACGGCGAGCGCGTGGAACGGGCTTGGATCAGCTCGGCCAGTTCCCTTTTGAGGATCTTTCCGGAGGGCGTGAGAGGGAGTTCGTCCGGCCGGACGAGGACCAGCCGCCGGGGCACCTTGTAGTTGGAGAGCCGAGTCTTCAGGATGTCGAGCAGCGCGGACGGAGCCAGGTCCGCGCTGGCCTCGGGCACCACCGCCGCGCCGACCACCTGACCCCGCTCGGGGTCGTCGAGGCCGACGACATGCGCCGCCGCGACACCGTCGAGGGCGGCGATCTCCCGCTCCACCTCGGCCGGCGAGACGTTGGCCCCTGAACTTTTGATCATATCGCCGAGCCGGCCGACATAGTAGATGACGTCACCGTCGACCTCACCCAGGTCGCCGGTCCGGTAGAACCCGGCGGCGTCGAACGACGTCTCCCGGGTGACCTTGTGCAGGCCAAGCATCAACGTCGGCCCGCGCAGGAGGATCTGGCCGGTGCCCCCGTCGGCCGTGGGCCGGCCCTCGGCGTCCACGACCTGCACCTCGTAACCGGGTTCGAACTCCACCAGCGGCGGGCAGACGGGCCGGGCCGGGTCGGGCGGGCCGTCCCCCCACGAGTACATGCCGAACGTCTCCGTCATGCCGAGCCCGATCCGCATCTTCGACTTCGGGTAAGTGGAATGCGCATGCGCGGCGCCGGCGCCAGCGGCGGCGAACATCGAGCTGGGCGGGGTGGTACGTTCCCCGCAGACGACCGTGCCCCCGAGTTCCAGCGTCGGGAACAACGTCATGACCAACCCGCCCACCCAGAAGAACGGCAGATACGCCGAACGGGTCTCGCCGGGCCCATAGCCCAGCATCTCCCGTGCGTAGTGCGTTTTGGCCAGGACGGTCCGGTGAGAGTGGATCACCCCCTTGGGATCCGCGCTCTGCCCAGAGGTGTAAATCATCAACGACGGCTCCGACGGGTGCACCTCCGCCTCCGCCGCGTGCAACAGATCCTCCCCGACCCCGCTGTCAACATCCCCCTCGAGCCAGGCGAGGGTACGCGCCCAGGGCGGCAGGTCGGCGCCGGCGAAGGCCAGCCAACGCAGGTAGGGCGCGGCGGCTAATCGCAGGGTCGGCGGGGACGTCCGCAGCTCGGCAAACGCCTCCTCGAAGGCGGCTGGAATGTCGCGGCCCAGAATCGTGCGAGCGGCGATCACGCCGTGCAGGTCGCCGTGCCGCAGGAGCCGCGCCAGCTCCGGCGGCTTCGCGACGGTGCTCAGCGGGACGGCGACGGCACCCACACGGCTGATCGCCGCCCAGGTGACAGCCCAGTCCGGACCGTTGGCGAACAGCAGGCCGATGCGGGTGCCCTTGCCGACACCCTGGGCGAGCAGGCCCCGGGCCAGCACGGCCGACCGACGCTCGAGGTCACGATAGGTCAGCTCGTGCTCACCACTCACGACGGCCGGGCGGTCACCGTAGGCGTCCGCCACGGCACGCACGAAGGCCGCTACGGTGCGCGCCGCCGAGGGCTCCTCGGGCATTTCTTCTCTCTTCCCTGGGTCCAGCAGATCGCGTCCGTCGGCGGTGTCGGGAGTGTCGAGCATGTCGGGCACCATGGTTCAGGCCACCACGCCCTTCACCTTGAGGTCGACGACGGCGTCCCAGCCGAGGCCGAGTTCGCGGGTCAGGATGTCGTCACCGTGCTCGTTGAACTCCGGCGCCCGCCGGGGTCGGGACGGCGCGCCGTCAAACTGGACCGGCGTCGCGACCAGGGGGACCTGCGTCCCATCCGCCATCTCGGCGTCGACGAGGTAGCCGTTGGCCGTCACCTGCTCGTCGTTCGCCACCTCGACGGTGTCCTGCACGGGAGCCCACTGGCCGGTGAAGTCACGCAGCCGCTCCTTCCACTCGGCCAGCGTCGCCGTGACGAACTCGGCCGCCAGAATCGCGGCCGCCGCCGTGGCGTTCTCGGTCAGCTTCGCCACCGTGTCGAAACGTTCGTCGCCGACCAGCTCCGGTCGGCCGATCACCCGGCACGCGTCCGGCCAGTAATGGAAAGCCTGCAGGCAGGACAGGTACACCCAGTGGCCGTCCTTCGTCGCGTACGGCATCGCCAGCGGGTTGCGCAGCCCAGATCCGTCCCGGGCCCGCGGCCGCCACGGCTTGCCGCTCTGCATCGACAGCGCGATGCCGGCTCCCAACGCCCACATCCCCGACGCCATCAACGACACGTCGACGACCGTCGCCTCGCCGGTACGTTCGCGGTGCAGCAAGGCCGCCGCGATGCCGCCGGCGATGTTCATCGCGCCGATGGAGTCTCCGTAGGCGGGGCCGGGCATCGTCTGGAGCTGGTCGCTGCCCTCCGGGGTGCCGCCCATCGCGAGACCGGAACGCGCCCAGTACCCGAGGATGTCGTAGCCGCCGCTGTCCGCGTCCGGTCCCTTCGGGCCGAAGCCCGACCCGCGAACATAGATAATCTTCGGATTGTGGGCTCGGATGTCCTCGACGTCGATCGACAGCTTCGCCCGGACCTTCGGTAGCTTGTTCGTGAGGAAGACGTCGCAGGTGGCGGCGAGCCGGTAGAGAATCTCCAGACCCTCGGCCGTGGACAGATCCAGCCCCAGGCTGCGCTTGCCCCGGTTGGAATGCTCCAGCAGCGCGTGAACCTTCCCCGCGCCGAGGTCGACAGTGCCGGTGGCGGCGAGGCCACGCATGGCGTCACCCCGCTCGACATGCTCGATCTTGATGACGTCGGCGCCCCAGTCCGCCAGGATCGCCGAGGCCGCCGGCACGAACGTGTGCTCAGCCACCTCGAGAATGCGAATGCCCTGCATTACCGCGGTCATTGGCGACCAGCCTCCCGTAGTTTCGTCGCCGACGTTGGCCGACGAGCCGCTCGCCTCCGCCACCAGTCAGTCATCACGGCACCCCACAGAAGCTCAATCACGCGGGGTGCTCCGAGGCAGCCCGAGAAACTTCTCCGCGACGAGGTTCCGATGGATCTCGTTGGTTCCCCCGTAGATCGACGTCCCGGGCGTGAACCGGAACATGTACTCGGGGATCGCGCCCGCCACGGCTCCCTCGGCGCCGTGGGGCAGCAGCCCGGCGGGCCCCATCAGCTCAAGCAGGTCCGAGGCGGCCCGGGCCAGTGCCCCGGAGGCGTGTATCCGCGCCATCGGCCCGTGCGCCGCCGTCCCCGCCTCGATGTCGAGGGCGACACGGGCGAGGCGTTCGCGCGTGATCGGATCTTCGAGCCGTGGCCGCCCGCTCTCGTCAACCTGGGTCTGCAGCCAGGTCACCACCGCGGCAAGGAGCCGGCGGGTGTCGCGAAGGAAGGTCCTGCCACCGTTCGGCGCCAGATCGTCCTGCTCGCCCATCCCGTGCTCGTTGGCGAGTGGTGCCGACAGCACGGCCCAGCCCTGGTTGACCCCACCCAGCCGGTAGTAGTCGGAGACGCGCACATCGTCGAAGTGCACGATGTTCGTTCGCTCCCCACCCACCGTGTGGATCGGGCGGATCTCGATGCCCGGAAGGTCGAGCGGCACGAGGAACACCGAGAGCCCCCGGCGCTTGGGCGCAGCGGGATCGGTCCGGGTGAGGCACAGGGAGTACTGGCACACCTGCGCGCCGGTGGTGAACATCTTCTGCCCGTTGATGATCCATTCGTCGCCCTCTTGGACGGCGCGCGTGCGCACGGCGGCCAGATCCGAACCGCAGTCAGGCTCGGTGTAGCCGAGGCAGATGCTGATCGAGCCGTCGCCGACGCCGGCCAGGACGGTCGTTTTCAGCTCTTCGTTGGCGAACATCTGGACGGCGAGGGCCGGCAGTGGCGTCGTCTGGCTGATGATGACCGGCGCACCGGACCGTTCGAGCTCAAGTTCCATGATCCGGGCCCGAACGGGGTCGAGTCCGGCGCCGCCCTGCCCGACCGGCCACCGCGCCAGCACCCACCCCCGCGCTCCGAAGGCACGATGGAACGCCTCGTTGAAACCGCTGCCGGTGCGGCGCTCCTCCGCGTGTACCTCCTCGGTGACGTGCTCGTCGAAGAAGGCTCGAGTCTCGGCCCAGAACGCCCGGGTGTCCTCGTCGAGTTCGACCGCGCTGAAGTTCATGAAAACGCTCCCAACATGCTCCCGCGGCCGCAGTCCCACCGGCCGCGGTGGTGGGCATCCCACCCGTCCGAAGCGGCTCGGCGCCCAGGAGCCGCACTTCCCGTTCCGGCGGTGCGGCGGTCGAGCTCGGCCGGCCGCCAGCAAGAAGGGAGCTTATCACCGGTGGGAAGTGACGTTTTCCTCCTTCGGGAGGTCGAGTCCCCCGAGCGGATCAGGACGCTGCCGGCGGGCGTGCCGGGAGGACGCCGGGAGAGCGGGCGGGGAGGCCGGCCCGGCTCGACACGCCAAGCCCGGGTCGTTCCCTCCCGGCCACATGATGATCCGTTCGCAGGGGTGCACAGCCCCTGCCCCTGACGGAACGACACCACGAGCGGTCGTCAGGGGCGGCGAGCGATCGTCAGGGGGCGGCGACCGGCCCGCTCGTGGCGGCCAGGTCATGCCGGTCCGACGCTGCTTCACGATCCGCTGACTCGCGGCCGGCACTATCCATGCCGATGCCGCTCAGGCAGAACTCCCACACCTCCGCTGGAGAAAGCGGCGGGTCCATCAACGGGGAGCCGATGATGGAGGCCTGATTCGCGGTCGTGATCATCTGGAGCAGGATGGCCGCGGTGCGCTCGTGATCGACGGAACGAATTCGACCCGCCGCCGCCGCGTCAGCGACGATCTCACTGAGATAGGTGACGAGTGCCTTGTACGAGTGGCTCAACTCGTCCGGGTGGCTCTGCTGGAGCCGGAAGTACTGCTGAACCAGAAGGCGGCTGGAGCCGGACTGGCCGCGCCCGTCGTGGGCCCGCTGGAGGCTGCCCAGGACGAAGGTCTGCAGGCGGGCGAACGGATCGGGTTCCACGGCCACCATCCGGCGCAGTTCCTTGTTCTGGTGGCGCTGGGCCTCCTCGAACATGGCGACCAGAAGTTCGTCCTTGCCGCTGAAGTACTGGTAGAAAGTCCTCGTCGAGACGCGCATCTTGTCCACGACGTCCTGGACCGTGAAGTCCTTGCCCCCGGTCTCCTCCACCAGCTCGAGAGCGGTGTCGACGAACCGTGCGCTGCGCCGCTCGGCCTCGACCCGGGAGCGCTCGAGCGAACGCTCGACCGCCCGGTTCCGCCAGGCCGGCGCGGCCGCGGGCTCCTTGCCCACGGGCACATCTTTTTCCGTCTTCTTCGGCGTCACGTCCCCGTTCCTCTCGGTGCCGCGCTCGTGCGACCGTCGGACCACGCCTATACCGCCGGCCCCGGTGAGCTCATGCCAAGCAGCTCGGGAGCTGCGGTCGGGGCCGCGTCCCGACCGCTCGAACGAAGCTCCCTACGCCTCAGGCTCCCCCGTGACGGGGACTCCTCATGGCCACTTCTCAATATAGATCGGACCATAGCAGAGTCCAGCAGGAACAACGGGCCTCTCCATATTTGCAAAGTATCACTTTTCCGCGCCAACTCGCCCCGCACACCACCTGGTATCCCCACTGTTCGGCGGGCGCTGTTGATCGACGAGGCTACGGGGTTCGACGGCATCGCGGGGACGATCGCCAGCTTCCGACGTGCTCCAACTCACAACCCGGCGCCCGGGTACGGGACCATTCCGCCGGCGCGAACCCACCGGGCCGAACCCACCGGGCCGAACCGCCCGGCGGCGGCGGCGCAGGCCACAACCGGTGGATTCGGTGTAATACCGCCACCGGCGACAACAGGGCCGGGAAATTCGCGGGGCCAGTGCGCGGACCGCGGCAAGTCCATTAAATATTTACATATACATGCTGCTTTCCGGCGCGGCGGCGAGTGATTGAAAGCGCCGGAATCACTGGCTATCTCACCGGTCGTCCGCAGGGCCGACGGAATAAAGAACAATCCCGTGGCGATATTCCGCCGACGCGCGACGCCGGTCAGTCCAGCGGGATGTAGACGTTCTGAAGCGGGAATCGTCGGCCAGCTCGGCGGCGCCCTGGACCCGCGCCACGGCCTCGTCGTGGACCGAGTCCTCGACGAGCAGTCGGGTCGGAGTCGGGCAGCCATGCTCCGAGGTGACGATCATGATCATGTGGGCACCCATCCGCGCCGCCTTCGCCAGGTCGGCGTCGGCAAGGATGATGTTGGCCGACTTTCTGTTGTCCAGCGCCGTTCCTTCCGGCCGAGAATCGACCGGTTTCACAGCTCGGCGAACTCCAGATCGGGCATCCTGGTGCCCGGCGCACTCGACCGCGGGGGATCAACCTGCAGGACGGCCCGGAAGGTTTCCCCGCCAAGGGCACGGCGTGCCATGGAGTCCATCCGATTCCTCAGCCCACTTCCGCGACGGCGGCCGTCGCCTCTCCGAGATAACGGTCGAGCACCTCCTGACCCGCGTCCTTGGCCGGGCCGGACCAGCCGACCACGCCCCGGGAGAGCACGATGCAGTCATCCGCGAAGGCCAGCGCCCGATGGACGAACTGTTCGATCAGAACGATCGTGATGCCTTCGTCCCGGGCCTTTCCGAGGCCGTCGAAGACGGCATTCACCATGATCGGCGCCAACCCGAGCGACATCTCATCGGCCACGATCAGCCGGGGCTTCACAGCGAGGGCCCTGGCCATCGCCAGCATCTGCTGCTCCCCGCCCGAGAGGCTGCCGGCCCGCTGGTGCTCGCGCCTGCCAAGGACGGGGAACAGGTCGACCGCCCGGGTGATGGCGTCCTGCCGCGCGGTCCGTCCGTCCAGCTGTCCCACGGCCATCCGGAGGTTCTCCAGCACGGAAAGACCGGGGAAGACGCCTCGGCCCTCGGGAATGTAGGTCAGGCCGGCCCGCCGGACCCGGTGCGGCGCCCAGCCCGTGACGTCCTTCCCGTCGAAACACACCCGGCCCGACGTGACAGGGATGAGACCCGACACGGCGCGCCCGAGCGTGCTCTTGCCCGCGCCGTTGGCGCCCAGGACGGCGAGAACCCGTCCTCCGCCGGCGCTCAACGAGACGCCGAAGAGGGCCTGGGCCGGCCCGTAGCGGACGTTGAGGTCCTCGACGATCAGCCCACCCGTCTCACTCACGATCCGCTCCTTCGCCCGCGATCCGAACCAGATCCGTCGTGTCGCCGTCGGCTGCCGCTCCCCCGCCCGACGGGTCACCGGCCGCCCGATCGCGGCCGGCCGTGGCATCGACCACAGCATCGGCCAGGGTCTCCTCGCCGCTCCCTTCGTCGCCGAGATAGGCATCTCGGACCCTGGCGTCAGCGCGGATCTCGTTCGGGGTGCCCTCCGCGATCAGCACACCGAAGTCCAGGACGAAGATCCGGCTGGACAGGCTGAGCACGATGGCGACGTCGTGTTCGACCAGCAGCATCGACACTTTCTCCTCAGCCGCGACCTGGCGCAGGGTGCCCGCCAGCCGCTCGGCCTCATGTGCGTCGAGGCCGGAGAGCGGCTCGTCGAGCAGCATCACCGAGGGGGCCGTCGCCAGCGCCCGGCCGACCTCGACCAGCCGGGAGGTCCCCAGCGGCAGGCTGTCCACCTCCTTGTCCGCGAGGGGGGTGAGCGACAGCATCTCCAGCAACGCGTCCACCCGTTCCCGCTCGGCTGGATCGCAGCGACGGAGCGACCCACCGAGGAACAGGTCCGTCCACACTCGTGAGCGGCAGTGCCGCATCCGATGGGCGAGGGCAAAATGTTCACGTACGGTGAGGCCCATGAACAGCTCGGGCTGTTGAAAAGTGCGGGCCAGGCCCAGCCGGGCACGGGCCTGGGGGGACGCCCCGGTGACATCGCGGCCCGCGAGGTGGACGCTGCCCGCGTTCGGTCGGAGCAGCCCGGAGAGCACCGCGAACAGGGTGCTCTTGCCGGCGCCGTTGGGGCCGACGAGCCCGACGATCGCGCCGTGAGGCACGGTCACACTGATCTCCGACAGGGCCGTCAGCCCGCCGAACTTCACCGTGACACCGCGCGCCGTCAGCGCGGCGGCGGACGAGACCGGTGGTGCGGCCGGGGCCGCGACACCCGGGGCGGTCATCGGCTCGCTCCCGTCAACTCGATACCTCGCGGATCGGGACCGGCCGACCCAGGTGGGCCGCCGGCGGAGCCGGGTGGGGCGGCAGCGGACCCCCGCCCGCTCAGCCTCACCGTGGCTGCGCGGATCTGTCGGGCCTGCTGAGCGAGCAGCCCTTCGGGGTTGCCGGCGACGGAGATCGCGCCGAGACCGAACAGCAGCGGGGGAACCTGGGCGAACCAGTGCGGCAGGTAGGCGATCGCCAGACCGGGCGCAAAGGTGAAGGCGAGTCCGGCCATCATCGCGGCGACAGTGGACCGGATGCCGAACGTGACCAGGACGGCGAGCCAGATCACGCCCAGGAACGTCGCGTAGTTGGCCGGCAGGGCGGTACCCAGAGAGGAGGCGTAGAGGCCCCCTCCGATCCCGGCGGTGAACGCCGCCAGCCCGGCCACCAGCACCTTCATCTGGAGAACACTCAGTCCGATCGTCTTCGACGCCGGCTCGCTCCAGCGGACGGCGCCCAGCCCCAGCCCCGTGGTGGAGCGGCGGAGGTTGACGATGAGCAGGGCGATGATGCAGAACGCCGCCAGCTCGACGTAGGTGAAGCCCTTGTCCGAGGGGGCGAAGCCCGGCCGGTCCATGCTCACCCCGAGACCAAAGTTGAGGAACGTCGAGCGGGTGAACACCAGGCCTTCCATCAACAGTCCGAAGGTCAGGGTGACCAGGGCGACGTAGAGGTCACCGAGGCGGATGGTGAGCATCCCGATGATCACCCCCATCGGGAGGGCGATCAGGCCGCCCGCGACGATCGCCGCGATCACCGGCCACCCGTGCTCCGTGGACAACTGGGCGGCGCTCAGACCGCCGACCCCGGCGAAGGTGATCTGGCAGAGCCAGATCATGCCGCCCTCACCGGTGACCAGCGTGAACGAGAGGAACACGACGCCCAGGGCCACGCCCTGCATGAGGAGCCCGACCCAGAAGTCGTGGAGCACCAGCGGCAGACAGGCAACCGCGACCAGCGCCAGAAGGGGAGCGCGCCAGCTGAACGAGGAGGCGCCGCCGGACCGAGTGGCCGACGTCGCCGCAGCCAGGCGGGCCCCGGTGTGCGGGGCGATGGCCCGGTCGAGTGCCCCGCCC
>NZ_JAMPTM010000200.1 GCF_025403375.1 Frankia gtarii
GGTCACGGCGGGTGGAGTGAAGTGGGGCGGTAAGGCGCGGGGAGTGCGCTGCCCTGGGAGTGCGCTGCCCTGGGAGTGCCGGGCGTCGGCGGGGTCGGCGTCGGGCGAGGGTCTGGATGGAAGCGGTCCGAGGGGGCGCGGGAAGCGTCCGGTGCCGGTGGTTCGTGCTCATGCTCGCGCCTTTGGGATTCGGCCGTTGGTGATCCGCAGCTGTTTCCCCTTTGGTGTCGGTTCCTGCAGCTGATTTACCTCGCCGTGTCGGCGGGCTCGCGTGTGGCGGGCCTATGACGGCGGGCCGGGTCAAGATCCTTTCTCGGGTGGTGGACTGGCTTCCTACCAGCGCAAATGCCGCTTTTCTCCCGATCCGGGCGCCCTGGCTGCGTGTTGGCCGGACCGGAATAACCTCCTCGCGACCCCACTTTGGTGCCATGCTGGTGGGGGCGCTCGACATCGGGCCCGCGGATGGGGCGCCCACGCCGCCTCGAACGTCGTCCGGCGGACGGTGACGACGAGTGAGTATCGGCGGGAGTCGACGGCAGTGGTCCGGGTGTCCGGCGGGCCGCCCGACGGTTGATTTTCCGGTCCGGGAAGCCGAGAAGAGTGGCCTAAATGCCGGAAGATCATCCGGGTTTGGGCGACCGTTTCCGCCTGGGTGGGCTACCCCGGGTGGTCCGGGGCGGACGGTGTCCCCTGGTCGCCGGCCGGCCAGCGTTCCCAGTGGCCGTCGTCTGTCAGCTCCTGGCGGCGGAAGGTGAGGCGAGCCGATTGCGGCGGCCGATGAGGTACCGGTTGGCCCATCGTTGATCGGCATCGCTGTGCGTCCCGCCCCTTCGGTGAGTTGCTCGGTGTGCCCACGAGTTCAGGTCCGGCCCGGCGATGTGTGCCCGGTTATTTTCGGGCGGCATGAGACCCGCCCTGTACAGATCGGCTTAACACCCGCTACTCTGATCGGGCAGGGCGTAGCGGGTCCCTTTGTTGACGCGACGTCTCGCGGGGGGTTGCGCTGGGAAATCTTCTCGGGCGCGGTTCCCTTCGGGTGCGTCGCCGTGACGACCGGGACGCCGTGGTTCGAAACCAAATACGCCACTCGAGGGAGACTGGCGACGACCCCCCCACGCCGTCAGTCTCCCTCTTCCGCTGTGGGCGCGCACCTGCGCGTGAGCGTCTCGCCCTCGCCGGAGCCGCCTCATCGGTCGACGTCCTGATAAATTGGCGGGATGTTGGCCACCCTTCGAGGGGGATCGTCCGATGACGGTGGCGGGGTTGGCGCCGCTGGGCGCGCCCGGCCCGCCGCCTCCCGCCCAACCGGCACCACCTGCGGAATCCTCTGCCCTGGCCGGGGCGGCGGGGCCGCGGTGACAGCCCAGTGACCGCCCAGGTCTCGCCCGACGGGGTTCCGCTCGAGGAACAGGCCGGGGTCGGCGGTCCCGACGCCTTCCAGCGCCTTTACACGCCCCACCGGATGGCCTACATCAAGGGTGAAGGTCGCGACCGCGACGATGAATGCCCCTTCTGCTCCATCGTCGACATGTCCGACGAGGACGGGCTGGTGGTTGCCCGCGGGAAAACCGTCTATGCGGTTCTCAACCTCTATCCATACAATGCCGGGCATCTGCTGATCGTGCCTTACCGGCACGTCGCCGACTATGCCGAGATGGGTTCCGAGGAAATCGTCGAGATGGCCTTTTTCGTGCAGCGTGCCCTGCGCGTGCTGCGTACCGCCAGCGGGGCCCACGGTTTCAACACGGGCATGAACCTCGGGCACGTCGCCGGCGCCGGAATCGCCTCCCACGTGCACCAGCACGTGGTGCCCCGGTGGGGTGGCGACACGAACTTCATGCCCGTGGTGGGGGTGACCCGGGTGCTGCCCGCCCTGCTCGGGCAGACCCGGGCGATGCTCGCCGACGCCTGGGCAGGCGCGGCCCCGGCCGAGTAGGCCGCTGCGGCGAGTAGGCCGAGCGGGCGATCAGCCGATCAGCGAATCGGTGAGCTGCGGTGGCATCGGCTCGAAGCCGTGCGGCTCGCGGTGGAAGCTTCCTGTTCCGTGGCTCAGCGAGCGCAGCTCTGTCGCGTACCGGGACATCTCGCTTTCCGGCACCTCGGCATGGACGACGGTGCGCGTCGCGGCGAACGACGGTGCGCTACCCGGCGCCGACGGGACCGGATCCATGCCGACGACCCGTCCCCGTCGGGTCGACAGGTCGCTGACCACCGTCCCGACGAATTCGTCGGGCACCGACACGTCGACGGCCAGCACCGGCTCCAGTACGACCACACCGCCGCTGCGCACGGCGTCGCGCAGCGCCAACCCGCCGGCGATCTGGAACGCCAGATCCGAGGAGTCGACGCTGTGCGACCTGCCGTCGACCAGGCGCACCCGCAGGTCGGTCAGCGGGTGACCGGCTCGCACCCCCTGGGCCATCTGCGCCCGGACGCCCTTCTCCACCGAGGGGATGAACGAGCGGGGAATGGCGCCACCGACGATCTCGTCGACGAACTCGAAACCGCTGCCCGGCGGGAGCGGCTCGACCTCGAGCTGGCAGACGGCGTACTGGCCGTGCCCACCGGACTGCTTGACCTGGCGGCCCAGCCCGCGCGCGGGCGCCCGCAGCGTCTCCCGCAGCGGGATGATCGTCGCTACCCGGTCGACGGTGGCGCCGTAGCGCTGGGCGAGACGTTCGAGCACTGCGTCCGCGTGCGCCTCGCCCATGCTCCACAGGACGAGCTGCGCGGTCTCCGGATCCTGAACCACCCGTAGGGTCGGATCCTCGATCGCCAGCCGGGACAGCGCGGTCGACAGCCGGTCCTCGTCGGCGCGGCCGCGGGCTCGGATGGCGACCGGCAGCAGCGGCTCGGGCATCGTCCAGGCGGACAGGTGCCGCGGATCGTCGAGGCTGGACAGGGTGTCGCCGGTCTCGGCGGTGGCGAGCTTCGTCACCACGCAGATGCCGCCCGCGGGGCAGTCCGGCACGCTGTGCAGCGCCGAGCCGTAGGGCCGGGACAGCGCGCCGACCCGCTCGTCGTCGTCATGGTCGGCACGGCCGGCCGCCGCCCGGCCGTGCCCACTGACGTGGACGGGGTCATCCGGGCGCAGCGTCCCGCTGAAGACCCGCACGACCGACATCCGGCCCACATACGGATCGGTGGTCGTCTTGACGACCTCGGCGACCAGCGGCCCGGCGGGATCGCCGGTGCCCGGGGCGCAGGCCGTGCCGTCGGGGCGGGTCAGCGCCGGGAGGGGATGCTCCGCCGGCGCGGGGAAGCCCTGGGCCAGCAGGTCGAGCAGCTCCGTCGAGCCGAACCCGCCGGTCCGCGCCGGGATCCGGTCGCCGCTGCCCTGGTTCGCGCCCTGGTGCGCGCCCTGGTCGGTGCGCAGGCCGACCGGCAACACCGGGAAGAACGTGCCGCGGGCGACCGCGGTCTCCAGATCGGCGAGCAGCAGGTCCGGATCGGGGTCGGCGCCGGACAGGTAGCGGTCGAGCAGCGTCTCGTCCTCGCTCTCGGCGATGATCCCCTCGACGAGGGCGGCACGAGCGGCGGCGTGGCGCAGGTCGGACCGGCCCGACTCGGCCGTGGACTCGCGCCGCCCGCCGGGGCCGTACTCGACGGTCCGGCCGGTCAGCAGCCCCGTCAGTCGCACGGTGCCGTCCGCCGTCCGGTGGGGCAGCCAGGCCGGCAGCACCCCGGTGCCGAAGGCGCGTTGGCACTCCTCGACCGCCGCGGTGAAGTCGGCGCGGGCATGGTCCAGGTGGGCGATTGCGATGGCACGCGGCATGCCGACCTCGGCGCACTCGGTCCACAGCAGGCCGGTCGCGCCGTCCACGCCGTCGACGGCGCTGACGACGAACAGGGCGGCGTCGGCGGCGCGCAGGCCCGCGCGCAGCTCGCCGATGAAGTCCGGGTAGCCCGGGGTGTCGAGCAGGTTGATGGTGAGCCCGCGGTGGCTGACCGAGCACAAGGAAAGACTGACCGACCGGGAGGGCCGGTGATCGGGGTCGGCGTGCCCGACGTAGCTGGTGTGAACGAGCTGATGGTCGCCGTTCTGGCGTTCGGGCGGCCCGGCGGTGGCGAGCAGCCGGTCCACCAGGGCCGTCTTGCCGGCGCCGGTGTGCCCCACCAGGACGACGTTACGTACATCGCACGAGGCTGTTGACATCCTCGCCTCCTTGATAGGCAGGTGAGATCCTGTCCGTAACGGCAGAGTGCTCCCAGGTGACGTGGGGCACAAGCCCGAGTGGAGCCGTGGTCGGGAATGCACGGATCGTGGCGGCGGTACTGTGAAGACCGCCCGAAGCCGGGTATACGCGGGACGACGGGACACCACATGCTCGCTAGCAAGGCACGACCGCAGATCCAGAAGGTGCTCGACCCGGTGAGCCAGTGGGCCGCCAGGTCGTCGATATCGCCCGACGTCGTGACGATCATCGGCACCATCGGAGTGGCGGGCGCCGCGCTGGGGTTCTTCACCCGCGGGGTCTTCTTCCTCGGCACGGTCGTGATCACTCTGTTCGTCTTCTCGGACCTGATCGACGGGGTGATCGCCCGCGCCCGAGGTATCTCCTCCAAGTGGGGGGCCTTCCTCGATTCCACCTCCGACCGCGTCGGCGACAGTGCGATCTTCGGTTCGCTGATCATTTGGTATGCCGGCGACGGCGACTCGCTGCCGCTCGTCGTCGCCGCGCTGGTCTGCCTGGTGGCGGGCTCGATCACCTCCTACGTCAAGGCGCGCGCGGAGGGGCTCGGCTTCACCTGCAACGTCGGCTTCGCCGAGCGCGGCGAGCGGCTGCTGATCCTGCTGGTCGCCGCCGGTCTGTACGGCCTCGGCGTGCCCTACCTGCTGCCCGCCGCCCTGTGGTTCCTCGTCGCCGCGACCACGCTTACCGTCGCCCAGCGCGTGGTACACGTCTACCGTCAGTGGTACCGCGCGGGTGACCCGCCGGCGCCGCCGGTGTCGACCGCGGCCCCCACCGTCCCGTCCGGGGCCATGCCATCCGGGCCCGCGCGGCGGCCGTGACCGAGGGGCGGCTCACCGACCTCGGCTACGCGCTGGGCTGGCGCGGCGTGCGACTGTTGCCGGAGTCGGTCGCCGCCGCGGCGTTCCGGCTCGGCGCCGACGCGGCGTACCGGCGCGGCGGGCGAGGGGTCCGCCGGCTGCGGGCGAACCTGAGCCGGGTCGCGCCGGCCGGCACCGACCTGGACCGACTCACCCGGATGGCGATGCGCTCCTACGCGCGCTACTGGCTCGAGGTCTTCCGCCTGCGCGAGCTCGGCACGGAGCGGATCGTCGGCCGGATGCGGGTCCTCGACGAGCACCTCCTGCGCGAGTCGCACGCCCGCGGCGCGGGCACGATTCTGGCGCTGCCGCACATGGGCAACTGGGAGCAGGCCGGCGCCTGGCTCGCGGCGACGGGCGTCCCGTTCACCACGGTCGCCGAGCGGCTGCGGCCCGAGTCGCTGTTCGAGCGTTTCGTCGCGTTCCGCTCCGAGCTCGGGATGGAGGTCATCCCGCTGACGGGTGGCGAGAGCCCGCCGTTCGGCCTGCTCGCCGACCGGCTGCGGGCCGGCGGGATGCTGTGCCTGCTCGCCGACCGCGACCTGTCCCGCACGGGCATCGGCGTGCGGTTCTTCGGCGCCAGGGCCACGATGCCCGGTGGCCCCGCCGCGCTGGCGCTGGCCACCGGGGCGACGCTGCTGCCGGTCACGCTGTGGTTCGACCGGGACGGGTGGAGTGCGCGAATCCACCCCGCGGCGCGGCCGAGCGACGTCGCGACGATGACCCAGGACCTCGCCGACGCCTTCGCCACCGGCATCGCCGCCCATCCCGCCGACTGGCACATGCTCCAGCGCGTCTGGCGCGACGAGGCGTGACCCCGCCCGGTCGCCCCGCGGCGGCGTCGTGAAGATCGGCCTGGCCTGCCCCTACACGTGGGATGTCCCCGGCGGGGTCCAGGTCCACGTGCGCGACCTCGCCGAGGCCCTGCTCGCGGCGGGGCACGAGGTCTCGGTCATCACCCCCGTCGACGACGAGCAGACCCTGCCGTCCTACGCCGTCGACGCCGGTCGGGCGCTGCCGGTGCCCTACAACGGCTCGGTCGCCCGGCTGCTGATGGGCCCGGTCTCCGCCGCCCGGGTCCGCCGCTGGCTGCGCGAACACGACTTCGACGTCCTGCACGTGCACGAGCCCAGCGCGCCGAGTGTCAGCCTGCTGGCCTGCATGCTCGCCGACGGGCCGATCGTGGCGACCTTCCACACCGCGAACCCCCGGTCGCGGTTCCTGACCGCCGCGCAGGGCGCGCTGCAGCCGTCCTTCGAGAAGCTGCGCGCCCGCATCGCCGTCTCCGAGGCTGCGCGGCGCACGCTCGTGGAGCATCTCGGCGCCGACGCCATCCTGATCCCCAACGGGGTCGCGGTGCAGCACTTCGCGGATGCCCGGCCGCTGCCCGGCTACGACGACGGGCGGCCCACCGTCGCCTTCCTCGGCCGCATCGACGAGCCGCGCAAGGGCCTTGACGTGCTGCTGGCCGCGATGCCGGCGCTCGCCGCCCGGATCGACGACGCACGCCTGCTCGTCGCCGGGCCCGGGGACGCCGCGGCGGTGCGTGCACGGCTGGAACCGCAGCTGCGGTCCCGGGTCGACCTGCTGGGCCTCGTCTCCGATGCCGACAAGCCGCGGGTGTTCGCCTCCGGCCAGGTGTACTGCGCCCCGAACACCGGCCAGGAGAGCTTCGGGATCGTGCTGCTGGAGGCGATGGCGGCCGGGACCGCCGTGGTGGCCAGCGACATCGACGCGTTCCGCCGGGTGCTCGACGACGGTCGCGCTGGGCGGCTGTTCGACGTCGGCGATCCCGCGCGACTCGCCGCCACCCTCGCCGACGTGCTCACCGATCCGGCGGAGGCCGCCGGGCTGGTCCGCCGAGGCCGGGTGGTCGTCGAGACCTACGACTGGCGGACCATCGCCGAGCGCATCGTCGGCGTCTACCAGATGGTCTCCGGAGACCGTCGGGTGTCGCTCGCGTCGACGTAGCCGGGCGGTACCGGCGCCAGGTCACATCCCTGCGTTGGCTACGCTGCGCGAGATGACCGTCCTCGTGGTGGTCGTTGCCCTCGTGGTGGCGATCGCGACCTATCTGACCTGGCTGGCCCGCCGGCTCGACCGGCTCGCCGCCCGGGTGTCGGACGCCAGCGGCGGTCTGATCACCCAGCTCGTCGCCCGCGCCGACGCCGCGGCGCAGCTCGCCGAGCGCTGCGGTCTCGACGAGCTGGCGGTCAGCGCCGCCCGCACGCGGGCGGCCTACCCGGAACTGCTCGCCGGCGCCCCCTTGAACGCCGCGGTCGAGCTGGCCGAAAACGCGTTGAGCCGGTCTCTGCGCTCCGTCGAGGTCGCGGCGGCCGGGCAGCGTTTTCCCATCGAGCTGCACGCGGTCGACTCCGGTGCGGCCCGGGTGGCGCTGGCCCG
This sequence comes from Frankia gtarii, assembly GCF_025403375.1. GTDB lineage: Bacteria > Actinomycetota > Actinomycetes > Frankiales > Frankiaceae > Frankia > Frankia gtarii. The sequence continues at coordinate 7,457 of NZ_JAMPTM010000200.1, forward strand.
CCAGTTCCACAACGACGCGGTCCGTGACCAGCGGGCGCTCGCGGGTCGCCGGGTGGTCCGGGTGCTCCACCTGTCCGGGCGCCGCCCACCGCCCGGCTACTTCGAGATCGACGACGCGCTGCCCCTTCGAGAGGAGCCCTGGCCGCGTCTCGTCGAGGGCTCGGTGCGGGGTGCCGACGCGCCCGGACGCGAGGACCGGCCGGGGCACGACGGGCCGCTCGGCCACGACGGGCCGCTCGGCCACGGCGACCGGCCGGGCCTGGCCTCCTGATCTTGCCCGGTCGGCGCGGCCTGCGCCGTACGATGGGGAACCGACCCACCCGCACGGGAATCACCTGGCTGGGTATCCGACATGCAGGTGTGCCTGACATGGCGGAGCCGGCCGTGGTGCCCGACTGGAGCGAAAAGAGACGGCACATCATGTCCCAGGGCCAGACTGCCACCGCCGGCCCGGCGACCGACTCCGCCCGGCATGCCGGCACCGCCCGCGTCAAGCGTGGCATGGCGGAGATGCTCAAGGGCGGCGTGATCATGGATGTGGTCACGGCCGAGCAGGCGCGCATCGCCGAGGACGCCGGCGCTGTCGCGGTGATGGCCCTGGAGCGGGTGCCCGCCGACATCCGCGCCCAGGGCGGCGTCGCCCGGATGAGCGATCCGGACATGATCTCGGAGATCATCGAGGCGGTGTCCATCCCGGTCATGGCCAAGGCCCGGATCGGGCACTTCGTCGAGGCCCAGGTGCTCCAGGCCCTCGGGGTGGACTACGTCGACGAGTCCGAGGTACTCACCCCGGCCGACCCGCACCACCACATCGACAAGTGGTCGTTCACCGTGCCGTTCGTCTGTGGGGCGACGAACCTCGGCGAGGCGCTGCGCCGTCTCGCCGAGGGGGCGGCGATGATCCGCTCCAAGGGCGAGGCGGGCACCGGCGAGGTCTCCAACGCGGTGGTGCACATGCGTACCATCCGCGCCGAGATCGGCCGGCTCTCGGCGCTGCCGGCGGAGGAGCTCTACGCCGCGGCCAAGGAGCTGCGCGCCCCCGTCGAGCTGGTCACCGAGGTGGCTCGGCTCGGCCGGCTGCCCGTCGTGCTGTTCACCGCCGGCGGCATCGCCACCCCCGCGGACGCGGCGCTGATGATGCAGCTCGGCGCGGACGGGGTGTTCGTCGGCTCCGGGATCTTCAAGTCGGGCGATCCGGCGCGGCGCGCCCGCGCGATCGTCGAGGCCACCACGATGTTCAACGACCCGGACGTCCTGGTGAAGGTGTCGCGGGGCCTGGGTGAGGCGATGGTCGGCATCAACGTCGCCGAGCTCCCGTCGGCAGCCCGGTACGCCGACCGCGGCTGGTGAGCGGTCCGCGGATCGGCATCCTCGCGCTGCAGGGGGACGTGCGGGAGCACGCCCGGGCGCTGAGTGACGTCGGCGCGCGGCCGGTGGAGGTCCGCCGTGCGACGGAGCTCGCCGCGGTGGACGGTCTGGTTCTGCCCGGCGGCGAGTCCACGACGATCGGCCGGCTGCTGCAGGTGTTCGAGCTGCTGGAGCCGCTGCGGGCGGCGGTGGTGGCGGGCCTGCCCGTGTTCGGCTCGTGTGCTGGCATGATCCTGCTTGCGCGGGACGTCGTGGATGGCCGGCCGGACCAGCCGCTGATCGGTGGGCTGGACATGGTCGTCCGGCGCAACGCCTTCGGCCGGCAGGTCGACTCGTTCGAGGTCGACCTCGACGTCGACGGTGTGGAGGGGCCGCCTGTGCACGCGGTCTTCATCCGAGCACCATGGGTAGAAAAGGCGGGCGATGCGGTCGAGGTCCTGGCTCGTGTCGCCGAGGCGCCGGTGGCGGTCCGTCAGGGCTCGTTGCTGGCCACCGCGTTCCATCCGGAGCTGACCGGTGACTCCAGGATGCACCGGCTATTCGTCGACATTGCGCGATCTTCCGGATCCGGTCGGTGATCGCGAGTAAGAGGGGCAGGACATGAGCGGTCACTCCAAGTGGGCGACCACGAAGCACAAGAAGGCAGTCATCGATGCGCGGCGGGGCAAGCTTTTCGCCAAACTGGTCAAGACGGTGGAGGTCGCCGCCAAGACGGGGGGCGGCGATCCGGCGGGCAACCCGACGCTGGCCGACGCGATCGCCAAGGCCAAGTCGCAGTCCGTGCCGAACGACAACATCGAGCGAGCGGTCAAGCGGGGGTCCGGCGAGCTCGCCGGCGGGGTGAACTACGAGAACATCACCTACGAGGCGTACGGGCCGAGCGGTGTTGCGATCCTCGTCGAGTGCCTCACCGACAACCGTAACCGGGCCGCCTCCGACGTTCGCGTGGCGATCACCCGCAACGGCGGCACGGTGGCCGATCCCGGTTCGGTGTCGTACCTGTTCAACCGCAGGGGCGTCCTGCTGGTGACGAAGTCCGCCGAGCTCACCGAGGACGATGTGCTGCTCGCCGTGCTCGACGCGGGCGCCGAGGAGGTCAACGATCTCGGCGACACCTTCGAGATCATCTCCGAGGCCACCGACCTGCACACGGTGCGGGTGGCCGCCACCGACGCCGGTCTGGAGATCACCTCGGCGGACATCTCCTGGCTGCCGAGCGTGAGCGTGCCGCTGGACGCCGAGCCCGCGGCCAAGGTGCTCAAGCTTCTCGAAGCGGTCGAGGATCTCGACGACGTCCAGAACGTGTGGTTCAACGGCGACATCTCCGACGACGTCATGGAGCTCGTCAGCAGCTGAGTGGGGCGTCGCCGCGCCGGAGGCGATCTGTTGGGCGTGTCGTGGATGTCCGGTTGCGCCGACCGATCTATCATCGAACAAGTGTTCTCGCGGGTGAGTGGTCGGGAGGGTGGATGCGGGTTCTGGGCGTCGATCCGGGGCTGACCCGTTGCGGCCTGGGGGTGGTCGACGGAGCCCCTGGCTCCCGCGCCCGCCTGGTCGAGGTGGGGGTGGTGCGCACGCCGGCCGGTGCCGAGGTGGCCGACCGGCTGCGGGCCGTCGCCGACGGCATCGACGCCTGGCTTGATCGCACCTGTCCGGAGGCGGTCGCGGTCGAGCGAGTCTTCAGCCAGGCCAACGTGCGCACGGTGATGGGCACGGCTCAGGCCGGCGCGGTAGCGATCATGCTTGCCGCGCGGCGCGACCTGCCGGTGGCCCTGTACACGCCCAGCGAGGTCAAGGCCGCGGTCACCGGCAGCGGGCGAGCCGACAAGGCCCAGGTCGGGTTCATGGTCACCCGGCTGCTGGGACTGACCGAGGTGCCGCGGCCGGCCGACGCCGCCGACGCGCTGGCGCTGGCGCTCTGTCACCTGTGGCGGGGCCCGGCGCTCGCCCGGCTGCGCTCGGCGGCGCCCGCCGCACCCGTACGCCGCCCAGCGGGGACGTCGTGATCGCCTCGCTGTCCGGCACCGTCAGGGCGCTCGGGCCGCTGTCCGCCGTCGTCGAGGTGGGCGGCGTCGGCCTGCTCGTCCAGTGCACCCCGGCGACACTGGCCCGGCTGAGCGTCGGTGAGCCGACCAGCCTCGCCACCACCCTCGTCGTGCGCGAGACGGAGCTGACCCTCTACGGTTTCGCCGACACCGATGCCCGCGACGTCTTCGAAATCCTGCAGTCCGCCGGCGGGGTGGGGCCGAAGCTCGCCCAGGCCGTCCTCGGTGTGCATGATCCGGACACGGTCCGCCGCGCGGTCGCCGAGGAGGATCTCGCGGCGCTCACCAAGGTCCCCGGGATTGGGCGCAAGGGCGCCCAGCGGATCGTCCTTGACCTGCGCGACCGCCTCGGCCCGCCGCGCGGCGCCCCCGTGCCCGCGCCCCGGGCGGCGGGCGGCCTTCAGGCCGACGGGCGCAGCGCGGGCGGCGTCGACGGGGTCGCGGACACCGTGCGCGAGGCCCTGACCGGTCTGGGCTATTCCGCGCGGGAGGCCGACGACGCGGTGTCGCGTGCTCTGGCCGTGCTGGCCGCGTCCCCGGACGACCCGGACCAGTCGGCCGGCGCCTCGGCGGCCGACGCCTCGGCGGCCGACACCGCGCCCGACGCGCCGACACTACTGCGGGCCTGCCTGGCCGTGCTGCGCCGATGACCGCGTCGGCGGGAGCTGGGCCGGCTGCGTCCGGGGCGTCCGGCGGCGGCGGATGAGCGCCGACGGCCTCGTCTCGGCCGCCGCGAATGCCGAGGAGCAGGCGTTCGAGGCCGGGCTGCGCCCGCGTACCCTCACCGAGTTCGTCGGCCAGCGCAAGGTCCGGGAGCAGCTTTCGATCATGTTGGAGGGCGCGCGGGCGCGTGGGCGTCCGCCGGACCACGTCCTGCTGTCCGGCCCGCCGGGCCTGGGCAAGACCAGCCTCGCGATGATCATCGCGGAGGAGCTGGCGGTGCCGCTGCGGATGACCAGCGGCCCGGCGATCGAACGGGCCGGCGACCTCGTCGCGATCCTCACCGCGTTGTCCCCCGGGGAGGTGCTGTTCCTCGATGAGATCCACCGGATCGCGCGTCCCGCCGAAGAACTGCTCTACGCCGCGATGGAGGACTTCCGGGTCGACGTGATCCTGGGCAAGGGGCCGGGGGCGACCGCAATCCCCCTCGACGTCGCGCCGTTCACGCTGGTCGGCGCCACGACCCGGTCGGGGCTGCTGACGGGGCCACTGCGCGACCGGTTCGGCTTCACCGCCCACCTGGACTTCTACTCTCCGGACGAGCTCGCCCGGGTGTTGACCCGCTCGGCGGCCCTGCTCGGCGTCAGCCTCACCGAACAGGGCGCGACCGAGGTCGCCGGGCGCTCCCGGGGCACCCCTCGCATCGCCAACCGGCTGCTGCGCCGGGTGCGCGACTACGCCGAGGTGCGCGCCGACGGGGTGGTCACCCGCGACGTCGCCCGGGCGGCGCTGCGGATCTACGACGTGGACGGGCTGGGCCTCGACCGCCTCGACCGGGCCGTGCTGGAGGCACTCGTCGGTCGCTTCGGCGGCGGCCCGGTCGGTCTCACCACGCTGGCCGTGTCGGTGGGGGAGGAGCCGGAGACGGTCGAGGACGTCGCCGAGCCGTTCCTGCTGAGGGCCGGCCTGCTGATTCGTACCTCCCGCGGCCGGGTCGCTACCGCCGCGGCCTTCGAGCACCTCGGACTCGAGCCGATCGCCGAGCCGCTCGGCCGCAGCCAGGCCCCGCTCTTCCCGGACACCGCCCCGATCC
>NZ_JAMPTM010000201.1 GCF_025403375.1 Frankia gtarii
GCCCAGGGACCGCCCGGCTCCAGGGGCCGCCCGGCCCAGCGCCGCAGCTCCCGGCGACCGGAAGAACCACTGACCGAAAGGCCAGCGATGCCCCCGCAGACGACCACCCTCCCGTACCGGCCGCGCCTGGCGACCACGCCACAGCGCACGCCCGTCGGGACGGCGGCGACCCTTCCCCGGCAGCCCGTGCCCGTGCCGACCCACGCACGGACGGCCGGCGCCGTCGCCCCGGCTCGGCCCGACCAGCGCCCGACCGCCCAGACCCCGCCCCGCTCGGGGGTGTGGATCGACCGGACCGCCTGGCTTGCGACGGTGGACGGCCGCGCGCTGCAGCTGACCTACCTCGAGTTCGAGGTGCTGGACTTCTTCGTCCACCACCCCGGGCAGGCGCACAGCCGCCAGGCCCTGCTGTCGTCGGTGTGGGGGCACCAGGCCGACGACGCGACGGCCCCGGACGTCCGCACGGTCGACGTCCTCGTGACCAGGCTGCGGCGCAAGCTCGGCCCCGAGCACCGGTACCGGATCGAGACGATCCGCCGGGTGGGCTACCGCTACCGCCCGCTCGATCCGGCTATGGCGTCCTGACGGCAGCCGCTCACCGGCCGGTGCCGGTGAGCGGCCAGGAAGCCTGCTCGCGGTAGATCGGGGGGGTGCCGGGGGCGCCGTCGACGCTGCTCATCAGGGCAAGCCGGTCGATGGTCCACGGCAACGGCTCCACGTCGGCCCGCAGCATCTCGACGAGCGGGCCGAGCGCCCGGCCGCTCCGGTCGGGCGCCCGGGCGAGGGTCAGGTGCGCCCGCAGCGGCCGATCGTCCGCCCCGGCGGCGGCGCCGGCCCGCTCGGCCGCCCGCCGCACGCCGGCCGCGAGCCCTGCGAGCGCCCCGCCCGACGCCGCCGACCCGGGCCGCACCGCCGTCCACAGCACCCGGTCACCGAAGTGCCCGCCGCCGACGGCCTCGACGGCGATCGGGCCATGCCGGCGCGCCACCCGGGCGAGCCGGGTGTCGAGGTCGGCCCGCCGCTCGTCCGGCACCGGGCCGAGAAAGGCGAGGGTGACGTGCCACCGATCGGGCGCCGACCAGCGCAGGTCCGCAGCCGCCGCCCGGGCCCGGTGCACCGCGGTGCACAGTGCGTCGGTGACCGCGGCCGGCGGCACGGCGGCCACGAACAGCCGCGCGGTCAGCTCCGTGCTCCCGGGTCGGCGTCGTCCGCCGCGGCCGCCGCGGCCGCGGCGTGCCGGACCTGTTCCAGGCTCGTCTCGCGGCGCACGATGATCCCGGCGGCCAGCGAGAACTGGTCGGCGAGCATCCCCAGCAGCAGGTGCAGCGGCGTGAGGTCGCCGTCGCCGCGGGTGGCCGCGAGCCGCACGGCGCGCTCCAACGCCCGCCCTGCCTCGGCCGAGAAACGTGGCCCGCGCGACCGTGGACGCCGCCGCCACCAGGATCGTCGCGGGGCCTTGCGGACCATGGTCAGCCCCAGCACGCCGGCGCCGAACCGCTCGTCGGCGGCGGCCCGGATGGCCTCGTAGTCCACCCCGATCGCCGCCAGGGCGTCGGTGTCCACCTCCCGGCCACCGCGCGAGAGCACCCTGGCCCCATGCAGCTCGGTGCGCAGCGACGGCTCGTCGAGCCCGAGGCCGGCCAGGGCACGCCCGACGGCGCCGCCCTCGGTGACGATGGCGAACAGCAGGTGGCCGCTGTGCACCCGGTCGTGCTCGAAGGCCGCCGCCACCTGGGTCGCGGCGCGCACGACGGCACGGGACTGCGGCGTGAATTTCTCAAACACCGCCTTACCTCCCCTTTCCGAACCGGCGCCCGTACTTCTTGTGCGCGGCCTGCCGGCTCACGCCGAGCACGTCGGCGATCTCCTGCCAGGACCAGCCTCTGTGCCGGGCGCTGGCGACCTGGAGCTCCTCGAGCGATTCCAACAGGGCTCGCAGCGAGGCGACGGCGGCGAGACCCACCCGTGGGTCGTCGTCGGAGGCCGCCCCGGCGAGCTTCGTGGCGGTCATGTTCATGGACGTCAACCTACGTTGACACCCGCAGGAGTGTCAACCTTGATTGACAAGATGGGATGCTTTCCGCTCTCCGCGACAATCGGTGCCATCACTGACCACCGCCGCCGGACCAGGGGCACTATCAGAGCCGTGACGACGCTCCCCGAGCTGGTGCCACCGCGCGATCCGGCACTGTCCGCAAGCTGGCGGGAACTGCGACGGCTCGTCCGGCGCCGTGAGCCCGACCTTCCGCTCGCGATGGCGCTGGTCACCGATGGCTCCGACAGCACGACAGCTGAAGTACTGCGCAACGCCGGGGTCACGGTGGTCGGCCTGCTCGCCCCGGAGCCGCTGGAGTCGCTGGCCTGGGCGGCCGAGGCGGGGGTCCCCCGCGCCTACGCCGACCTGCTCGCCCTGCTCTCGGACAACATCGAGGCGGTCTGCGTGGAGATGCCACCACCCGGCTCGGATATCGTCGCCCGGCGGGCAGCCGAGATCGGCCTGCATGTGCTGCTCGCCGGTCCCGCCACCGCCGAGGCGGAAACGCTGCGGGCCGTCGCCGACCTGGCCGAGGAGGCCGACCTCGCCCACGTGGTGGCCCTGGACGGTCGAGCCTGGCCGGCGGCCACCCACGTGGCGGCCACGGTCCCCTCACTGGGCCGGCTCACCCAGATGACCGTGGTCGGCGCGCCGACCGGGCCGACCGGGCGAGTCGAGATCATCGACCTCGCGATGCGCTGGTGCGGGGAGATCCTGGCGGTCTGCGCCGATCCCGCCGCGATGCCCGCCCCCACGCTGGCGCCCGACGCACCCGTGACGCTGGCCCTGCTCTCAGCCAGCGGCGCCACAGTGCTGATCAACGAGCGGATGGGCGGCGACCTGGGCACCGCCACCATGACCGTGTGCGGGGACTCCGGGCGCATCGTCGTCCAGGGCCGCCGCGTCCGCCGCCAGGACGACGCCGGCGTGCACGACCTGCTGATGCCCACCCCGCCGACCGCCCGGCCCGGGCTGATGGAGGCCACCTACGACGTCGTGCGGGCCACCGAGCTGGACGACGCGCGGCTGGTCCGGGGCGCCACCTTCCACGACCTGCTCACCGCGAACCGGCTCATCGCCGCGGCCCGCACCTCCCACCAGCGCGGCGGTTGGGTCGAGCTGTGACGGCCATGTGCTGTGACGGCCATGTGCTGTGACGGGCGAGCCGGGTGACTAGGAGCCGGCGAGGGCGTCGAGAACCGGCGCCGCCCGGGTCAGGGCGGCGATCTCCTCGGCGGACAGCGCCGCGAGCCGGTCGGTCAGCCACTCGTCTCGGCGCCGACGGTCGTCGCTGAGCAGCGTCCGCCCCTTCTCCGTGACCTCGGCGATCACCTGCCGCCCATCGGTGGGGTGCGGGCGGCGCTCGACCAGCCCGGCGACCGCGAGATGCGCGATGACCCGCGTCATCGAAGGCGGCTGGACGCGCTCGTGCGCAGCCATCTCCCCGAGCGTCATCGGGCCATGACGCTCCAGCGACGCCAGCGCGGACGTCTGCGTGGGGGTGAGCTGACTCGACCGCTCCTGGCGCATTCGTCGGGAAAGGCGCATCACCGACAGCCGCAGCGCGGACGCGAGTTCGGCGTCACACGCCGTCTCGGTCTCCATCTTCTGACGGTACTCGCCCGGGGTCCCGAAGAATGGGCTATTCAGGGGATCCCACCCAAGGGGACGACAAAGGGGGTCGGCCACCCCCCGGCGGCGGCCGACCCCGGCACGGCGCGGCGTCTTGCTCCGGGGGCGACCACCGAGAACACCGATCCGTGCTGACCAGGTTCCACCCCGCACGGACTCGCCGGCTTCGGGGAGAGCTCCACAGTTCACCGGGGGATCTCCTGGCGGGAAGTGGGGGGTAACCCGCAATCCGACGATCGGCGTGTGCGACGCTTGTCGGGTGAGATTCTGGCTACATAACGTCGATTGACGTGCCGCATCCGCGTCTGTCCAGCCGGCTGTCCGCGTGTGCCGCCCGCCATCGCTCGTGGTGTCTGGCAGTCGGCGGCACCGTCACTGCTGCCGTTGCGATCGCGTGCCAGTGGCCCGCGTTCGGCCACAGCCCGTTCGCCGCGGCCCTCAACGTCGTGGTGGCGCTCGCGTTCGTGCTCACGGCCGCCATGCTCAACGGCGAGGAGTCGCTGGGCAGCGTCACCGCGGCGATGGCCCTGGGCGGACTGCTCTGGCCGCTGTCCTGGACGGCGGGCTGGGACGCCGGGCCGTCCGCGTTCGTGTCGACCTTCGCCTACTCCCATTTCTGGGTCTGCCTCGGCTGGGGTGTGCTGCGTTACCCGACCGGGCGGCTACAGGGCAACGGTGAACGGGTACTGCTGGGCGTCGCCGTGCTCGTCATTCCGTTGGCGAACCTCGGGCTGATCGGCATCGGCAGGCCGGAATGGTTCGGCTACTCCGCCAACCCCGACGTCTGGTGGTACGGCGAGCCGATCGGCCACGGAGCGTTCGACGTCGTGGTCTGGATTCTCGACGGCCTGACCCTCGCGCTCGCCGCCGTCTTCCTGTTCGTCGTCCGCGGGCGGCTGCGCCGGTACTCCGAGCTGGACCGGCGGATCTTCTTCCCGGTGGCACTCGCGTTGCTGCTGGCGTTCGTCCTCGCGGCGACGGTCAACTTCTTCGTCTACAACCCGAGCAACGCCAGCATCGGGCCCGAGTTCATCGCCGTCTCCCTCGCCCTGCTGGCGATCCCGCTGGCGTTCGCGGCGGCGGTGCTGCGCCGGGTGTTCGTCCGAGCCCGCATCGCGCAGCTACTCGCGACGCTGCCCACCCCGCCGGACGCGCGGGCCGTCCGCGCGGCGCTGCGGGCGGCGTTGCACGACGACTCCGCCGAGATCCACCTGTGGCTGCCCGGGGAGGACCAGCATGTCGACGCCGACGGGGTCGTCCGGCCCCCGCCGCCGCCCGGCGGCGCCGAGCTCGTCATGGCGGTGCGGACCGCGGCCGGGGCGCCGCTGGCGGTGATCGCCACCGCACCCGCCATGCGGCGCAACCGCGACCTGGTCGAGGCGGCCGTGCGTGCCAGCGCCATGGCTCTGGAGAACGCCCAGTTGCACGCCACGGTCGCCGCGCAGCTCGAAGCCGTGCGCGCCTCCCGGGCCCGCCTCGTCGAGGCCGGTCTGCACGAGCGGCGCCGGCTGGAGCGCGACCTGCACGACGGCGCGCAGCAGCGGCTGCTGGCGCTGGCCACCAGACTGGGGCTTGCCCGGACGAAGGCCACCGATCCCGATACGATCTCTGCCATCGAGGCCGCCCGGGAGGATTTGCGCCACGCCTTGGCGGACCTGCGCAGCCTCGCGCGGGGGATCCATCCGGCCGTGCTGAGTCAGGGCGGCCTTCGGCCGGCCCTGGAGGTCGTCACCGCCGCGCTGCCGATGGAGGTCGAGATGGACGTTCCCGCGGCGCGGTTTGAGGCGGTACTCGAGGCGGGCGCCTACTACACGATCTGCGAGGCGCTCACGAACACGGTCAAGCATGCCGGGGCCAGCCGGGCTCGGGTCGCGGTGCGCTACGACGACGGCGTCGTTCGCATCGACGTCACCGACGACGGCAAGGGCGGCGCCACCGCCGTCGAGGGGGGCGGCCTGGCGGGCCTCACCGACCGGGTCCGGGCACTCGGCGGCGCGCTGGTGATCGTCAGCCCGTCGGGCGGCGGGACCCGGCTGACGGCGAGCATCCCGTGCTGACCAGGCCCGCGCCGACCGGAACTGCCCTGGCCGAGCAGAGGGGACCTGACCCGTGCGGGTAGCGATCGCGGACGATTCGACCTTGTTCCGCGAGGGGCTGGCGATGCTGCTGACCGCCACCGGCGCCGAGGTGGTGGCGCAGACCGCCACCGCCGACGAGCTCATCCGCGGGCTCGGGCACAGCCGACCGGACGCGGTGATCCTGGACATCCGGATGCCGCCCACGTTCACCGACGAGGGTCTGGTCGCGGCCGAACAGATCCGCGCCCAGCACCACAGGATCGCCGTGCTCGTCCTGTCGACCTACGCCGAGACGCCCTACGCGCTGCGCCTGCTCGGCGACGGCGGCGGCGGCTTCGGCTACCTGCTCAAGGACCGGGTCGACGACGTCGCGGCGCTCCAGGACGCGCTGCGACGGTTGGTCGACGGCCGGCTCGTGCTCGATGAGGAGATCGTCGCGGGTCTGCTCGCCCACCGGCGGCGCGCCGACGATCTGGCCCGACTCACCCCGCGGGAACGCACGGTGCTCGCGCACATGGCCGAGGGACGGTCCAACCACGGCATCGGCGCCCGCCTGCATCTGGCGCCGAAGACCGTGGAGAACCACATCGCCGGGGTTTTCAGCAAGCTCGGGATGCCGGCGTCCGCGGACGACAATCGCCGGGTGCTCGCCGTGATCACCTGGCTGCGGACCGCCGCGGAGCCGGGCGCCGCCGCGGGAACGCCCCTCGGCGCCCCGTCCGCTGTCACGCCGGGAACGCGGTCGACGAGTGGCTCCGGGCACCGGAGTGGCTTCTCCCCGTTCGGGTAGGTGCAACCGGCCGGTCGGGCGGGTGTCTGCGTCTTCGCCGAGGGTGTCCCACCGCATCACCGCAGCTGGGAGAAGTCTTCTGCGGCAAGGGGTGGCGCAGCACACGTGGGATGAGGCTCACCGATCACGCGCATGTGCAGCCGCGAACGGCCAGACTTGGGAAGAACCATGTGAGCCAGCAAACCGGCGTGAGCGCTCCGTACCCGGATGCGCGCCCCGGCTGGGGCCAGAGCCGTCACCAGCGGCATCGCCACCGCGAGAGGAGCCCGGCGTGTCCGAGCAGGTCAGCACACTGACCGTCACCGACAACCGAACCGGCAAGACGTACGAGATCCCGGTCACGGACGGCACGGTACGCGCGAGTGCGTTGCGTTCGATCAAGGCGAGCGACGACGACTTCGGGTTGATGGCGTACGACCCGGCGTTCACGAACACCGCGAGCTGTCGCAGCGCCATCACCTACATCGACGGTGACGCCGGCATCCTGCGCTACCGCGGCTACCCGATCCAGGAGCTCGCTGAGAAGAGCAGCTTCCTCGAGGTCGCGTACCTGCTGCTGGCCGGTGAGCTTCCCGCGTCCGACGAGCTGTCGACCTGGGAAGACGAGATCACGCACCACACCCTGGTGCATGAGTCGATCAAAAAGTTCATCGACGGCTTCCACCACGACGCCCACCCCATGGGCATGCTGGTGTCCACCGTGGGCGCGCTGTCGACCTTCTACCCGGATGCCAAGACGATCGACGATCCGGGCCTGCGTCGCCTCCAGATCGTCCGCCTCATCGCCAAGATCACGACTCTGGCGGCGTACTCGTACCGGCACTCGGTCGGCTTCCCGTACGTCTACCCGGACAACGATCTGTCATACGCCGGCAACTTCCTGAACATGATGTGGAAGGCCACCGAGCTCAAGTACGAGCCGGACCCGAACCTCGAGCACGCCCTCGACGTGCTGTTCATCCTGCACGCCGACCACGAGCAGAACTGCTCGGCCAACGCGATGCGCGCCGTCGGCAGCTCGCAGGCGGACCCGTTCTCGGCCGCGGCCGCGGCGATCGCCGCGCTCTACGGCCCGCTGCACGGCGGCGCGAACGAGCAGGTGCTGCGGATGCTGGCCGAGATCGGCTCGGTCGAGAACATCCCCTCCTTCATCGCCCAGGTGAAGGATGGCAAGAAGAAGCTGATGGGCTTCGGCCACCGGGTCTACAAGAACTACGACCCGCGCGCCCGGGTGATCCGCCAGGTCGCCGACGAGGTCTTCAAGGTCACCGGCACGAACCCGCTGCTGGACCTGGCCATGGAGCTGGAGCGGATCGCGCTGGAGGACGAGTACTTCATCGCCCGCAAGCTCTACCCGAACGTCGACTTCTACACCGGCATCATTTACCAGGCCATGGGCTTCCCCGTGGAGATGTTCCCGGTGCTGTTCGCCATCGGCCGGATGCCCGGCTGGCTGGCCCAGTGGGAGGAGGGCCTGCTCGACCCCGAGCAGAAAATCGCCCGCCCGCGCCAGCTCTACGTCGGCTACGACCAGCGCCCCTACGTCCCGATGGACGACCGTGGCGCGACCACCGACACCGAGGCCGACCCGATCGCCGCCCAGGCCGCCCAGGCCGCCCCGGAGCGCCCCCTGCGCTGACCCGGTCCCCGGCGGTGCCACGCCGACGACGACGGCCCGCGAGGAGAGGTCCTCCTCGCGGGCCGTCGTCGTTTCCGGATGCGCCATCCGCCGCTACAGGCGCTCGACCACGTAGTCGATGCTGGCGGTGAGGGCCTCGACGTCGGCCGGTTCGATCGCCGGGAAGCAGGCGACGCGGAGCTGGTTGCGGCCGAGCTTGCGGTACGGCTCGACGTCGACGACGCCGTTGGCGCGCAGCACCTTCGCCACCGCGGCGGCGTCGACGCCGTCGAAGTCGATCGTCACGACGACCTGGGAGCGCTGCGCCGGGTCGACGACGAACGGCGTCGTGTACGGCGTCTTCTCGGCCCAGGTGTAGAGGATCGACGACGACTCGGCGGTGCGACGCACGCACCAGTCCAGGCCGCCCTGAGCGAGCATCCACTCGATCTGGTCGGCGAACAGGAACAGCGTCGCCACCGCCGGGGTGTTGTACGTCTGATCCTTGGAGCTGTTGTCGCGGGCGGTGGTGAGGTCGAGGAACGGCGGGATCCACCGGTCGGTCGCGGCGATCTCGGCGAGCCGGTCGATCGCCGCCGGCGACATCAGCGCCGTCCACAGGCCGCCGTCGGAGGCGAAGCACTTCTGCGGCGCGAAGTAGTAGACGTCGACCTCGGAGACGTCGACGGGCAGGCCGCCCGCGCCGGAGGTGGCATCGACCAGGTGCAGGGCGCCGGCGTCGGCGCCGACCGGGCGGCGCACCGGGCGGGCGACACCGGTGGAGGTCTCGTTGTGCGGGCTGGCGTAGACGTCGATGCCGGCCTCGGGTGACCAGTCCGGGTGCGTTCCCGGCGCCGAGGACACCACGGAGGGCTCCGCCAGGAACGGCGCACCCTTCGTCGTGTCCGCGAACTTCCCACCGAACTCGCCGAAGACGAGGTGCTGGGACCGGTTACGGACCAGGTTGAACGCGGCGGCGTCCCAGAACGCGGTGGCACCGCCGATGCCGAGCACGACCTCGTAGCCCACGGGCAGCGAGAACAGCTCCGCGAGCCCCGCGCGCACCCGGCCGACCAGGCTCTTGACCGGCTTCTGCCGGTGGGAGGTGCCGAGGTAGGTCGCGCCACTGGCCGCCAGGGCGGCCACGGCGTCCGGGCGGATCTTCGACGGACCGCAGCCGAAACGGCCGTCGGCCGGGCGCAGAGCCTCGGGCAGCTCGATCGCGGCGGCGTCAGCCACGGGGCACCCCCGGCACGACGTCGCTGAGCGGGCGCGGGTCGGGACCGACATAACGGGCGGACGGGCGGATCAGTCGGCCGGTGCGCTGCTGCTCGAGGATGTGGGCGCTCCAGCCCGCGGTGCGGGCGCAGGTGAACATGGACGTGAACATATGGGCCGGGACCTCGGCGAAGTCCAGCACCACGGCCGACCAGAACTCCACGTTCGTGCGCAGCGGGCGGTCGGGGAAGCGGTTGGTCAGCTCCTCGATCGCGGCCGCCTCGAGTGCCTCGGCCGCCTCATAGCGGTCGGAGCCGAGGTCGCGCGCGGTGCGGCGCAGCACCCGGGCGCGCGGGTCCTCCGCCCGGTACACCCGGTGACCGAAGCCCATCAGCCGCTCCTTGCGGTCCAGGGCGCGGCGGACGTAACCGAGCGGATCCCCGGTGCGTTCGACCTCGTCGAGCATCGCGAGCACCCGGGAGGGGGCGCCGCCGTGCAGGGGCCCGGACAGCGCACCTACGGCGGCGGACAGCGCGGCCGAGGCATCGGCGCCGGTCGAGGCGACCACCCGGGCGGTGAAGGTGGACGCGTTCATGCCGTGCTCGGCGGCCGACACCCAGTAGGCGTCGACGGCCTGGACGTGCTTCGGGTCCGGCTCGCCGCGCCAGCGGATCATGAACCGTTCCGTTATCGTGCGGGCCCGGTCGACCTCCTTCTGCGGCACCGCGGGCTGACCCAGGCCCCGGGCCGACTGCGCGACGAAGGACAACGCCACCACCGATGCCCGGGCAAGGTCGTCGCGGGCCCGCTCGGGGGCTATGTCGATCAGCTGACCCAGGCCCCAGTAGGGGGCGAGCATCGCCAGCGCGCTCTGCACATCCACCCGGATGTCACCCGAGTGCACCGGCACCGGGAACGGCTCGGCCGGCGGCAGCCCGGGTTCGAACGCGCCGTCGACCAGCAGCCCCCAGACATGGCCGTAGTCCACCGTGCCGACGAGGTCCTCGATATCGACCCCGCGGTAGCGCAGCGCGCTGCCCTCCTTGTCCGGCTCGGCGATCTCCGTCTCAAAGGCGATCACGCCTTCCAGACCTGGCTTGAAATCGCTTGTCTTCTCGGCCATCGAGTCCGGATCTCCGCTTCTGTCTGTTGGTTCGACCGGCGGTCGATCGCTTCGACCGGCGGCCCACTGTGTCCTGCCTCGTCGGTCCTACTCCATCCGATCCTGCCCCGCAGCATCCGGACGCGCCAGACCGCCGCCGCTTCGCGCGGTTCGCGTCGAGCGCCGGCGGACGCCGCGTCCTCACAGTTCGCCAACCCCGGCGCACTCAAACAACAATTTATGAGATGAGTCACAGACACTTTGTCCGTTTGTGCGGCTATTTGCAACAAGCTGCCGAAATTGGCGTCGGGGACGGCCGACCAGCGGAGATCGCGTCGCGCTACGGTCGGCAGCAGAAAATGGCCTGACTGACTGGCGGTCACGCTGCGCTAACAACTGGATCAGGAGCTCGGGAGATCATGGCGTTCGTCTTCATCAGTCATCGCGCGGCGGACATCGCCATCGCCGAACGGCTGGGGCGGGCGGTCAACGCGGTGGGCCATGCGGTGCACCTCGACCGTTGGGAGATACGCATCGGCGACACCGTGCCCATGTTCATGAATGAAACCCTCGCCGCCGCGGACTTTCTCGTGCTGGGCCACTCCACCCTGGGAATTCACGCGCCATGGATAGCGCAGGAATTTCTGCCGGCGCTCGCCGGGGACCTCTCGGCTCGCGGCATCATCATGCTGCCGGTGATCCTGTCCGGCACCGATGCCCCCACCCGGATCGGCGGGCGGCCCTGCCTCGACCTGACCAGCGACTGGGACCGCGGAATCGCCACGGTCCTGCGCGAGCTCGGCTGAGTACACGGGCGCCGCTGGCACGATCCCAGGGTGGCATCCATCCCGCCGCCAGGCGCCTTCCCCCACCGCGCAGCCTCCCTCGCCGTGCCCCACGCCGATCCGCCTCACCTCGATCCGCCTCACTTCGATCCGCCTCACTTCGATGAGGCCGGACCGGACGCGCCCGACCCGGCCGGGCTGCGGCAGAGTTACCAGACCGGCCGGTTGGAAACGGATCAGCTCGCGGCGACCTGGGTCGAGCAGTTCGCCCACTGGTTCGCCGACGCGACCACCCCGGGCGCGGGCATCCCAGAGGCCAATGCGACCGTCTTCGCCACCGCGTCCGCCGACGGGCGGCCGAGCGCGCGCACGGTACTGCTCAAGGGTTTCGATCAGCGCGGATTCGTGATCTACACGAACTACACCTCCCGCAAGGGTCGAGAGACCGCCGAGAATCCCTTCGGCTCGCTGGTCTTCCCCTGGTATGCCCTGCAGCGGCAGGTGGTGGCCATCGGCACCGTGGAGCGGGTCAGCCGGGCCGAGACCGAACGCTACTTCGCCTCCCGGCCCCGCGGGTCCCAGCTCGGCGCCTGGGTCAGCCACCAGTCGCAGATCATCGAGTCCCGGGACGTCCTGACCACCCGCGACGCCGAGCTCGCGGCCCGCTGGCCCGCGGGAACCCCGGTGCCGACCCCGCCGTTCTGGGGCGGGCTACGCCTCGTGCCGGACACCGTCGAGTTCTGGCAGGGCCGGACGAACCGACTGCACGACAGGCTGCGCTACCGCCGCGCCTGCACCGCGGACCGGTGGATCGTCGAACGCCTCTCCCCCTGACGACCGCGCCGGCCGTCGCCCGTCCCGGCCGCCCCATCCGGTCCGGGCGGCGGGCGGAACGGTGTACGCACCAGCTGTTCACCGCCCTGCCCACGCAGATTCCCTCCCCGAACGTGGCGGTGGTCCGGCCGGTTTTCCGGATCCGGGCGTCGCGGACAACGTTTCGAAAGCGCCGGCCCGCACCTGGATTCCCTCCCTGCGGATGCCGGACAAATCCGCGATGACATCGTGCGTGGTCGCGCCGGTCAGCCCTCCTTTTGCCGTCTCGGCGCAAGGCTGAACCCGCCCGATCGAATCCACGAGGGCACCGGCGGGATGGAACAGCTACGGCGTGCCGGATTCAGCCGGTTCCGCCGCCGCGGAACCCGGCGTGGCGGGATCCGCGGCGACCATGGGCCGGGGTATCGCGACGACCTGCACCGACGGGGTAGGACGGACGGCCAAAGCGGGCGAGCCCGCGCGGGGCGCCGTTGACGGGGTAACTCGGCCGGGGACGGTCGCGAGGGGGATGGGCACTG
>NZ_JAMPTM010000202.1 GCF_025403375.1 Frankia gtarii
CCGGTGGGGACCGGCGGGGCCGCAGCCTCCCCGGACGACCTACTGTCAGGTCGGTCACCTGCCGGTTTGCCAGTCGGGCGGCAAACCGGAGCCGGCCGGTGCCTTTCCGGCTATGACGCTGCCCGAGCTGGCGGGCTCCTCGACGCCGCCGCAGGTGAGCCGACGCCCTTGGTGCCGGCCGATGCGCCCGGCCACACCGGGTGGCGACACCGCTTGGAGCGGCTGTTCGATCTGCGCTTCGCGGTCGCGGTCGCGCAGTCGCCCACGAAGCTGCACCACGCGCTGGGCGAGGGACGCGTGGGCAGCCGGCGCCGTGGCCTACTTCACCGTCTTCTTCGCCGTCTGGTGGGCGTGGATGAACTTCACCCACCTGGCCACCTCCGCCTACGACGTCGACGATGTGCCGGACCGGGTCGCGACCTTCGTCCAGATAGCCGGAGTACTGATTCTCGCCGCCGGCGTGCCGCGTGCCTTCGACGACGACTTCACGGTGGTGACCCTCGGCTACGCCATGTTTCGCTGCGGGTTGGTGACCCAGTGGCTGCGGGCCGCCCGCGGGGCGGACGGCTGGCACCTGCTGGGGTTCGCCGTGATGGCCCCCTCGGAACTGGCGGTGCCGATCATCGCCGAGCGGGCCGGGCGGACCCCGTGGCATCCCCACATCGCGGAACGGTACGGCCTGTTCGCGATCATCGTTCTGGGCGAGTCCATCCTGTCGGCGATGGTCGCGGTGCAGCCCGCCATCGATTACTTCAGCTTCGCCGCCGCGGCGGCCGTCGGCGCCGACCTCACGGCGAACATCGACCGGGTCGCCCACCACGGCGAGATCGACAGGTTCGCCGCGAGCGCGGCGGTGACCGTGCCGGTGGCCGTCTTCCTGGTCACCGTCGCGCTGCTGCGCACCTACGCGGCGCAGTGAGGGCGGCGACGGCCAGGGCCAGGGGGCCAGGAAAAACTTTTCCTTGGACTTATCCTTGGGTTTTTCCGGGACCTTGGGATCTTCACATCGAAAGCCACTGAACACGGATCGACTTGTTTACGCTCCCTTTACAGCCGACCTCGCCATCCAGCCCGGTCTCCTGTTACGCTTTCCTGGAAGCCGCACGTAAGGCCGAACCGTAGAAATCGGACCGGTTCCGGTGGCACGGATTCCGTGATCGACGACGGAGTCCACCATCGATCCGCGGGTCACCGTGGGCCCGGCCCGCCTTCAACACTCGACCCGTCCCGGCGACCGGTAAAGAAGGCACTCATGACGTTTGTCGTCACGTCCGCCTGCATTGATTTAAAGGATACCGCCTGCCTGGGCGAATGTCCCGTCGACTGCATCTACGAGGGCGCTCGGAAGCTGTACATAAATCCAAACGAGTGCATCGACTGCGCGGCGTGCGAGTCGGCCTGCCCGGTCGACGCGATCATGAGCGTCAAGCTGGTACCACCGTCGGAATTCGAGTTCATCGTGGACGAGGCCCGCTTCTTCAACACCATCCTGCCTGGGCGGGATGTTCCCGTCGGCGATCCGGGCGGCGCGGGCAGGGTCGGCCCGATCAGGGCCGACACCCCCTTCGTCGCGGGGTACGGACGCTGACGGCACAAGCCGCCGGCGAAGGCTGACGCGGCCACGGCGTCAGCGGGACCGCCGGCTACGGCCGGTGCTCAGGACCACCCCCGTCCGGGCACCGGCCTTTCAACTTCACACCACACCGCCGGCCGGCCGCAGCAATGCAGCCGGCCGGCGGCATTTCCATGAAACGCCGCCATGAAACGCCGCCGCGCACCGCCGCCGCGGAGGCCCGCGTGAAGGCCGGCCGTGAAGCGTCGCCGCGAACTGCCCCGACCGCGCTGGCGGCGTCTCCGAGCGAATTCGGGTCTCTCCCATTCCGGTAACCCCAAGGATTTCCGCCCTGGCCGGTCCCCCGCTCGGGGCCATTCGAAGTGGCATTCCCACCGGGCATTCCGAGGAGGCCGCTCCGGCCATGCCACCATCGGACCCGGACGCGTCAGAGGGGACCAGCCCGACCGAAGTCGACCTGGTCCCCTCTCATCACGGGACGGGCGGTCCGCCCGGCCGCCCGTCCGCCCCGGCCGGGGGCGCAGCTCCCCGGCCGGCGGTCTGGTTGCTAGCCGGCGACCACCCAGGAGTCGCTGCCCGTGAGCAGCGACCGCAGGTCACCACGGCCGTCGGGGCGGGCCGTCGCCAGCCGCTCCTGGTAGAGCTGGTCGAAGCTCGGCTGGGAGACCGACCGGTACACCCCGATCGGCGGCTCGGCGAGCGACGTCTCCGCCAGGCGGGCGAGCCCGTAGGCGTAGGTGGAGTTCTGGGTGCCCGGGTCGTGGACGACGACGCGGGAGTCGCCGCCGTGGCCGATACCCAGCTCACCGGTGCTCGGGTCGCGGACCACGCCCCACTGCTCCTTGGCGCCGAAGACGATCGGCAGGCCGGGCGAGAGCCGGATCGGGCCGTGCTCGGGCGCCGAGGGGTCGTCCGGCTCCGCGGGGCTCGTCTCGCCGGCGGCCCGGCTGGGCTGACGGGGGATCGCGCTGAACGTGGGGCAGCCCTGCCGGATCTCCACCAGCGCGGCGCCCTTGTGCGCCGCGGCGGCGGTCAGCGTCGCCGTGAGGTGGCGGCGATCGGAGTCGATCGTGCGGGCCACGAACGTCGCCCCGGCCCCGAGCGCGAGCGCGATCGGGTTGAACGGGTTGTCGAGTGAGCCGAACGGGCTCGACGGACCGATCGTGCCGACCTTGGACGTCGGCGAGGCCTGCCCCTTGGTCAGCCCGTAGATGTGGTTGTTGAGCAGCAGGATCTTGAGGTTCACGTTGCGCCGCAACGCGTGGATCAGGTGGTTGCCGCCGATGGCCAGCGCGTCGCCGTCACCGGTGACGACCCACACCGACAGATCCGGCCGGTTGATCGAGATACCGGTCGCGAACGACGGCGCCCGACCGTGGATGGAGTGGATGCCGTAGGTGTCGAGGTAGTACGGCAGCCGCGAGGAGCAGCCGATGCCCGACACCACCACGGTGTTCTCGGGCGCGACGCCGAGGGCCGGCAGCAGCCCGCGCATCGTCGACAGGATCGCGTGGTCCCCGCAGCCGGGGCACCAGCGGACCTCCTGGCCGGTGGTGAAGTCCGCCACCGTCGGCGCCCGCCGGCCGCTCGCGCCGCCGACCGGCTCCTCGGCTTTTCCGTTGATCGTGCTCATCGTCCCGCCTCCCGGGTCACGTCGTGCTGGCTGGCAGTGGCCGTGCCGGCGCGGGCCGCGGGCTTCGCCGCCCCCGCCTCCGAGATCGCCGCGAGGCGCGCGCCGACATCGCCGACCGGCTTCGTACCGGTGGCACCCGAGGCGTCCTCGTCGATGCCCTGGATCACCCGGGTGATGACGGAGGCGAGCTCCGCCGTCCGGAACGGCATCCCGCGGGTCTGGTTGTAACCGACGGTGTCGATCAGGGTCTCGCGGCGCAGGTGGCCGGCGAGCTGGCCGAGGTTCATCTCGGGCACGAGCACGGTGTGGTACTCGGAGAGCACCGAGGCGAGGTTCGCCGGCAGCGGCACGATGTGGCGCAGGTGCGCCTGGGCGACCTTCATGCCCTCGGCCCGCACCTGCCGGCAGGCCTCCCCGATCGGGCCCCACGTCGAACCCCAGCCGATCACGAGCACGTCCGCACCGGATCCGGGCGGACCGCTCGGGTCGTCGACCTCCAGCGGCGGCACGTCGATGTTGTCGATCTTCGCCTGTCGGGTCCGGATCATGAGATCGTGGTTGTCCGGGTCGTAGGACACCGCGCCGGTGAGGTCGGCCTTCTCCAGGCCGCCGATCCGGTGGGTCAGCCCCGGGGTGCCGGGGATCGCCAGCGGCCGGGCGAGGGTCACCGGGTCACGCGCGTACGGCAGGAAGATCGGGTTGCCGTCCGCGTCGACCGCGTTCGGCTCGGTGGCGAGGTCGATGCCGATGAACGGCAGCTCCTCGACCTCGGGGACCCGCCAGGGCTCGCTGCCGTTGGCGATGTAGGCGTCGGAGAGCAGGATGACCGGGGTGCGGTAGGCCAGCGCGATCCGCGCGGCCTCCATCGCGGCGTCGAAGCCGTCCGCTGCCGAGCGCACCGCGATCACCGGCATCGGCGCCTCGCCGTGCCGGCCGTAAAGCGCCTGCAGCAGGTCGGACTGCTCGGTCTTGGTCGGCAGGCCGGTGGACGGCCCGCCGCGCTGCACGTTGACGATGACGAGCGGCAGCTCCATGATCACGGCGAGGCCGAGCGCCTCGGCCTTGAGCGCCATCCCGGGACCCGAGGTGACCGTCACCCCGAGCATGCCGGCGTAGGACCCGCCGATCGCCGCGCCGATGGCCGCGATCTCGTCCTCGGCCTGGAAGGACCGCACGTCGTTGGAGGCCAGCGCGGCCAGTTCGTGCAGGATCTCCGACGCCGGGGTAATCGGGTAGGCGCCGAGGAACAGCGGCATCGCGGCCTGGTGCGCCGCGGCCACCAGGCCGTAGGCGACGGCCTTGTTGCCCTTCATGTGCCGGTAGGTGCCAGCCGGGAGCGGGGCCGGCTTCACCTCGTACACGTTCGCGAAGGCCTCGCTCGCCTCGCCGTAGATCCAGCCGGCGCGCAGCGCGGAGACGTTCGCGGCCTGCACGTCGGGCTTCGAGGCGAAGCGCTTCTGCAGGTAGGCGATCGTGTCCTCGATCTGCTGGCTGAACATCCAGGACACCAGGCCGAGGGCGAACATGTTCTTCGTCCGCGCGGCGTCCTTGCGCTTGAGGTTGTGATCGGCGACGGCGGCCGCGGCGAACCCGGTCAGGTTGATGGCGTGCACCTGGAAGGCGTCCAGCGAGCCGTCGGTCAGCGGGTCGATGTCGTAGCCGGCCTTTTCGAGCCCCAGCACCGTGAACGAATCGGTGTCCAGGATGATGACGCCGCCGGGGCGCAGCTCGGCGACGTTCGCCTTCAGCGCCGCGGGGTTCATGGCGACGAGGACGTCAGGCTGGTCACCGGGAGTCCGGATGTCGTGGTCAGCGATGTGAAGCTGGTAGCTCGAGACGCCGGCCACGGTGCCCGCTGGGGCGCGGATCTCCGCTGGGTAGTTCGGCAGCGTCGCCACATCGTTACCGATCGCGGCCGCCTGGGCGCCGAATCGGTCACCGGTGAGCTGCATCCCGTCGCCGGAGTCTCCGGCGAAGCGGATAACCACGTTCTCCAGCCGTCTGGCCCCTTCGGACCGTTCGGACAACTGCTCGGTGGGCATGAGGGACCTCATCTCAACGTCGCGATCCCGCGCCGGGAGTGCCAGGACCACGCGTGGCGAGACTGGCAGCGCGGGCCGGTCATCAGGGCAGGGCAGACCGAGGAACGGGCAGCTCCGGGGTCCGCCCCGGGGTCGGGGAGACCTCGCCGGTCCAGCCGGCGGCGGGCCGGCCGCTCGCCGCCGGCAGCTCGGGCTCCCCGGGTTCGGCGGGCGGGGGGACCTCGCCGGACCCGACCGCCCGAAGGGACTGCACGCGCAGCACGGCGCGGGCCACCGTCGCGGCGGCGGCGTGGATCTGATCCACGGTGGTGAACCGACCCACGCTGAACCGCAGGCTTTCCCGCGCGGCGGTCGCCGAACGGCCCATTGCGAGCAGCACCGGGGACGGCTCGCTCCCCCCGCCGTGGCAGGCGGAGCCGGCGGACACCGCCACGTCGGGCAGGCAGGACTGGACGGCGTCCGCGTCGGCGTCGACGAAGCGCAGGTTCAACGTGTTCGGCAGCCGGACCATGCCGGGCCGGGCGCTGCCGTCCTCGACCGGCCCGTTGACCTCCAGCGCATCCGCGCCGAGCCACCCGACGAGCAGGTCGAACAGCAGGTCCGTCTGGGCCCGCTGCCGGATGGCCTCGTCGTCCATCATCGCGGCGGCGATGCGGGCCGCGGCGCCGAAACCGACGATGCCGGGGGTGTTGAGGGTGCCGGCCCGCAGGCCGCGTTCCTGCCCGCCGCCGTGAATCAGCGGCGCGAGGCGCGCCCGCACCGACCGGCCGGCGATCAGCGCACCGGTGCCCTTCGGGCCGTACATCTTGTGCGCGGACGCGACGGCGAGGTCGATCCCCGTCTCGGTGACCGAGACCGGGATGCGGCCGAACGCCTGGGTGACGTCACACAGGAACAGCGCTCCCGCCTCGTGGGCGAGGGCGGCAACCGGTCGCGGGTCGTTGAGCGATCCCGTCTCGTTGTTGGCCGCCATGACCGCGACCAGGGCGACCTCGTCGGCCTCGCCGCGGCCCCGGGAGCCCCCTGAGCCCTCGGGATCCGCGGCCGACCCAGCAGTGGACGGCGGCACAGCGGTGGACGGCGGCACAGCGGTGGACGGCGTCATGGGATGCAGCAGCGCGCGCAGGTGGGACAGGTCGATGGCGCCGTCCGGGTGCACCCGGACGGTCTGCACGCGGCCCCCGTGCAGCTCGGCGGCGGCCTGCGCCGCGGCGCGGACCGCCGGGTGCTCGGTGGCCCCGACCAGGACGCGGCGCCGGTTCGGGGGCGCCGTGGCGAGGACCCCGGTGATCGCCAGGTTGGCCGCTTCGGTCGCGCCGCTGGTGAACACCACGTCGCGCGGGCGTGCACCGGCGAGGATGGCGACGTCGCGGCGAGCCCGGTCGACGAGCCGGGCGACCGCCTGACCGGCCGGGTGCGGGCTCGCCGGGTTGGCGAAGTGCTCCCGCAGCAGCGGCAGCATGGCGTTGAGAACCTCGGGGTCGACCGGCGTCGTCGCATTGTTGTCGAGGTAGATCACGGTGTGCTCCCCGGGCCGCAGTCCGGGCAGGCCGGGTCGCGCCGGGTCCGCGGGGTGCGCAGGTCGACGTCCCACAGGTCGAGATGGACGAGGCGACCGACGGCCGGCTCGGCGAAACCGCCGACGACCTTGAGCGCCTCCGTCGCGGCCAGGCAGCCCACCGTGCCCGCGACGGCGCCGAGCACCGGGAAGCCGAGCGGTTCCCAAGCCGGGTCGCCCTCGCCGAACACGCAGCGCAGGCACGGCTCCCCCGGCCGGACCACCATCAGATACGCCTCGGTGGCGTTCATCGCGGCGACGACCAGCGGCACCCCCGCCCGCACGCACAGCCGATTGATCAGGTACCGCTCGGGGAAGTTGTGCCGGGCGTCGACGACGGTGTCCGCCTCGGCGATCAGGCCGGGCACGGCCGGGTCCGCGAGGTCGCGGTCCACCGCGACGATCTCGACGCCTGGATGGTGGGCGCGCAGGGTGTCCGCCGCGCACTGGACCCGGGGCTCGCCGACCCGCTCCGGCCGCATGAGCGTCTGCCGGTTCAGGTCGGGCTCTTCCAAAACGCCCGGATGGATCAGGATGAGGCGGCCGACCCCGGCGGCGGCGAGATAGGTCGCGGCCGCCCCGCCGACGCCGCCGACGCCGGCCACCAGGACCGTTGCCTGGCTCAGCCGCCGCTGGGCCGATACCCCGAAGCCGGGGATGGTCAACTGCCGATCGAAGCGTCGGGAAGTCTCCGCCGCGGGCGGCGCCGCCTGTACGGGCAGGATCCGCGCGGGCGGGCCGGGGCACATCGACCGCAGGCGCGGGTGGGAGTGAGACCGAGCAGTGACCATCGAGCTCTCCGCGGATTCGGCAGGACGGGGGAAGGCGACCCGATCAGTCGGGTCGGTCGGGGCCGCTTGGTCGGGGCCGCCTGGTCGGGGCCGCCTGGTCGGGGCCGACTCGTCGGGGCCGACTGGTCGGGGCCGACTGGTCGAACGGGTCGCCCGCTGGGGGGTGGCGGCGGCGGGCGGCCGACAGGTCCGCGGACCCGCGGCCATCCGCCGCCGTCACCCCCGTTCGGGCGGGGCGCCTCAGGCGACCAGCGCGACTCGGCCGATCTCCGGCAGCTCCTGCCTGAGCCGGGCCTCGATCACGCCGGTCAGCGTCGCGTTCGCGCTGGAGCAGCCGCCGCAGGCACCGGTCAGGCGCAGGTGCACCTCGGCCGAGCCGGGCTGCCCACCCCCGGCGAGGACCGCGACGACCTCGGCGTCCCCACCGTCCCCGCGCAGCAGCGGGCGGATCTCCTCCATGATCTCCTCGACCTGCTCGCGCAGCTTCGAGTCGGCCGCGGTGCGCTCGGGATCGTCGGACGAGCCGAACGACGACCCGCACCCGCAGGAGCTCTTCGCGTTCGGGTTGGCGAAGGTGAAGCCGGAGGAGGTCAGCGTCTCGGTGTAGTCGACGCGCATCCCGCGCAGCAGATCGACGCTGGAGGTGTGCACGACGACGTCGAAGCCGTCCTGCGGCAGCACGACATCGCCGGTCTCGGCGCCGGGCACCAGCGCCAGCTTGTAGGTGTAGCCGGAGCAGCCACCCGGGTCGACCCCGATGCGCAGGGCGAATCCCTCGGTCCCCTGGGTCGAGCCAAGCAGGTGGCGCACCTGCGCCACGGCCTTGTCGGTCAGTTCGATGACGGTGGCGGTCGCGGTCATGGGGTGCCTACCTCCGCAGGGGCGCGGTCCGTGACGAGGCGGGCGCCGACTTCGGCCACCGCCTTGTCGATCAGGTCGTAGATCTCGACCGGCTCGATGCCGGCCTCCTCGAGCGCCTCGCGCGGCCCAAGGCCGATCTTGCTGCACAGCACGGCTGCGCAGTCGGAGAGCATCTCGATGGTGCGGTCGAGCTTCGATGCGTCCTCGTCGCAGTCCGACGGGCCGTTGCAGTAGCGGTCGACGTCGCGGGTCTGCACCAGGCGAGCCCAGCCGGGGCCGCCCTCGTAGATCCAGAACTCGCCGGCGTGGCCGAAGTGCTGGTTGACGACGCCGCTGCCCTTGGTGGCGACCGCGACGAGGACGACCTCGTCCGGCCGGACGGGCTCGGCCGCCGGTGCGTCGGGGGTGCGCGCGCCGGTGGAGATGTTGAGGGTCTGCCGGGTGGCGGCGACCTCGGTGCGCCAGCGCTCGATCTCCTCGTGCGCCTGCTGGCGACCGGCGAGGTCGTAGCCGATCTCCCGGCCCCGGAACGTCTCGGGCAGGAACTCGTCGCCGCGGTCCTCACCGAGCAGGCCGACCGCGTCGGCGCGGCACTGCCGGCAGTGGCGCATCATGTTCATCTCGGCGCCGTCGTCCTGCTCGCACCGGTCCTGCAGGGCCTTGAGCTCCTGCGGGGTCGGGCCACGCTGGCCGGTCAGGCCGAAGTGGGTGCCGTGTTCGGGGGCCGAGACCAGCGGCATCACGTTGTGCAGGAAGGCACCGAGCCCCTTGACGGTCCGGGAGACCTCGACGAGGTGCTCGTCGTTGATCCCGGGGATCATCACCGAGTTGACCTTGCAGAGGATCTTCCGCTCGGTCAGTGCCGCGAGCCCCGCGAGCTGCTGCTCGGAGAGGATCTTCGATGCCTCCCGGCCGGTGTACCGCCTGCCCCGCCAGGTGATCCACGGGTAGATCCGCTCGCCGACCTCGGGGTCGATCATGTTGATCGTGATCGTGACGTGGTCGACGTTGAGGTCGGCGATCCGGTCGACGAACTCGGGCAGCCGCAGGCCGTTGGTCGACAGGCACAGCTTGATGTCCGGGCAGTCCCGGGCCACCAGTTCCATCGTGCGAAACGTCGGCTTCGGGTTCGCCAGCGGGTCACCGGGCCCGGCGATCCCCAGCACGCTCATCTGCTTGATCTCGCTGGCGACCAGCTTGACCTTGGCGAACGCGTCCTCGGGAGTCAGCAGCGTGCTCGTGACGCCTGGCCGGCTCTCGTTGGCACAGTCGAACTTCCGGTTGCAGAAGTTGCACTGGATGTTGCAGCCGGGCGCGACCGCGACGTGCATGCGGGCGTAGTACTGGTGCGCCTCGGCGCTGTAGCACGGATGGTTGGCGATCTTCTGCGCGATCTCCGGGTCCTGCACGGGAGCGCTGGTGCCGCAGCTCGTCGTGCTCGCGCAGCCGCTCACCGACGGCCGTCCTGCGCGCCGGGCGTGCCCGCGCCGACAGTCTTGGCCGGCGGCGTGGGCTTGGCGGACGGCGTGGGCTTGGCCGGCGGCGTGGGCTTGGCGGACGGCGTGGGCTTGGCCGGGTCCGCAGCCTTGGCAGGCGGCGTGGGCTTGGCGGGCGCGGCCGGCGCCGCGGCCTCGGCGTCCGCCTTGGCGGACTTGCAGTTCGAGGACCCGTGCTTGCAGGACTTCGCCGCCGGCCCGGCGGCCCCGTCGTGAACGCTGTGCACGGCGGGCTCGGCTGGCACCTTCTCTGCTACCAGGACGGCGGCCGGGGCCGAGCCTTCCGCCGCCGCCCCGGCGGCCGTCGTCTTCGCGGCCGGCTGCGCCTGCGCCGGCTGCACGTCCCCGGACTCCTCGTCCGCCGCATCCTCGGCGGCGGTGAGCTCGCGCTCCAACGCGCCGACGATGCGGCCGTTTTCGAAGGCGATCGCGTAGACGATGTGCTCCTGCAGGTACAGGCCGACGTTGATGACCTGGCCGCGGGTGCCCTCCTCGACCAGGATCTCGCCGATGGAGATCGCCGGGTCCGGGTAGGTGCCGTCGTTGCGCAGCGCCTTGGCTGCCACGACGACATCGCCGACGTCGTAGGTGTTGCTGGTCATCGGGACTCCTCCGTCGGCTCGGACGTTTCCGACGGCTGGGTGGACCCCAACCGCTGCACGGTGATCTCGGACGTCGACACGAAGGCCGCCGCTTGCGGTGCGCGGTCCTTCAGCACCTTGAACAGGCGGTGGTCCAGCGCGGTGGCGTTGGTGAACGCCTCGTAGGAGCGGACGAGCGCGTCGCGGTATTCGCGCAGGAGATGCCGCGGATGCTCCGCGTCGGCTCCGGCTTCGGGCAGCTTGGCCAGCTCGTCGGCGAAGTGCTTGAGGATGTGCAGCCGGTTGACGGCCACGACCCGCGGGTCGTAGTCGACCTCCAGCAGGCTGAAGTACTCCTCCGCGGTGGAGCAGCGGTTGAACTCGGCCAGTTGGCCGGCGTCGGTGGTCGCACTCATCGCGACGTCTCCTTCTCGGCCAGGCCCTCCAACAGGGCAATCTCGGCGTAGGCGTCATAGGTCCGGCGGGCGACGTCGAGCAGGCCCTCCCAGCCGATCGGGAGGTCCTCGGCGAGGTCGTGAAGATCGAGCTTGAGCCGGGTGGCCTTGCTGTGGAGCTTGCGCAGCCGCTGCTGGGCGGCGGCGGCGTCGAGGCCGGCGGGGTCGAGGCTCGCGGTGTTCGGCGCCGGCGTCTCAGGAGTCATCGCGGGCGACCTCGCTCCAGCGCTCGATCAGCTTGCTCGCGCCGCTCACCAGGGCCTCGCCGCGGGCGGCGAGCTCCTCGAACGAGTTGAAGCCGAACCGCTGCACGTCACGCAGCGCGTTGTCGAGCACGACAAGTCGGCCCGCAAAAATGATCACCCGGCCGAAACCCTCGCTGTTGAGGTCGAGAATCGTCGTGGTGAACGCGCCGGTCGCCTTCTCGGTGGCGGCCGCGATCGCCTGGTAGAACGACCGCAGCCGGGCCCCGGTGGCGATGTCGAGGTCGCAGTTGGTCGCGATCGTGCGGCGCTGCTCCTTCGTCACCACGAACGGGGCGAGCAGCTGGTCGTCGGAGAACCGATCGAGCTGGCCGTAGGAGTCGCCGGCCCGGACCTGGTCGAGCAGGTCACGCAGGAAGTCCTTCGCCTCGCTCATGCCGCATCTCCCTTCAGAACGGCGGCGACGCTGCGAGTCCAGCTCTGCGCGGCCGGCTGCTGCGACTCGCTGTGCTTGAGGACCTTGCGCAGCCAGGGCGGCGGGGACCCGGCCAGCGTCGCGACATAGCGGGTCAGCAGATCGGAGACGCTGGCGCCCTTGGCCACCTTCACCGGATGGATCTTGGCCTTGACGACCTTCGCCGCGGCGGTGCCGCCGATGTCGGCGATGTTGAGGATCGCGCAGTCCGTGACCGCGGCCAGCCTGGATTCGATCTTGTCCTGCTCGTCGTCGGACGCCGCCTCCAGCAGGCGGGTCTCCAGCAGGTGCGACCCCTCGGGGCCGACCTCGTAGACGTCGAACCGTCGGCACCAGCCGAAGTGCTGGTCCACAGCGGTGCCGTCGCTGGTCGCGAAGGCGATCTTCAACACGGGGACTCCTGGAACAGGTTGTCGAGTTCGTCGGGTTCTGCCGTGCCGCGCCCCTGCTGGGGGATCTCGGGGCCGGCACGATGACCGGCCGCGGCGGATCCGTGCGAGTCGGGCAGCGACGGCCGACCCGGCCGGGCGTGCCCGTGCCCGTGGTCGAGGACACGGTTCGCTGCGTCGATCAGCAGCCGCAGGCTGCCGACGTAACCGGCGGTGCCGGCCAACGCCGCCCCTAGCCGGTCGAAGATCGGGAACCCGATCGGCAGGAACGCGGCGCCGATCCGCTCCGCGATTGCCCGGGCGTGGCTGGAGCCGAGGACGAGCTCGGCACCGGCGGCCTGCGCCCGTTCGGCGAACTCGGCCAGGTCGCCGATGACGACCTCGGCCCAGGGCGCGGCGGCGAGGGCCGGCGCCGGGGTCGGCGACACCGCGGTCACGATCTCGGCGCCGACGTCGCGCAGCAGCGAACCGGCGGCCAGCAGGGTCTCGGGCTCCCCGGCGATCGCCACCCGGACGCCGCCGAGCAC
>NZ_JAMPTM010000203.1 GCF_025403375.1 Frankia gtarii
GCTCAGGGGGCGGTGGGGTCGTCGAGTCGCAGTGCGCGGCCCACGACCTCCTTCATGATCTCGCTGCTGCCGCCGAAGATTCGGGTGATCCGCACGTCGCGGTACATCCGGGCGATGGGGTACTCCTCCATCCACCCGTAGCCGCCGTGGAGCTGGACCCCGGCGTCGACCGCGTCGAACTCCAGCTCCGTGGCGAGCAGCTTGGCCGCGGCGGCGTCCTCGGGGGTGAGGGTGCCGGCGATCCTGGCCTGGACGCAGCCGTCCACGAGCGCCTGGACGGCGAGCGTGCGCGCGTGCAGGGCCGCCAGGACGAACCGGGTGTTCTGGAAGCTGCCGATCGTGGTGCCGAACGCCGTGCGGCTGCGCACGTACTGCCTGGTCAGCTCCTGGGCCCGCCGGGCGCTGGCGACACTGCCGACGGCGATGGACAGCCGCTCGGCCGCCAGGTTGCGCATCAGGTAGTGCAGCCCGCGGTGCTCCTCACCGAGCAGGTTCGTCACCGGCACCCGGGCGTCGTTGAAGAACAGCTCGGCGGTGTCCTGCGCGCGCAGGCCGACCTTGTCGAGCTTGCGTCCCCGGGCGAAGCCGGGGGTGGCGCGCTCCACCGCGAGCAGGCTGAGCGAGCCCCGCCCGGCTCCCGGGTCCGTCTTGACCGCCACGACCACGAGGTCGGCGAGCAGGCCGTTGCTGATGAAGGTCTTGGCGCCGTTGACGACGAAGTGGTCGCCGTCGCGGATGGCGGTCGTGCGGATGCCGCGCAGGTCGCTGCCGGCGCCGGGCTCGCTCATCGCGATGGCGGTGACGGTCTCGCCGGAGCAGTAGCCGGGCAGCCAACGCGCCTTCTGCTCGTCGGTGGTCAGGCCGACCAGGTAGGGGGCGAGCAGCTCGTTGTGCAGCGACAGCCCGAGTCCGGTGATACCGCCGAACGCCAGCTCCTCGGTGACGATCACGTCGTAGCGGGGGTCGCTCAGCCCGGCGCCGCCGTACTGCTCGGGCACGGTGAGCCCCAGCAGGCCCATCTCGCCGGCCCGGCGCCAGGCGGAGCGGTCGACGATGCCGGCCCGCTCCCACTCCTCGTGGTGCGGTTGGCATTCCTTGGTGACGAAGGTCCGCACCAGCTCGCGGAACTCCTCGTGCTCGGCCTCGAAGAGCGTGCGTTGCATGCCTGCGACTCCTGTCTGTGCTCCTCGTGGGCCTGGTTGGCTCCGAGCGGGCCTGAGTTGGCTCCGGGCGGGCCTGGCCCGCTCCGAGCGGGCCTGGTTGCTCGTCGCGGGCCTGGTTGCTCGTCGCGGGACGGGTAGATCCTCGCCGGGACGGGTCAGCCGGCGGCCGCGCCGCCCGCGGCGGCGAAGGCGGGTGCGGCGGCCGGACGGGAGCGCAGGGCACCCCAGGCGGCGGCCATGGCGGCGGCCTCTGCGGGGGAGGCGCCGTGCACCAGCACCTCGTCGGCGCCCGCCGCGCGGTAGGCCATTGCCCGCTGCGCGCATGCGGCGCTCGACCCGGTCGCCGCGCCGGTGTCGAACCACTGCGCGGGGATCAGCTCGGCGGAGTCCACCAACCGGTCGCGGGTGACGGCGGTGTCCGCGATGCCGCGCCCGGTCAGGGTGGGATGGGCGCGCAGCCGGTCGAGCACCGCCGGGTCCCAGCCGTTGCGCTCGACCAGCAGCTCCCCGAGGCCGCGGACCTGGAAGTAGCTGACCGCCCGTGCCCGCACCGCGAGATCCGCCCGGTCGGGGGACAGGTCGGGCGCGGCGACGAGGGTGGTGATGACCCGGACCGACGCGGGGTCGCGTCCGGCCCGCTCCGCGGCGCCGCGTACCGCCGTCACCGACGCGGCCACCGCGTCGACGGTGAGGAACGGGTGCAGGATGACCCCGTCGAACGCCCGCCCGGCGAGGTCGAGCCCGCGTGGGCCGATGGTGCCGAGGACGACCGGCGGCGGGCCGTCGGGGGGCAGGTCGGAGAAGCGCATCCCGCGGAACGACCCCGCCGCCCCCTCCTCCCGGATCGCCTCGCCCGTCCACAGCCGCCGCAGCACGCCGACCAGGTGCTCCAGGCCGCGCAGCGTCGGCGGCGGAACGCCGAGCGAGGGCGCCAGCGCCCCCAGCCCTCGGCCGAGCCCGAGGACGAACCGGCCGCCGCTCAACGTGTGCGCGGTCGCCGCCAGCGCGGCGATGGTGAGGGGATGGCGGGTGCCCTGATGGATCACGGCGGTCCCGACGCGGCACCGCTCGGTCGTCGCGGCGAGTGCCCCGCAGACGACCCCGGCCTCCTTGAGGTCGAGCCGCTCGCTGACGTAGACCGCGCCGAAGCCGGCCCGCTCGGCGTCGCGCGCCTCCCGCAGGGCGCGGGCGGGGTCGCTCGCCCGCCCGGGTAACACGTACACGCTCAGGTCCTCGTGCACGCTCAGGTCCTCGTGCACGCGATCGCTGTGGTCCGCAGCTGTCATGACTGGATTCCCCCGGCTTCGGTCGCTTCGGTCGCATCGGTCGACGGGAAGGCGGCCGGAGCAGCCTGGATCTCGGCGGGGATCTGGAGTTCGTCGGGGAACAGCTCGTCGGTGTGGCCGACGTAACCCAGCGCGAGGAACAGGTACATCTGGGCCGTCTCCAGCGCCCGCTCGATCGCCGGCGACAGGGCTGCCTCCCGCTCCTGGGCTAGGTGGGCGTGTAACGCGAGCAGGCGGGCGCGCTGCCGCTCGACGTCGACGCCCAGCCCCGACCCAACCCCCGTTCCCGGCTCCGGTCCGGTACCCAGCTCCGGCTCGGGGGACGGGAGTGGGTCGAGATCCGGGCGGGTCCGTGTTCCCTGTGCCACGCCGCCCTGTGCCACGCCGGCCATAGTTCAGCGCCCTTCTCGGGTGGTGGCGGCTCGTGCGCCCGGCTCGCGGGCGTCGAAGATCCGTCTGGTCTTCAGCTCGTAGCGCGGCAGCGTCCCGGCGTGGACGATCTCGGTCTCCAATCGCACGCCGAGGTGGTCGCGCAGGTGCGCGGACAGCCGCGCGGCCAGGTCGGCGGCCTCGCCGACCCCCGCCGCGGCCTCGGCGCGGACCAGCATCCGGTCCATGCCGTCGCGGCGGGACAGGTGCAGCTCGTAGTGGTGCGTCAGCCCCGGGACCTCGCTGATCAGGTTCTCCACCGCGGTCGGGTACACGTTGACTCCGCGGATGGTGACCATGAAGTCGGAGCGGCCGAGCACGACGCCCGGGAAGTGCTTCCACGTCCACCCGCAGCCGTGGTCGGGACGGTCGTCGATGCGGACGAGATCGTGCGTGCGGTACTTGATGAACGGCTGCACGAGGTGGGTGTAGCTGGTGATGACGTGCTCGCCGACCCCGCCGGTGTCGGTGACCGGCTCGCCGGAGTCGGGGTCCGCCGAGTACGAATGGCAGACATCCTCGATCGCGTGCACCCCGCCGGCCCACACGTCGCACGACTGGCCGATGAACAGTGCCTCGCCGATGCCGTAGGCATCGTGGATGCGCTCGACGCCCCAGGCCTCGGCGAGCCGCTCCCGGATACGTGGCACCGACAGCCCGGCCTCGCCGCCGCCGGCCAGGATCCGCACCCCGGCGCGGCGCAGGTCGAGGCCCTCGCGCTCGGCGATCTCGGCCAGGTGCAGCAGGTAGGTGGGGGTGGCGCAGACGATGGCGGGGCGGCGTTCGAGGATGTGGCGGACCCGCTGCTCCCCGGTGGCACCGCCGCCGGAGACGATGGTCAGGCCGAGGTTGCGCGCCCCCCAGTAGTAGGTCCACAGCCCGACCCACATGCCGAAGTCGAAGCAGAAGTAGATCGAGTCGCGCGGCCGGGCGCCCTGGCTCCACAGGCCGTAGCAGAGCTGGGTGCCCGCCTTGTGCATCTCGAACTGGCTGAACGCCTCGTGCAGGAACCGGCCCGTGGTGCCCGTGGTGTGGAAGTACTGCTGCCAGTGCTCCGGGCCGAGCGCCAGACCGCCGAACCCCGACTCCGAGCTCTCCTGGTCGCGGACGTAGTCGGGCTTGTCGGTGAACGGCAGCCGGTGGTGGTAGTCGTCCCAGGTCCGGATGTCGGCGGGCTTCACCCCCGCCGCGTCGTAGATTCGCCGGTGCAGCGGGGAGTTGTCATAGGCCCAGCCGACCAGGTGGCGGATCCGGGCGAGGTGCAGCGCGTCGAGCCGTTCCCGATCGGCGGTCTGCGTCGCCCGGTTCCAGAACCGCTGGTCGACGGCCTGGCCTAACGCCCCTGCCATTGCGCGGTCCGCTTCTCGATGAACGCGGCGGCGCCCTCGCGGTGGTCCTCGGTGGTCTTGAGGACACTCTGGCCGAGGCGTTCCAGCCGGCGTCCGGTCTCGCCGTCGACGTCTCCGCAGGTGTTGAGCACGAGCTTGGCCATCCCGAGGGCGAGCGGCGCCATCGTGGCGAGCCGGTCGGCCATCCCCCGGGCGGCGTCGAGCGCCGTCCCCGCCGGCACGACCTCGGTGACCAGGCCGATCTGCAACGCGACGTCGGGACGCAGCGTGCCGCCGAGCATGACCAGCTCCTTGGCCCGGCCCCGCCCTACGTACGTGACGAGGCGCGAACAGCCCCCCGACCCGGGGATGAGGCCGACCTTGGCCTCCGGCATGACGAACCGGGCCTTGTCGCCGGCCACCCGGAAGTCGCAGGACAGGGCGAGCTCGAACCCGCCGCCCGCGGCCACCCCGTCGACGGCGGCGATCACCGGGATCTCCATCGCCTCGATCGTGTCGAAGACGTCGTGGATGCGCCGGGCGTGCGCGCGGAACCCGCGGGTGCCCAGCGCGGTGAGGTCGCCCATGCCGCTGACGTCCTCGCCGGCGGAGAACGCCCGCCCCCCCGCGCCGGTGATGATCAGGACGCGCACCCCCGGGTCGAGCGCGGTGTCCTCGACGGCGTCGCGCAGCTCCTGGCGCATCGCCGCGTTCCAGGAATTCATCCGGTCCGGCCGGTTCAACGTGAGCACCCGCACGCCGCGGGGCTCGTCGTCCAGGGTGATGTACTCGTGCCCCATCAGCGCGTCCCCGTCTCCACGCGCACCGTCTCCAGGCGCACCGTCGCCGCCACCGTGCCGTCGGCCTTGCGCACCTCGACGCCATCGGCGGTGGGCACCACCGTCAGCTCGTCGCCGGGGAAGACCGGCGCGGACAGCCGGGCCTTGGCGGAGCGCAGGGCCTGGGGGCCGAGCTGTTCGACCACGGCGTCGAGCGCCAGTGTCACGGTGAGCGGGCCATGCGCGATCACCGAGGGCAGGCCGGAGGCGCGGGCGAACTCGTCGTCGACGTGGACAGGGTTGAAGTCGCCCACCGCGCCGGCGTAGCGGGCGATCTGCACGCGGGTCACGGGACCGCGCGTGCGCTCGCCGAGCGTCGCACTCCCGCCGGGGGTCGCGCTGTCGTCCTGGGTCACTTGCTGCTCCCACGCTCGATGAAGGTGACGGTCTGGCGCTGCACGAGGTCGCCGGCGGCGTCGGTGAACTCGGCGGCGAGCAGGCCGAACTGGTTGGCACCCTTGCGGAAGACGTCCTCCACGGTGACCCGCACGTGCACCCGCTCGCCGGGGGCGAAGGGGCGGCGCCAGTCGTAGTCGATGCCGGCGAGCAGTGCGCGGGACAGGTCGAGGCCGAGGCCGTCGACCGCGGTCGACTCGCCGCCGACCGACGCGCCGAAGTAGGGGACGAGAGTGGCCGTCGCCGCCCCCGCGGGGCCGCCGACGGCCCGGGCCAGCGCGGCCAGTACGTCGGGGGAGACCGTGAGGTCGTCCTCCACCAGGGTTCTGCCCTTGGCGCTTTCGTCCATCTCGACCTCCGTCGGAACTGTCCGCGGCCCGTGGGCGCGGCGAGGGTACGTGGCTGGTCCGCAGGCCGCGGCGGTCAGGGGGAACCACCCGCCGGCGGGCGGTTCGCGGGGGGTTGAGCCGTGGCGCGGGTCACGTCGGGACTGAGCCGACCGTCCCCCATCGCGGGGCTCGCAGTCAAGAGTTTATTTGACCGACGCGAAGGTTGACTAAAATACCGTGGTGCTCCTACGGTCGGGTCGGCACCGCGCCCGAAAGCGGTTCCAGCACAGGAGGGATCGGCGATGAGCGCGGGATCGGCGACGAGTGGCGGATCGGCGACGAACACAAGACCGGCGAGCGACGGATCCGCGATGAGCATCGCGCGGGAGTCGGGTCGGCGGCCGTCGGGCGGTGCCGCGGCGGCAGACGCGCCCGCGGCCCGCAGTCCGTTCGACCTGACCGGCCACGTCAGCGTGGTGACCGGCGGCAACGGCGGGATCGGGCTGGGCATCGCGGGCGGGCTGGCCGCCGCCGGCGCCCACGTCTGCGTCTGGGGGACCAACCCGACCAAGAACGCTGCCGCCGTCGCGCGCATCGCCGCGGCGGGCGGGCTGGCCACCGGCCATCTCTGCGACGTCGGCGACGAGGACCAGGTGGTCGCCACGATGGCCGAGGTCGCCACGTCCCTCGGCCGGCTCGACTCCTGCTTCGTCAACGCCGGCGTCGCGTCCCGTTTCCACCCGCTGCTGGAGACCTCGCTCGCCGAGTTCCGCGAGGTGACGCGAGTCGACCTCGACGGGGCGTTCGTAACCCTGCGCGAGGCGGCCCGCGCCATGGTGCGCTTCGGCAACGGGGGGAGCCTCATCGCCACGGCCAGCCTCGCGGTCCTGCAGGGGCAGGCCCGCGCCTACTCCTACGGCGCCAGCAAGGCCGGGCTGACCGCGATGATCCGGGCGGCCGCGGTGGAGCTGGCGCGTCACGACATCCGGGCCAACGCGATACTGCCCGGCTGGACGGACTCGCCCATGACCCACCAGGGCCTGCACGACGAACGCTTCACCGAGCGGGTGCTGCCGCGCATGCCCGTGCGCCGCTGGGGCCGCCCCGAGGACTTCGCCGGCATCGCCGTCTACCTCGCCTCGCCCGCGTCGGCCTTCCACACCGGCGACAGCATCCTGGTCGACGGCGGCTACGCCGCCTTCTGACCCCGGCTCGTGAACTGACCCCGACCCGTGAACTGACTCCGACCTGCGAAGGAGATCGAAGCATGGACATCTCAGGCAGCACTGCTCTGGTGACCGGCGGCGCGTCCGGACTCGGCCTCGCCACGGCGCGGCGCCTGCTGGCGGCCGGGGCGCGAGTCGTGCTGCTCGACCTGCCCAGTTCGGCCGGGGACGCCGTGGCCAAGGAACTCGGCGACGACGCCCGGTTCGTCGCGGCGGACGTCACCCAGCCCGACGAGGTCGGCGCCGCCCTCGA
The DNA here is from genome assembly GCF_025403375.1 of Frankia gtarii. Classification (GTDB taxonomy): domain Bacteria; phylum Actinomycetota; class Actinomycetes; order Frankiales; family Frankiaceae; genus Frankia; species Frankia gtarii. Next base: position 7,250 of record NZ_JAMPTM010000203.1, read on the forward strand.
CGCCGCCCAGGCCCTCGGCCCGCTGCGGGTCGTCGTCAACTGCGCCGGCACCGGCAACGCGATCCGGGTCCTGGGGCGGGGCGGGGTGTTCCCGCTCGAGGCCTTCACGAAGGTGATCAACGTCAACCTGGTGGGAACGTTCAACGTCATCCGGCTCGCCGCCGAGCGGATCGCGACGGTCGAGCCGGTCGACGGCGACCGCGGCGTGATCGTCAACACCGCCTCCGTCGCAGCCTTCGACGGGCAGATCGGGCAGGCCGCCTATTCGGCGTCCAAGGGCGGCATCGCCGCCATGACGCTGCCCATCGCCCGCGACCTCGCCGACCGGGCGATCCGGGTGGTCACCATCGCGCCGGGCCTGTTCCAGACGCCGATGCTCGGCGGGCTCTCCGAGCAGGCCCGGGAGTCGCTGGGCCGGCAGATCCCGCATCCGAGCCGGCTGGGCAACCCGGACGAGTACGCGGCCCTGGTCGAGCACATCGTGGCCAACCCGATGCTCAACGGCGAGGTGATCCGCCTCGACGGCGCCATCCGCCTGGCCCCCCGCTGACCCTGCGCCAGCGCGCCCGCCGGTCCGGCCGGCCGCCTCACCGCCGCGCCCGCGGGTCCGGCCGGCCGCCTCACCGCCGGCTCCGATATCGGCCTGGACACCTTCTCGACGCCCGCCGCGCGCACGGCGTCGTCTGGCCCCGCCTGCGGCTAGGCTTCCCCATGACGGGCAGATGAGCGGGCGTTCGTTCAGCTTGCCCTGGTCCGTCTTCGTTGGGGGATACGGACGCCGGCCGGGATGGCGCGGCGGTCCGGTCGGTGGGCAGGGCGCCGGGGCATCGTCGTCGACGAGGTGAAGCCGCGTGCGCTCGCCCTGGACCAGAGGAGAGTGGTCATGCGCGCTTCGGTTTCCCGTGCCGGCACGGCGCACGTCGGTCGGCCGCCCGTCACGCCGGTTGCCCGCTGATGGCGGCCACGGTGGACGGCCGGCCCGTCGTCGAGCAGCGCGGGCTCTACTACGACGAGCTGGCCGAGGGGGTCGTGTACCGGCACCGGCCGGGCCGCACGGTGGGGGAGGCGGACAACACCCTGTTCACGACGCTGACGATGAACATGCAGGCTCTGCACCTCGACGAGGCCTGGAGCGCGACGCAGCCGTTCGGGCAGCGGCTGGTCAACAGCCTGTTCACGCTGTCGACGCTGGTGGGCCTGTCGGTGGCGCAACTGACCCAGGGCACGACGGTGGCGAACCTCGGCTTCGGCGCGGTGCGCTTCCCCGCGCCGGTGTTCGTCGGCGACACCCTCTACGCGGAGACGGTCGTGCGCAGCCGGCGGCTGTCGAGCAGCCGGCCGGACACGGGCGTCGTCGAGTTCGAGCACACGGCACGAAACCAGGACGGCGTGGTGGTGGCCATCGCGACCCGCTCGGCGCTGATGCTCCTGCGGCCCACGGGAACGCCAGGTTCGGCCTCGGCTGAGCGGGACGGGGTGCGTTCTGATGTCGGCTGAGCTCGGGGGCACGACGCTGCTGTTCTGCCCCGCGGACCGGCCGGACCGCTTCGCCCGGGCGGCGGCAGCCGCGGACCTCGTCATCCTCGACCTGGAGGACGGCGTGGCGCCCCCGGCGCGGCCCGCGGCCCGGAAGGCGCTGGTGGCGGCCCTGCCCGGCCTCGACCCGGCCCGCACCGTCGTGCGGGTCAGCCCGGCCGGCACCCCGGACTTCGCCGCGGACCTCGCGGCGCTGGCGGGGACGGGCGTGCGCCTGGTCATGCTGGCGAAGGCGGAGTCGGCGGCGCAGGTCGCCCAGCTCGCCGGCTTCGCGGTCATCGCGCTGTGCGAGACGGCCCGCGGAGTGCTCGCGGCGCCGGAGCTGGCCGCGGCGGCGAACGTCGTCGGCCTGATGTGGGGCGCGGAGGACCTCGTCGCCGGGCTGGGCGGCCGGTCGAGCCGCTTCGACGACGGACGCTACCGCGACGTCGCCCGATACGCCCGCGCGGCCGTCCTGCTCGCCGCCGGTGCGCACGGGCGCCAGGCGATCGACGCCGTCTACCTGGACATCGCGGACTCCGATGGGCTGGCCATCGAGGCGCGCGACGCCGCGGCCAGCGGCTTCGGCCTGAAGGCCTGCATCCACCCCACCCAGGTCCCGGTCGTGCGGGCGGCCTTCGCGCCGTCGGCGGACGAGGTGGCCTGGGCGCACCGGGTGCTGGCGGCGGCAGGCGAGGCGGGCGTGGGCGTGTTCGCCTTCGAGGGGCGGATGGTCGACGCGCCGGTCCTGCGCCATGCCGAGCACCTGCTGCGTGCCGCGGCGAGCGTCCCCTCCGCGGCACGGTAGCCGGGCAGGTCCGCCTGCCGTCGCCGGCTGCCGGCGGGATCCGGGCCTGATCAGACGCGGCCCCCGCCGGCCTGGCCCGGGGCGAGGAAGTCCGCGGCGAGCGTGCCCCAGCGGGCGAGTTGCGCGCCGGTCTCGGCGACCTGGAGCTGGGCGCCGTCGATGAGGGCGGCGAGCCGTTCGGCGGTGGCGACCGGATGGCCCGGGTCGCCGGCCCAGGCCAGGATCAGGACCGGGACGTCGATGGTGGCCAGCGCCCGCTCAGGGGGGAGATCGGAGTCGGCGGCACCGCGCAGGACCGACGGGAAGAGCTCCTCGGTGACGTCGGGGGCCGGCGGGAAGCCGGGTAGGTCGGCGAAGACCGGGGGCACGGGCGCGGCGGCGGCGAGCTCGGCGAACAGCCCCGGGCCGCGGGTCTCCACGAGGTCGGCGCCCCGCCGGTAGAGGTCAGCCTGGGCCGGGCGCGACGCCCACGCGGTCGGGGGAGCGGTCAGCACGAGCCGGTCGAAGCGGCCCGGCGCGGCCACGGCGGCGTGCAGCAGCGTGCCGGTGCCCATCGACGAACCGATCCCGGCCACCGGCGAAGCCCCGGCGAGCTGGTCGAGCAGCGCGAGCAGGTCCTCGGCGAGCTGCGGCCAGGTGTACTGCGCCGGGACCGGGTCGCCGGTGGACTGCCCGTGGCCCCGGGCGTCGTAGGCCACCAGGCGCCGGCCCGCGGCGACGACGGGCGCCCAGCCGAACAGGCCCGACGCCGCCTCCGACGCCCGGCTCTGGGTGACGCCGTGGGCGTAGACGGCGAGGGGACCCGCGCCGGCGTCGGTGTAGGCGAGCGCGGCGCCCCGGACGTGCGCGGTGCTGCCCGCCGCGTCGGAGGGGGCGTTCGGTGCCGCGGTGTGTCCGGTCATGGTGACATCCTGCCAAGCACCGGGGCGGGGCGCGCGTCCGGACGACAGCGGATCGTCACCGACCGCTCAGGGCCTGCCCGCGGTGCCGACGAGCTGACCGACGATGTGCTCGGCGATCGCCAGCGACGACGTGGCGGCCGGGGACGGGGCGTTGCGGACCACCGTGACCCGCCCGCTGGTGCGGATCACGAAGTCGTCGACGAGTTCGCCCGAGCGGCGCACGGCCTGGGCCCGTACCCCGGCCGGCGCCCGGGTGAGGTCACCGGCCTGCACCTGCGGCAGGTAGCGGCGCACCGCGGTGGCGAAGCGGCGCCGGGACAGCGAGCCGGCCATCTCCGCCAGGCCGTTGCGCCAGTGCTCCCGGGCCAGCCGGGCCATCCCCGGCCAGGTCAGCACCCGGGCGAGGTCGCGCGGGTTGACATCGCGCCAGCGGTAGCCCTCCAGGGCGAGGGCGAGCACGGCGTTCGGGCCGACGTGGACGCCGCCGGTCAGGTCGCGGGTCAGGTGCACGCCGAGGAACGGGTACCGCGGGTCCGGCACCGGGTAGACCAGGCCGCGCACCCGGTCGCGCAGGCCCTCGCGCAGGTGGTAATACTCGCCGCGGAACGGGATGATCCGCACGTCGCCCGGGTCGTCGACCATGGCCGCCAGCGCGTCGCTGGACAGCCCGCCGCAGGCGACGAGCCGGTCGACGCGCAGGGTCTGCCCGCCGGCGGTGACGGCGACCCGGTCGCCCTCGTCCCGGATGGCGGTGACGGGGCTGGACAGCAGCACCCGCCCGCCCCGCGCGGCGAGGTCGGCCGCCAGCGCCTCGCACACCGCCCGGTAGTCGATGACCGCCGTGTGCGGCGAGTGCAGCGCGGCGATCCCGGTGATGTGCGGCTCGATCTCGGTCATCCCGGCGCGATCGAGCCGCACCAGGTCGGGTACCTGGTTGCGCCGGGCGCGGTCCTCGATGACCGCGAGCTGTTCGAGTTCGGCGTCGTTCGTCGCGACGACGAGCTTGCCGAGCTCCTGGAAGTCGATGCCGTGCTGCTGGCTGAACTTCCGCAGCAGCGCGCCGCCGCGGATGCACAGCGTCGCCTTGAGGGAGCCGGGCTGGTAGTACAGCCCGGCGTGGATGACGCCGCTGTTGTGCCCGGTCTGGTGGGCCGCGAGCCGTGGCTCCTTCTCGACGACGACGACCTCGGCGCCGGGATGGCGCAGCGCGAGCTCACGGGCCACGGCCAGCCCGATGATGCCGCCGCCCACGACCCCGTACGTCGCGCGCCCGACCGCCCCCGACCCGTTCGCGGCTGTGACGTTCGTGGCTGTGACGTTTCCGGTTGTGCTCGACGCCGTGGCGCCGTGATCCTCCGACACGCTCATCCGGCGAGCCACCCTCCGTCGACGTTGATCAGTTGTCCGGTGATGTACGCCGACGCCTCGGCGAGCAGGAAGACGACGGCGCCGGCGAGGTCCGCGGGTTCGCCGAGACGGCCCATGGGGATGCGCCCGGCGACCCAGGCGGCGCGCTCGGCGTCGGCGAACAGGTCCTCGGTCAGCGCCGTGCGGATGTAGCCGGGGGCGACGCAGTTGACCCGGGCGCCGCTCGCCGCCCACTCCACCGCGAGGGCGCGCACGACGCCGAGCAGGCCGGCCTTGCTGGCGGCGTAGGCGGCGACGTCGCGCAGCCCGATCGAGCTCGCCAACGACCCGATGAACACGTGGCTGCCGGACTCGCCGCGGGCCGCCTGCGCCCGGTGCACCGCGGTGCTCAGGAAGAACGGCGCGCTCAGGTTGACCGTCAGGATGCGCTGCCAGGCATCGGCGGGGAAGTTCACGGCCGGCGCCCGGTGCTGGATCCCGGCGGCGTGCACGACGCCGTGCAGCGGCCCGGCCAGTCGTTGCGCGCCGGCGACGAGGTCGTCGGCGGTGTCGGGTGTCGCGAGGTCCCAGGGCAGCACGTGGACGCGGCCCGGCTGCGCCAGCGCCGCCGTCTCGGCGAGCTCGTCCGGCGTGCGGGCCACCGCGACGACCGTGGCACCGGCCCCCGCCACGCCGAGCGCCATGGCC
>NZ_JAMPTM010000204.1 GCF_025403375.1 Frankia gtarii
CCCCCACGCCGCCTACCCGGCAGTGATGAACCGATATCGAAATCCGAGTGTACGGCGGCCGGTTTGCTGGCGATGTGATGATCAGAAACGCAAACTGAAGCGATCACGATCATCCTTGGCCGGAAACGATCAATGCGGTGTGATGGCAGTTGCCACCGTGTCGCACCTGGCTACCGGTAGCACCTTGCCGAGTAACCCCCGCGAGTGGGGTCTACGGAAATGGGGTGGTGGCGCGGATTCATGGTGCGCGCCACCACCTCCGTGGGCGTCAGACCTTGGTGAGCAGGGTCTGCATGGTGGTGATCTGGGTGTTCTGGGTGTTCTGAATATTCTCGGCGAGTCGTTTCGCCGGTGTGTAGAGTCCGTCGCGGGTTTCCGTCCTCGCCATGGTGATGGCACCTCGATGATGCGCGATCATCATGGTGAGGAACATTTTGTCGAAGGCGGGTCCGGTCGCCATCTTCAATCTCGCCATGTCATCGTCGCTCATCATGCCGGCCATGGTCTCGCCCGGCATCATCCCGGTCATGGTGGTCGAGCTGTGGTCACCCATACCGTGTCCGGAACCGCTGTCGTCGGCGGGGGGCGCTGTGGGCTGCTTCCAGGTGTTGAGCCACCCGACCATGGTGGCGATCTCCGGGGCCTGCGCCGCGCGGATCTGGCGGGCGAGGGTCTTCACCTCCGGGTGACGGGCCCGGGTTTCGGCCAGATCGGCCATGTCGATGGCCTGCCGGTGGTGAGGGATCATGTTCTGGGTGAAGGTGACGTCGGCGGCGTTGTGATCGGCGGCACCGGTGTTCATGCTGCCGTTGCTTCCGTCGCTGCCGCATGCGGTGAGAACGATCGCGGCCAGGGCCGCCGCGATGAGCAGTGTCAGTCGTCTCATGCTGGTTCCTCGTCTGCTGGAGGTCTTGTAGTCCGAAGGAGTTCGGCGCACGTCGTAGGAGCCCGTGAGGTCCGGGCAGGACGTGTCGGTCTACAGACGGAGCACGCAGAGCGAGGCGAGTGAGGGTGGGTGGAGCAAGGATCGACCGGGGGGTGCCCTGCCCGCGGTGGGGGGACGCCGCGCGCAGGGCTGCACGTCTCATCGACGTCGAGGAGAGCAGCCGGGTGAGCAGCAACGCGATGACCAGCAGGATCGTCAAGCGGAGAAACGCCAGGCACATAGCGCCACCGTGCCCGCCATGATCCATCCCTGTTGGGGGGTGTCCGATCAACGGTGGATGTGGTCTGGCCCGTGCCGCCGAGCGTGACTCGGCGCGAAGGGACGATCATGAGCGAGACGCTTGATCCCATGCCGACTCGGATCGATCATCAGCAGCTGGCCGCGGAACTTGTCGCGAAGGCCCGCGCCGAGGGCGTGGACCTTGTCGGGCCCGGTGGCCTGTTGGCCGGGCTGACGAAGTCCGTGCTCGAGACAGCGTTGGAAGCGGAAATGAGCCAGCATCTCGGCTACGACAAGCACGACTCGGTTGGCCGTGACGGCGGGAATGCGCGGAACGGAACGCGGACGAAGACAGTGCTGACCGAGATCGGCCCGGTGGGCATTGAAGTGTCCCGGGACCGCGATGCCAGTTTCGAACCGGTGATGGTACGGAAGCGGCAGTGCAGGTTGAACGGCATCGACCAGATCGTGCTGTCACTGGCCGCCCGCGGGCTGACCACGGGGGAGATCGCCGCGCATGTCGGTGAGGTCTACGGCGCGACGGTCTCGAAGGACACGATCTCCCGGATCACCGACAAGGTTGTGGCCGAGATGACCGAGTGGCGGAATCGGCCCCTCGACCGCGTCTACCCCGTGATCTTCGTGGACGCGGTGGTGGTCAAGGTCCGCGACGGGCAGGTCGCCAACCGGCCCTTCTACGCGGCCGTGGGCGTGACCGTGCACGGCGAGCGGGACATCCTGGGTCTCTGGGCCGGCGACGGCCACGAGGGCACGAAGTTCTGGTTGCAGATCCTCACCGAGATCAAGAACCGGGGTGTTGAGGACGTCTGTATCGCCGTCTGCGACGGACTGACAGGCCTCCCGGACTCCATCACCGCCGTCTGGCCACTGGTGACCGTGCAGGCATGTGTCATTCACCTGCTGAGGAACACGTTCCGCTACGCCGGCCGACAGGACTGGGAGAAGATCTCCAAGGACCTCAAGCCGATATACACCGCGCCGACAGTAGCCTCGGCTGCTGCGTGTTTCGCTGAGTTCACCGAAACCTGGGGCGACCGCTACCCGGCCATCATCCGGCTATGGCGCAACGCCTGGGAGGAATTCATCCCGTTCCTCGACTATGACGTGGAGATACGGAAGGTGATCTGCACGACCAACGCGATCGAGTCGCTGAACGCCCGCTACCGGCGTGCTGTCCGGGCCCGTGGGCATTTCCCCAGCGACGAGGCCGCGCTCACGTGCCTCTACCTCGTCACCCGCTCGCTGGACCCCACCGGCCGGGGTAGGGCCCGCTGGATCATCAGATGGAAGCCTGCCCTGAACGCCCTGGCGATCACCTTCGAAGGCCGCCTGACCCCGACCACCACCAACTGATCCATCACCAACCGCCACGACCGATACACCGGTAGTCGGACACTCCCGTCGGTGGCGTTCTCCCCGAACGGCAAGATCCTGGCCAGCGGCAGCAAGGACGGGACGGTGCGGTTCTGGGACGTGACTGATCCGGAAGCTCCCCACCTTCCGGAGCAATCTCTCACCGGCCACGCGGATCTGGTGTTGTCGGTGGCGTTTTCTCCGAACGGCAAAACCCTGGCCAGCGCAGGCTGGGACCAGAAGGTGCTGCTGTGGGCGCGGCACTGACCAGCTGCGAAGGCACCGGCCGCGGGAGGCGGACGGACGGTCACGCGAGCGCGGCCACCTTGCGCAGCAGGACCGCCCGCTCGCGCGCATTGCCGCACAGCCGGGCGGCGAGTTCCAGCTCGGATCGCGCCTGCGTCGTCCGGCCGAGCTGGCCGAGCAGCTCGCCGCGCACGCTCGGGAGCAGGTACGACCCCGCCAGGCGGTCGGTGGCGACGAGGTCGTCGACGATGGCCAGCGCCTGCTGCGGTCCCTGCGCCATTGCGACGGCGACGGCCCGGTTGAGCTCGACGACGGGGGAGGGGGCCACCCGGCCGAGCGCCTCGTAGAGGAGCACGACCCGCTCCCAGTCGGTCTCCGGGACCGACGGCGCCGAGGCGTGGCAGCCGGCGATCGCCGCCTGCAGCCCGTACGGTCCGAGGCCGGCGGCCCCGAGCGCCGCGGCCCGGTCGAGGGCGGCCAGGCCGCGGCGGATCGCCGAACGGTCCCAGCGGCGCCGGTCCTGATCCGCCAGGAGCACGGCCTCGCCGTCGGGCCCGGTGCGGGCGGGAAATCGCGCGGCGGTGAGCTCGAACAGGGCGAGCAGCCCGTGCACCTCCGGCTCGGCGGGCACTAGGGCGACCAGCATCCGGGCCAGCCGGATCGCCTCGTAGGCGAGATCGGGGCGTAGCAGGCTGTCACCAGTCGTCGCCGTCGAGCCCTCCGTGAAGATCACGTAGAGCACGCTCAGGACACCGCCGAGCCGCCCGCGTCGTTCCTCGGCCGGCGGCAGCGCGAACGGCACCCTGGCCGCGCCGAGGGTCTTCTTCGCCCGGGTGATCCGCGCCTGGACCGTCGCCACGGGTACCAGAAATGCCCGGGCGATCTCCTCGCTGGTCAGACCGCCGACCGCGCGCAGCGTCAGAGCCGCCCGGGCCTCGGGCGAGAGCACCGGGTGACAGGCTATGAACATCAGCGCGAGGACGTCGTCGCCGACTCGATCGGGATCCCACGGCAGGTCGTCCGGCCGGCCCCCCGGAGTCACCGAGCCCGAGCTCGTCTCGCCCTCGGCGAGCTGACCGGCGAGCAGGGCGTACCGCTCGTCGAGCGCCGACCGGCGGCGGAAACTGTCGATGGCGCGCCGCCGTGCGGTCGTGAGCAGCCAGCCCACCGGGTTCGCCGGCACGCCGTCGCGCGACCAGGTGACCAGCGCCTGCGCCACCGCTTCCTGCGCGACGTCCTCGGCGAGTTCGACGTTCCCGGTGTAGCGGGCCAGCGCACCGACGATCCGGGCAGAGGAGATCCGCCAGACGGCCTCGACGGCCCGCCGCGCCGATTCGGTGCTCGCCGGGCCGCCGACGGCCGCGGGCATCAGAGCTGGCCGGTCCGCTCGCGCCACGTCCGCTCCTTGATGATCCACTCGTTGTCCTGCGGGAACTCGTCGATGGTCGGCACGCGGCGGATCTCGCATTTCGCGCCGGCACTCGCCGGCAGGCGCCGGGCCCACTGCACCGCCTCTTCCTTCGAAGCGACGTCGATCACGTAGAAGCCGCCGAACAGCTCCTTCGTCTCGCCATACGGGCCGTCGGTGACCACCGGAGTCTCGCCGCTGAAGTCGACCACCACGCCCTGGGCCGGGTCGTCCAAGCCCTCGGCGGCGACGAGCACGCCGGCCCGGATCAGCTCCTCGTTGAAACGACCCACCGTCTCGAGCATCTCCTCGAAGGGCGTATCCATCAACTTCGCGAGGGACTCGTCCGTGGCTCGCATGATCAGCATGTACTTCGCCATCGTTGATCTCCTTGATCACGGGTCGCCTTCCGACCCTCTCACCCCCAGGTCGAACGGGACAGCCGCGAATCGACACGGCAGCCGGACGGGAGTCTGCCGATCGCGGTGCGCAGCGCCTGGCAGCGGCCGGTCAGGACGAACCCGGGTAGCTCCACCCGGCGGCGGGCTGGCCCGGGTCCGGCGCGTACAGCAGAGTCCCCGTCGCCGGTGCGTCAATTGTCAGATATCCACTCACCTGGTCGTTCGCGGCGAGGACGCCGGTTGCGAGCCCCGGTTCACGGCCGAAGGCTTGGCGCGCCCGACTTCAGCCGCCCGAATCCTGCCCAGCAGCGCATTCTTTGCCGCGTCCGCGTCCGCTATCCAGGAGATCCATTCCGCCCATGGAAGGTCAGCCTCGCAGTACGAGACGAAGTAGTCGCGCCTGTCCAAACCGCCCCCGAACCGTACTTCGCCGGCCAGTCGCCATGCCGTTCGTCCACAGCAGCAAGCGACGCACCGCCAGAAGGCAAAAGTCAGGATACGGGCGGCGTCGCGTTGCGGATGCAGGTGTATCCGGACCAGGCGATGGTCGTTTTCGGTGGTGCGCCCTCGACTCGATAGACGCCGAGGACCTGGCCGATCCGGTAGCAGTAGGGCCGGGTGGGGTCTATCTCGTCGGAGTACACCGTCTGGCCGTCGCTCAAGGGCGTCAGCCTGCCGTCTTCGCCGGAGCTTCGACGTTGCAGCACCAGGCTGTTGGACGGCGAGCCGTTCTGCCAGGTCAGGATGGCGACCGCGCCGTGGTCGGCGACCTGCAGCCGGTGCGGCAGTGCCGCCGCGACCGTGTTTGGCGGGACCGTCGAGGTGGCTGTCGTTGCGACGTCCGCGCCCGGCTGGTCATTCCGACTGGCGATGATGGCTGCCACCAGGATGACGAGGAGCACGCCAAACACGACGGCGGGCACGAGAAGCAGGAGAGGCACACGCCGGATCGGCCGGCTGATCCCCGGCTCCGCAGCCCCCGGCTCCGCAGCTCCCGGCTCTGGGATTCTGGGATTTGTGGTTCCTTGCGCTGCGATCCCTGGTTCTGCGGGCTTCGGCTGGGCCGGCCGGTGGTCGGTCGCAAGCAGATCCTTGAGCCTCCCGGCGGCGGCGGCGGCGGTCGGTCGCGGCGGGGCGGGTGGCGATCGGACTGGACCCGCTGGGCTGCCAGCCGCCGGTGCTGTCGTGCCAGTCGCCGGCGCGGCCGGGACCGCTCGATCAACGGGTGAAGGGGCGTGTCCGGGCAGGACGGCCGCGGGTGCATCGTCCGGTGACGGGGGCGTGGCATCGGCGTACGCGGCTCCCACGCCATCGCGACCCGCGGAACCGGGCCTGATACCGGTCGACGCCGGCGGCGGGGCCGGCTCGCCGAGGGGTCTGGGTGGCGCCTGGCGGACGGTGAGGCCCAGCAGTGCGTTCAGTCGGCGCAGCTCGGCTGCCGCCTCCGCGGCGCTGCCCGGCCGGCGGGACGGATCCCGCGACATCAGTGTGTGCAGCGCCCGTTCCACCTCGTCCGGGACGTCGGCCCGGTGCAGGGGGCGGATCTCCTCGTGGAGGATGCGCAGGATCATCACCGGGGTGGAGTCGCCGGGTAGCCAGCCGAACGGTGGGGTCCCGGCCAGCAGCATGTGGATCGTCGCGCCCAGGCCGTACAGGTCGGAGGCGACGGTGGCGCGGGAGCCCTGCAGGACCTCCGGCGCGGTGAAGGCCACGGTGAAGGCGCCGTCGGTGCCCGACCGTTCGGTGCCGAGCCCCAGGGTGGCGATGCCGAAGTCGCTGAGCACCGGGTCACCGCGATCGGACAGCATGATGTTGCCCGGCTTCACATCCCGGTGCAGGATCTGGAGGCTGTGCGCGGCGTGCAGGGCATCGGCGATCTGCGCCGCGACGCGCAGGGTTTCCGCCACCCCGAGCGGGCCCTCCCGCCGCAGCCGGTCGGACATGGAGCCGGCCGGAAGATACTGCATCGCGATGAACGGGCGGCGATCGCGGGCGGAGCCCACCTCGAACACCGTGATGATGTTCGGGTGACCGGTGAGGCGCCCGGTTGCCCGGCATTCCCGGGCGAAGCGGCGGGCCGCCGCGGCGTCGAGCAGGTCCGCATTGATGACCTTCACGGCGACGGTGCGGTCCAGCTTGTCCTGGTAGGCGGTATAAACGATGCTGAAGCCGCCCTGCGCGATCGGCCGTAGTGAGCGGTAGCCGTCGATGATCGGCCCCTCGTGTTCGCTCACCGGGGCTCGATCCGGCGAGGCGAGCCGAACACCGCGGCGGGCGCGAGGTGCCGGCGGGCCCGGCGGCGGCGCGGGGTGACGCGGCGCAGTTCGGCGCGCATCGTCGCGTTGTGCTGCCAGGCCGTCTCGGCCTCCCGTCCACTCACGGCGCTCGGCGCGCCGGGGATGTTCGGCCCGTGCAAAGCCATGGTGGCCAGGCGGGCAAGATCGGCTAGCGGCGCCCGTCCGCCCGGTCCGACCAGGGCCGATCCGTGTTCGACGACGGCAGTCGGGGTCGCTGAGGGCCGCACTGGCGCACCGGCCCGGTCCAGCGACTCGAGTGTGTCCAGCCAGGCGCCGACGACCCGTTCCCGGTCACCGCCCGCGGTGCGTCGCCGTCGCCGACGGTGGGCCGGGGCGGACATCGCGAGGACGAGGTAGGCCACGCCGACGGCCATCACCGCGCCGGCCGCGGCCAGCCCGGCCAGGACGCCGACCGGGGTCGAGGACGACCGCGGCGAACCGGCCGGCGCGGCCTCCACCACGGACTGCGGCGGCACGGCGGCGGCCTCGGTGACCTTCTGGGCCCGCCCGGTCGGTTCCCCCTGGGCCGCGGTGGCGACCGACCCGCCGTGCTGGCCCGTCGCCTCCGGCGTCGGATAGAACGGCACCCAGCCGACCCCGGCGAAGTCGATCTCCGGCCACACCAGCACATCCCCGGCCCGAACATCCCCGGCCCGAACATCCCCGGCCCGAACAGTCCCGGCCCGAACAGTCCCGGCCCGAACAGTCCCGGTTCGGCCTGTCTCGGCCGGGGCCGCGTCGGATGTGGGCTGGCGGGCGGGGTGGAAACCGACCACCACCCGGCTGGGTAGGCCCAGGACCCGGGCGAGGACGGCGAACGCCGTGGCGAACTGCTCCGACGTGCCGGTGTGGCTGCGGTCGAGGAAGTAGGCGAGGTGACCGTAGGTGTGGCCGGACGGGGCGTCCTGATCATAGGTGAACCGGGTGCGCAGGTACTGTTCCAGCCGGTAGGCCCGTTGGAACGGGGTGCCCCCGTCCGCCCCGGCCTCCCGTGCCGCTGCGGCGATCGGCGCCGGCAGCTCCGGCGGGAGGGCCCGGGTCGTGTCCGACGAGGTGCCGCTCGCGATCCGCAGCGCCGCGAGCTGTTCCGGGCTCAGGTCGCGGGGCACGGCGGACGTCACGCTGTAGGCGCGCCCGGGGGCCAACGGCCGGCTCGAGATCAGGCTGCCGTCGGCGGTGTCGACGGCGAGGCCGGCGCCGGTGAGGGTGACCGGCCGGTCGACGTGCGGCAGGAAGATGCCCGGCAGGGTGCCGATGATGATGTCCTGGTGGATCCGGTCCGCCCCCGGTGGGGTGTCCGGCGCTGGTGGTACCCGACCACCGGCGGGTGTGTACCGCGCCGACGGGGTCCACTGCTGCCCGTCGAACCGGTCGAGTACGGCCAGGCGGATGTTGCGGGAGAGGGGCGGGGCGGCGGTGAACAGCACGTCGCCCGGTGAGTGCAGCCAGGCGGAGACGAAGTCCAGCGGGCTCACCGTCGACTGCGGGTGCGACGGGACGCTGCGGTGCGCGCGCAGGTCGTACGGTCCAGCGCTCGGGGCGAGCAGCGCCGGACCGGCCGTGAGCGCCACGGCGGCGGTCGCCGCGACCAGCGCCAGGCCCAGCGCCGAACGGCGCGCGTCCACGCGCCCGGCCCACCCGGGCCAGGTGCGACGGCCAGGGTCGTGGCCCCACGGTGCCCGCGGTTCGGCCCGCCGGCACAGGGCCAGCGCTCCGGTGACGACGACCAGGCCGCCGGCGATGCCGAGGTTGGAGCCCGGGCCGGACACCGTCACCGTGACGGCGATGCCGAAGGCGACCAGCGCCGGTACCGCCGGTGCCAGCACCGACCGGGTTCTGAGCACCAGTTCGGCGCCGGCGAGAGCGGCCAGCCACGTCAGGGCCTGCGGGACGACCAGCAGGTCAGGGGATTTCGATGCGGGCAGGGTCGTGTCGAGCAGCCGGGTGCCCCCGTTGACCAGGCCGTCGGCGATCGCCGGGAGCACACCGCGGGCGTGCGGTGAACCGTCGCGGAACAGCGTCACGGCGACGACGGCCAGCCACAGCACGACCGAACTCAGGACTGACACCGGCAGCGGCGGGGGCCGGCGGCCGCCGCGGGCGAGCAGAGTGGCCGGCAACGCTGCCAGCAGCACCGGGATGACCGCGGCCGCGACGACCGGGCCGAGGACGGCACCCAGGCCGAACCCGCGGTGGAAGGCGGCGCCGGCCAGCCCCGCGAGGCAGGCGACGGCACCCAGGCTGGCCAGGCGCACGGTCACCGGCGGCTGCCCATCGAGGACCGGCCGCTCCCCGCCGGGGCCGGCCAGAGCACCGCGAGGCCGGCGGCATCGCGGACGTCCAGCACCCGTAGCCGTCCGCCGCCGAGCGAGGACATGCTGCCGGTCTCACCGACCCGGACCACGATCACCCGCTCGAACCCGGCCGCGACCGCCGCGGCGCTGACCGTCGCGGCGGCGTCCTGCGTACCGCTGACCAGGGCCAGCGTGCCGATGGCGCGCCGGGAGGAGCCGCGGACCGAGGCCGTGAGCGTCTGTTCGGCCGATGGGCCGTCGCCGGAATCCGGACCGGGTGGGCCCGGGTCGACCAGCTCCACCCCGGCCAGCGCGTCCAGGGCCGCGGTCTCGTCCGCCCGGCCGCCGTTGAAGGTGAGCCGCACGCCGGCGGTGGTGCACAGCCGCACCGGGAACCGCAGCCGCGCGGACGCCAGCAGGACGGACGCGGCGGCGTCCACCGCGGCGTCGAACGCGGCGACACCCGGCTCACCCGGCGGGTACGCCTGGCGCCGGGTGTCGAGCAGTACCGTCGTCGCCGGCTCCGAGGGGTCGACGTACTGCCTGACCAGCAGCGTGCCGGTGCGGGCGCTGGACCGCCAGTGGACATGGCGTAGGTCGTCGCCGGGCACGTACTCCCGCAGCCGGTGGAAGGTCACCCCGCCCTGGGTCACACTGTCGACGGGCAGGCCGTCGGGACGGCCGGCGCGGGTGGACGGCAGCGGCGCCAGCGGCTGGGCCACCGGGTACACGTGCATGGCCGCCGGCCGGCCCCGCTGCTGCGATCGGGCGAACAGCCCGAAGGGGTCGCTGCTGACAAGCTCCGCCGGCCCGACGCGGAGCACCCCACGGCGCGCGGTCGGCAGCGGGATGGCGATCATGCGATGCGCCCCGGGCGGCAGCGACCGGACCTCGGCCTCGGCGGCGTCCGGTATCCGGGTGTCGGCGTCACCGGCCCCGCCCGCGGGCTGTGCCGCCGGCCCGGGGCCCGTGCGGTACGGCAGTCGCAGCCGCACCGGGCCGGTCACCGTCCGGGAGCCGATGTTGTGAACCGTGACGCTGGCGATCGCCGGTTCGCCGCGCCCGACCCGCGCCGGCGTCACCTCGATCTCCACGGTGAGCCGGGGCTGGCGCGCGACAAGCGCGGCGGCGCACAGCAGCGCCACCGCGCCGCCGGCGGAGAGCACCGCCAACTCCGGGAATCGCAGCACCCCGGCGGCCGTACCCGTGACGACGACGCCGGCGAGAACACCGAAGCCGGCCGGCGTGACCGTCCCGCGCACGCGGCGCAGCCAGCTCGGGGCGGCGGCGGGTTGTGATCCCCGGCGCGTCTCCGCTGCCGCGGCCATGCCGGGTCAGACTCCGGCGAGCGTCCGGGGCACGGGCACGGCGGCCAGGGCCTCGGCGACCGCCTGCTCGCCGGTGTAGCCCCGCAGCTCGGCGTCCGGGGTGACCAGCAGCCGGTGGGCGAGGACGGGGGCCGCGAGTCGCTGCACGTCCTCGGGGATCACGAACGCTCGGCCGGCCGCGGCGGCCTGCACCTGCGCCGCCCGCAGCAGCGCGATGCTGCCCCGTGGGCTGGCCCCCAGCCGCAGGCCGGGCAGCGACCGGGTGGCCGTCACCAGGTCGACGACGTAGCCGCCGACGTTGTCCTCGACGTGTACCTGCGCCGCCATCGAGACCAGGGCGAGGATGTCGTCGGTGGTGAGGACCGGTTGGAGGTCCTCGATCCGCAGCCCGGACCGGCGGTCGCGCAGGATCGCGAGCTCGGCGTCGCGGTCGGGGTAGCCGACCCGCACCCGCATGAGGAACCGGTCGAGCTGCGCCTCCGGCAGCGGGTACGTGCCGTCCATGTCGACCGGGTTCTGGGTGGCGACGACGAAGAACGGCCGGGGCACTCGATGGCTCACCGCGTCGACGGTGACCCGGCCCTCCTCCATCACTTCCAGCAGCGCCGCCTGCGTCTTCGGGGACGCCCGGTTCACCTCGTCCGCGACCACCACATGGGCGAACACCGGACCCTCGTGGAAGCTGAACTCGCCGGAGCCCTGGTGGTAGATGGTCACCCCGGTGATGTCGGACGGAAGCAGGTCCGGGGTGAACTGGACCCGGTGGCAGCTCGCCTGCACGGAGGCGGCGAGTGCCCTGGCCAGGGACGTCTTACCGAGCCCGGGTACGTCCTCCAGCAACAGATGGCCGCCGCTGAGCAGGCAGGTCAGAGCCTGGGAGACGGCGTCGGTCTTGCCGCGGATCACCAGCCCCACGTTGTCCACCACGGCCTGGAACGCTGCGGCGAAGTTCTCCCGGCCGGCGTCGTGGCGCTCTGACACGGCTCCCCCTCGTACGCGTCACAGTAGCGGCACCATGCGTGTGCGTATTGCCACACTTCGTTCCAGCCTAGCCGGCTGGCCCGGGTGGCAGTAGGAAGTTTGCTGGTGCCGGGCCCTCCCGCGGCTGTCGGATGTGTGTCAGGACGCGTGCCGGCGACGCCCGGGTCACCCTCCCCCCGTCGTGTAGCCGACGAGCGCGGGCCCGGTACCGGCCGCGTTACGCGCCGCGACACTGATTCGCGCGTACGGGTCGCGGCCAGCAGGCGCCGCCCGTTCGTAGCTCGTCCCGCTCACCACCGCGGTCTCGTCGTGCTCCGACATCACCCCGGCCCATGCGTTGTAGTGGATGGTGACCACGTAGTCGAGGGCGCCACCGCCGGTGTCCGCCGGCGGGTCCCAGGTCACCAGGATGTCCCCTGGACTGTTGGTCGGAGGTTGGACCGCGGCGGAGGCAATGTTGCGCACCGGGCCCGGGGGAACGCAACCCCTCGCCGTGGCGGTGGCGGAGCTCGCCGATGTGCCGCCCGGACCGGTGGCGGTCGCGGTGGCGGTCGCGGTCGCGCACCCCGCCACCGCGATGGTGACGGTTCCTGGGGCGGTCAGGGTGCGGGTCCCGCCCGGGCTCGCGGTCAGCGTGTAACTGGTCACCAGGCCGCCGGCCGCGGGCGCCGTCACCGTCACGGTGACCTCGCCGGAGGCGGCGATCGCCCGTACGCCGGGTACCCCGGGCGCCGCCGGTGGCGGTGGCGGTGGCGGTGGAACCGTCGCGGGTTGGGGGAGCGGCGTCTGCTGTCGGGTCGTCGCCGGCGGTGGCGGTGCGGTGCGTGGCGGGCCCACGGGCCCTTGTGACAGCGCGGGGGGCGTCCTCGGGGGCCGTTGCGA
>NZ_JAMPTM010000205.1 GCF_025403375.1 Frankia gtarii
GGCCTCAGCGCCGCCGGTCCCCCCACCCCCCGCGGCCGTTCAGTAGACGAGTGGTTTTGAACCGTCTCCTGTCGCCCTGGTGCAGCCGCGCATAGGTCCCTCTCCGGTATCCGGTGACTGAGTGTGATATCCACTGGCGCCTACCTCGTCGCCGGGCGGCCCACCGGCCCCGCCCTGGATCGGACTCGCTCGCCTGGCGTCCGCCTAGCGTTCCCGCCTCGCCGCCGCAGGCCGGACCGTCTCGGATTCGACGCTGACGCTGGCTGCGGCGCTGGCCGCCGCATCCCGGCTGGCTTCCGCATCCCGGCTGGCTGCTGAATCCGGGCTGGCTGCTGTGGCCGGGCTGGCTGCTGTGGCCGTGGCGTGGGCTGGACTGGGGATGACCGTGGCGCCCGCGATGACGCCAGAGGTCGCGGCGGGTTCGGGTAGCCGGGGCTCGGAGCGGCCGAGACGGGGGCGGAACGGGCCGGCGGAGCGGGCCACGCGGGGAAGCCGCAGGGCATGGCCCCGGGGCGGCGCCGGATGCGGCTCGGACCGGCCGACTCCCTCCAGCCAGGCGAGCAGCCGGCTGTCCGGCGTCGTCGCGTCGACCGTCAGTCGGGCCAGGGCGAAGCGGTCGTCGGCGGGATGGGACAGCATGTCGCGCACCGCGCAGGCCGAGCTGTACCCGGTGGAGATCACCAACTGGCGGACGGACAGGTCGTAGCCGCCGCCGGGGTAGGCGAACGTGCGCGGCTCATCCCCGATCGCGACGGCGAGGCGGCGCCGAGAAAGCGTCAGCTCCGCGATCACGTCGGTACGGGCCAGCTCGTTCAGCGGTCTGCCGGTGTGTCCGGACCCGCCGATCTCGATTCCCAGCCCGCGGATGCGATGTAGGTCAGCCCGATGGAAATAACCCGGATCGCCAACACGTGAACTGGTCACGAAGACCGTGGCCGTCAGCCCCCACTCGGCCAGGCAGCGCAGCGCGTTCATTGTTTCCGCGCCGCCGTCGTCGAAGGTGATGACGAGCGGATTCTTCGGGGCGGATGCGACGCCGAGGGAAGCGACGTATCCGGACACCGTCATCGGCTGACGGCCGGCGGCGGCGATCAGGCGGCAGTGCCGCGCGAACGTCGGGAACGGCACGGGCCGACGTGGTGCGCCGCGGGTGGTGTGCGGGTCGAGTGAGCGGTAGCGCAGGACCGGGATCATCTGCTCGCGCCGGGCTGTCCGTAGACCGAGCGTCATCGCGGTCCGAGCGCGGGGCGGCGCGCGTCCCGCTCGCCAAGCGGTTCGGTCGAAGCGAACGACAAGCGGGCCTCCCTACGAACGCCGCGGGCATGGACGCGGCATCGGGTAATTGCGCCGAAGTGCGTCCGAGGAGTGAGTCCGTGATGCGGCATGGAATGTAGCATGCGTAGCCCCAATAGCCGGCGAACCCGGATCGCCGGTACCTTGCCAGCCCTCCGTCGACACCCATCATCATTGAGCTGATTATGAAAACAGAACTTTTCCGAGAGGTGTCGCCGCGCAATCAGTGGATCGCCGGGGGCGCGGATGTGGTGTGGAAGTTGCGACTGGTGCGTCCGGTGATCGCCTGGAGCGGCCGGCGCCAGGCCGGGTGCGGACCGTCAGCGCCATGTCGGATGGTCGGCTGCGGGGGTACGACGGCGGGGCGTCGGGCGGTGGCAGGGCGTCGGGGTGGCGGACGGCCCGCGATGTGCCCGGAGCCGGCCGGGGGCCGGGAAGGTCAGGAGGCCTGGCCGTCGCCGCGGCGCGGCTGGATCCGGGTGAAGGATCGGCAGTCGCAGCGCGCGCACTCGTGGCCCTTGCGGTAGTGCTGGTGCAGATCGCGGCCGTGGCCGCAGCGGCACCGACTCCACCACGAAGAGATCGCTCCCACGGAGAGCCTCCCTTTCTTGGCGCTACCACCCGATGACACTACCCGTACGCGTTCGGGCGTCGTGATGGCCGTGGGGGCTGGTGCGCGACCGGGAGGGCCTAGCGAGGGGGGCGTCGGCGGCGCTCGGCGCCTGGCGGCTGGGCGAGGGCCCGCTGGCGTTCCCGCCGGGCGACCTGCGCGCGCCGGCCGCGGAAGACTGCGGTGAGGGCGACGAGCAGGAAGGCCGCGAGCAGGATGGGCGCGTGCAGGATCATCTCCGAGCCGATGTCGATCGCCTTGTTCCGCAGCCCGGAACTGCCATCGCCGGTGGAGGGATCAAGATAGCCGACACCGATCGTGATGAGCGCGTACACCAGCGGTGGCATGATCACCACGCCGATCAGATCGTCGGTGTGGACCCGCGCCGCGACGAGCACGCAGGCGCCGATGAACAGCGTGCCGAACGCGTACTTCAGCGAGCCGAAGGCGACCGAGTCGATGAGGGCGCCGACGCCGCCGATAACCAGCACGATGATCCCGGTTCCGAGCGCGGTGAGCCCTCGCCTGCTGCCGGTGAACAGCGTGGGCGGCGGTGCGCTCGTGCGGCCCCGCGAGCCGCGGACATACGGATCGTCGAACCTGTCGGCGCGCGCGGATCTACCCGGCGGCCCGGCTGACTGCCGATGTGGCGGCACACTCACGAAGGCAAGGTACCGCCCGGGGATTTCGAATGCGTCAGGACGATGCATCAGACCGCGGCATCGGCTCCCGTGTCGGAACCTTCGGTGGTCGAACCACTCCCTTGCGTCGTCCAGTCATTGTCTTTCTGGTCGTTTGCCCTCGATGTCCCTGCTTCCGCTTCCGGTGCGGTCCGATAGCCGACATCTCCAGGCGCGCCGGCCAGGAGCTCGGCCGCGGACAGCGGGCGCACGCCGGTCTCCACGGGTGTGGGGCTCGGCAGGACCGCCTCCACGACCTCCATCGCCGCCAGTCGGCGGGCGGGGGTCAGCACCCGGCTCTCCAGCGACCCGACGGTCGCGTTGAAATCCACGACCGCCCGCCCGAGTGAGCGGCCGAGCCTGTCGACGTGCTCGCCGAGGGTGCCCAGGCGCGTGTAGAGATCCCGGCCGAGCTCGAAGATCTCCCGGGTCCGCGCGGTCAGCGCCTCCTGGGTCCAGGCGTACGCGATGGTCCGCAGCATCGCGATCAGCGTCGTCGGGGTGGCGATGATGACCTTCCTGGCGGCGGCGTACTCCAACAGGCCGGGGTCGTGGTCGAGTGCCGGGGCGAGGAATGCCTCGGCGGGCACGAACAGCACCACGAACTCCGGCGAGGACGGCAGCCGCCGCCAGTACGCCTTGGCGCCGAGCCCGTCGACGTGGGCACGCAGGTGCCGGGAATGGGCGGCCATCCGACCGGTGCGGTGCTCCTCGTCGGTGCTCTCGGCGGCGTCGAGGAAGGCGGCCAGCGGGACCTTCGCGTCGACGACGACGTTTCGCCCGCCGGCGAGGTGGACCACCATGTCGGGCCGCAGGGGGCCGTCGTCGCCCTGGACGGTCATCTGCTCGGTGAAGTCGCAGCGGTTGAGCATGCCGGCGACCTCCGCGACGCGGCGCAGCTGCATCTCCCCCCACGCCCCGCGGGCCTGCGGCCGGCGCAGAACCGTGACCAGCGCCGCCGTCTCGGACCGCAGGCTCTCGGATGCCTCCCGGGAGAAGCGGACCTGCTCGACGAGCGACGCGTACGCCTCGGTGCGGGCCGTTTCCAGCTCCCGTAGCCGGCTCTCCACTCGGCCGAGGGTGTCACGCAGCGGGGCGACCATGGTCTCCACCGCCGCGCGGCGGGCGTCGAGATCGCCGCGGGCGCGCGCACCGGCCTCGTCGAGCCGGGCGGTGGCGAGCTCCACGAGCTGGCGGCTCGCCCCCTGGAGCGCCTGCGCGGACAGCGCCTCGAAGCTCTCGGCGAGCCGCTGCTGGCTCTGCTCGACCAGGGCCACCCGCTCGGCGCCCGCACGCTGCTCGTACTCCAGTGCCGTGCGCAGGCCGGACACGTCCGACTCGGCGAGCTGGGCCCGCTCGGTGCTCGCCGCGGCGGCCGCGCGGGCCTCGTCGCGCTCGCCCAGCACCGTCGCGTGCGCGGCCGCGAGCGCCGCGTGGCGTGGATCGGCCAGCCGGCGGGCGGCGAGAAAGCCGCCCACGGCACCGAGAGCCAGCCCGAGGAGGGTCAGCAGCGCGCTGGAGGTGTCCACAACGGAAAGGCAATCACGACCCTTCGCCAGTTTTGCGGCAAGCCGCCCGACGGCGTGGCGCCCGCGCCGACTGGTCGACGTCCCCACCGGGCCGGCCCGGTCCGGGCTGCCCGAACCCCGCCGGCGTGCTCCCCGCCGGCCCGTAGACTGATCCGCCATGGGCTTGTCGATCGGTATCGTCGGGCTGCCCAACGTCGGCAAGTCCACGTTGTTCAACGCCCTGACGCGCAATGATGTGCTCGCCGCGAACTACCCGTTCGCGACGATCGAGCCGAACGTCGGCGTCGTAGGCGTCCCCGACTCGCGGCTCGACGAGCTGGCGAAGCTGTACGGCAGCGCCCGCGTGGTGCCCGCGACGGTCAGCTTCGTCGACATCGCCGGCCTCGTCCGCGGCGCGTCGGAGGGCCAGGGCCTCGGCAACCGCTTCCTCGCGAACATCCGCGAGTCCGACGCGGTCTGCCAGGTCGTCCGGGTGTTCTCCGACCCCGACGTCGTGCACGTCGAGGGCAGGGTCGACCCGGCCGATGACATCGAGACGATCAACACCGAGCTCATCCTCGCCGACCTGCAGACCCTCGACGCCCGGCTG
Organism: Frankia gtarii; assembly: GCF_025403375.1. GTDB lineage: Bacteria > Actinomycetota > Actinomycetes > Frankiales > Frankiaceae > Frankia > Frankia gtarii. The sequence goes on from NZ_JAMPTM010000205.1 coordinate 4,702, forward strand.
CCGAAGCTGGAGAAGGAGGCCCGCGCGGACAAGGCGAAGCAGCCGCTGCTCGCCGCCGTCAGGGCCGCCCGCGAGGTCCTCGACGCCGGCCGCACGATCTCCTCCGAGCCGAAGATCGACACCGACGCGCTGCGCGAGCTGTTCCTGCTCACCGCGAAGCCGTTCCTGTACGTGTTCAACGTCGACGAGGACGTCCTCGCCGACCCCGGTCGGTACAAGGAGCTCGTCGAGTCGGTCGCTCCGGCCGACGCGATCGTGCTGTGCGCCAAGGTCGAGGCCGAGCTCGCCGAGCTGGACGACGCCGACGCCGCCGAGCTGCTCGCCTCCCTGGGCCAGGAGGTCAGTGGCCTGGCCCAGCTCGCCCGGATCGGCTTCCACACCCTCGGCCTGCAGACCTTCCTCACCGCCGGCCCGAAAGAATCGCGGGCCTGGACGATCAGGGCTGGCGCGACCGCCCCGGAGGCCGCCGGCGCCATCCACACCGACTTCCAGCGCGGCTTCATCAAGGCCGAGATCGTCTCCTTCGGTGAGCTCATCGCCGCCGGCACCATGGTTGCCGCCCGCGCCGCCGGCAAGGTCCGCATGGAGGGCAAGGACTACGTCATGGCCGACGGCGACGTGGTCGAGTTCCGCTTCAACGTCTGATCGTTCCTGCCGCGCCGCTCGTGGGCCTCGGCGGGTGGGCCACACCCCGGGGCACGTCCCCGGACGGGCGGTCCGTGGTCGGATGCCGGCGAGTCGACCCGCCCCGCCGGGTAGAACCAGTCGAGAAGACGATGCGGGAAGCGGCGTCTCGGTCGGTCCCCGAGGCGGAGAGGCGGGTCGACGTGGCGGACGATGGCGAGCAGGCGCGGGACGATCGGGTGATCTGCCATCTGGTCGGGCGGACCGCATGGTCGGTCGGGGCGGCCGGGTATCGGCCGGTGAGTCTCGGCACCGAGGGGTTCATCCACTTCTCCACCCCGGAGCAGATCGTGGGCACCGCCAACCGGTTCTACGCGGGACGCGACGACCTGCTGCTCGTCGTCGTCGACCCGCAACGGCTCACCGCCCCGCTGCGCTGGGAGCCGCCCGCCGCCGTTGTGCCGGCGGCTCCCGTGGCGACGGCTTCCGTGCCGCCGGCTGCCGCGACGGCTTCCGGGCCGGCGACGGGGGAGCTCTTCCCGCATCTGTACGGGCCGATCGACGCCGGGGCGGTCGCGGCGGTCATCCCGTTCCCGCCGGGGTCGGACGGCACGTTCAGCGTTCCGCCCACCCTCTGGTGATCTCCAGCCAGCACACCGTGCCGGCCCAGCAGCCGAAGCGGGCGTAGCGGGCGCGAACCTCCCGCTCGTCCGCCGGGCCGGACAGGCCCGCAAGCTCGCCGATCCGGTTTCTGGCCCAGGCGTCGAGGGTGAGCCCGCGGGGGCGGCCGAGCAGGCCGAGCAGGCCGTCGGCGCTGACCGGGCCGAAGCCGGGCAAGGCGCGGATCTCGGCGGCCACCTCGTCGTCGCGAGGGCCCCGCGGGCCGCGGTCCCACCAGCGTTCGACGTCGAGGGTGCCTGCGTCGATCCGGTGGGCGAGCAGGGCCAGCGACCCGGCGCGGTAGCCCCAGCCCGCCTGGTCGCGCAGGATTTCGGGGCCACGTTCGGCGACGCCGCGAGCAACCGCCGCCGCGTCCGGGAACGCCCGTTCCCCGGCCGGGCCCCGCGGGCCGAACAGCTCCACCAGCGCGGCGAGCATCGACCGGGTCCGGGTCAGTGCGGCGTTCGTCGCGGCGAGCGCGCGGACCAGGTCCTCCCAGAGGCTCGGGGATCGCAGCGGCCGGCCGTGGCCGCCGGCGGCGACCCAGGCGAGATCCGGCTCGTCGGCCAGCGCGGCATGCAGGTCGGAGAGGTCCTCGTCGAGCGCGAGCGAGTGCCGAACCTGGCGCCGGATGGCCTCCCGGTCGGCGGCGGCGCCGGCCGTGCGGCCCCAGCTGACGACCAGATGCGGACCGATGCCGCCGGACAGCGCGTCGCCCGGCGCCCCGCCCCACGGCCCGCAGCGGTCCGGGGCGGCGGGGGCGGTGGCCTCGCGGACGGTGGCCTCGCGGACGGTGATGGTCAGTGGCCCGGCCTGCGGGGTGGCCAGGACGCGGTGCCACTCGCCGCGGTCGATGTCGAAGCAGGACGGCCCGAGGCCGCTCGCCGAGTGGCTGAGCGTGACCGCGGCCAGCCGGAAGCCGGGCGGCAGCGGGCCGAGGCGCAGCGTCCCGGCGCGGGGGAGGTCGGCGCCGGCCGGCAGCCGGCCGAACCGGCCGCCGGCACGGATCTCCGCCGCCGCCTGTGCGCCCACCGCCCGCGATCACCTCCGTCGTACGTCTGAGGTGATCATGCCGCATGCTGGATCGGTCAGTAGGAAACGCCCGCCGAGTAGAGGATCTGGGAGATCTTCCGGGCCAGGGCGACGTCCAGCTCGGTGACGCCGCCGACGGAGTGCGTCCAGACGGTGAACGTCGTGGTCCCCGGTCCGTGGTCGATCACCGGATGGTGATCCATCTCGTCGGCCGCGTGCATCACCTCGGCGACGATCGCGTCGGCTTCGTCGCCGTCGATCATGATCTCCAGTTGGATCCGGTCGGCGTCGCCGAGCCAGCCGGGAAGCGACGTCAGTGCGTCCGCGACCTCGGCGCTGTCCAGTTTGGTCGGCATGCTGCTGCCCTCCGTCTTCGGGCCCGGCGGTCCGACGACCCCGGGCCGGGGTTGACTCGCTGTGTGCCTAGTCGCTCACGGGTTGGTCGGCGCGGCGGCGCGCCGGACCCGGATCCGATCCGCCGTTGTCGTCGTCGCAGCTCCCGCACCAGGTCGACCGTCGGCGGATGGCCCGAACGGGCCATCCGACCCGAACCGCTGGTATCCGATCCGTCGGCGGCCGGAGTCTGGGAGAGTCCGGCACCATGAATGCGGATGTGGGCGGCCCGCGTGCCGGCGCTCCTACCCCGCCGGGACGGGGTGCAACGTCCGGGGAGCAGGCCGACGGCGGCGCGCCGGGCGTGGCGGGGGGCCGGCTGGTCGTCGCGGTCGCCCTTCTCGACGACGAGCGCCGGGTGCTGGCCGCCCGGCGCCGCGAGCCGCGGGCCTACGCCGGCATGTGGGAGTTCCCCGGCGGCAAGGTCGAGCCGGATGAGGGCGAGCTCGACGCGCTCGTGCGGGAGTGCCGTGAGGAACTCGACGTCGAGATCGAGATCGGGCCGCCGCTGGGCGAGGTGGGTCTGGCAAGCCCGGGGTGGATCCTGCGGGTCTGGTTCGGGCGGGTCACCGCGCGCAGCCCCCGCCTGCTCGACCATGACGAGCTGCGCTGGCTGGCCGCCGCCGAGCTCGACGACGTCCGCTGGATGCCGGCGGACGGCCCGCTCGTCGAGAAGCTGCGCCGGGCGCTGACCGGCCCGGAGGCGATCCGCTGGCCCGAGCGGCCCTGACGCCGCTCCGCCCGCCGGGGCGAGGTGTCCGTACCATGGGCGGTGGCACGAACGTCGCCAGTGCCCGTCTGGCGGGCGCGTCGGCGTGCCTCGGCACCGATCGGCGTGGCGAAGTTCCAGCCACGGCGTTCGCGCCACCGGTTCCATGCGGCACCGTCCTTCGCACGGTGCCGTCGTCGTTGTTACGGGGTTGAGAGCCCCACGTCCGCCCCGGAGCGCCTCACCGTGTCCCTTCGTGCCGATCTTCGTAACGTGGCCATCATCGCCCACGTCGACCATGGCAAGACCACGCTCGTCGATGCCATGCTGCGCCAGTCCGGCGCCTTCGGCGAGCACGCTGAACTCACCGACCGCGTGATGGACTCGATGGACCTCGAGCGCGAGAAGGGCATCACGATTCTCGCGAAGAACACCGCGGTCCGTCACGGCGACATGACGATCAACATCATCGACACCCCCGGCCACGCCGACTTCGGCGGCGAGGTCGAGCGCGGCCTTTCCATGGTCGACGGCGTGCTGCTGCTGGTGGACGCGAGCGAGGGCCCGCTGCCGCAGACCCGCTTCGTGCTGCGCAAGGCGCTCGCGGCCCGGCTGCCCGTGGTGCTGGTCATCAACAAGGTGGACCGTTCCGACGCCCGGATCGCCGAGGTCGTCGACGAAACCTACGAGCTCTTCCTCGACCTCGACGCGGACGAGGAGCAGATCGACTTCCCGATCATCTACTGCAACGCCAAGGCCGGCCGCGCCTCGACGACCCGCCCGGCCGATGGGGCGAGCCCCGACTCGCCGGACCTCAAGCCGCTGTTCGACCTGCTGCTGGAGACCATCCCGGCGCCGTCGTTCGACCCGGACGCGCCGCTGCAGGCGCTGGTCACCAACCTCGACGCGTCGCCGTACCTGGGCCGCCTCGCGCTGTGCCGGGTGCACAACGGCACGATCAAGCGTGGCCAGCAGGCCACCCTGTGCCGCGCGGACGGCACCCAGCAGCGCGTCAAGATCAGCGAGATGCTGATAACCCAGGCGCTGGACCGGGTGCCGGCGGAGGAGGCCGGGCCGGGCGACATCATCGCCATCGCCGGCATCCCCGACATCACCATCGGCGAGACCCTCGCCGACCTCGACGACCCCCGGCCGCTGCCGGTGATCACGGTCGACGAGCCGTCGATCAGCATGACGATCGGCATCAACACCTCGCCGCTGGCCGGCAGGTCCGGCAAGAAGCTCACCGCCCGGCTGGTGAAGAACCGGCTCGACGCCGAGCTCGTCGGCAACGTGTCCATCCGCGTGCTGCCGACGGAGCGCCCCGACACCTGGGAGGTGCAGGGCCGCGGTGAGCTCCAGCTCGCCGTCCTCGTCGAGCTGATGCGCCGCGAGGAGTTCGAGCTGACCGTCGGCAAGCCGCAGGTCGTCACCCGGGTCGTCGACGGCAAGGTGCACGAGCCGGTGGAGCGCCTCACCATCGACGCCCCCGAGGAGTTCCTCGGCACGCTCACCCAGCTCCTCGCGCTGCGCAAGGGCCGGATGGAGCAGATGGTCAACCACGGCACCGGCTGGATCCGGCTGGAGTACCTGGTCCCCGCCCGCGGGCTGATCGGCTTCCGAACCGAGTTCCTCACCGAGACCCGCGGCACCGGCCTGCTGCACCACGTCTTCGACCGGTACGAGCCCTGGTTCGGCGAGCTGCGGACCCGGGCCACCGGCTCCATGGTCGCCGACCGCAGCGGGGTGGCCACCGCCTACGCGCTGTTCAACCTCCAGGATCGCGGCACGATGTTCATCGGGCCGACGACCGAGGTCTACGAGGGCATGATCGTTGCTGAGAACTCCCGGGCGGACGACATGGACGTCAACCCGACCAAGGAGAAGAAGCTCACGAACATGCGTTCGTCCACCGGCGACGAGCTGGTCCGGCTCACCCCGCACCGGGTGCTCACCCTCGAGCAGGCGCTGGAGTTCTGCCGCGAGGACGAGTGCGTCGAGGTGACGCCGGGCTTCGTCCGGCTTCGCAAGGTGGCCCTCACCGCCGGTGAGCGGGAGAAGCTGCGCTCTCGCCGCCGCTGACCTCCCGCCATCGCGCCATCGCACCCTCCGTCCTCCCGTATGGCCCGCGTGGCCTGCGTGGCCCGCGCCGGCAGCCCGTGTGGCTGGCGCGGGCCGTAGGGTCGGGATGGTGACGTTTGCTACCACGCCGTCGACCCCGGCCAGCTCGCCGTCCGCCCGCCGGCTGATGTTCGTCCACGCCCACCCGGACGACGAGGTGATCTCCACGGGGATCGCCATCGCCTCCTACGCCGCGGCTGCGGACACCTCCGTCACCCTCGTGACCTGCACGTTGGGGGAGGAGGGCGAGGTGCTGGTGCCCGAGCTGATCAACCTGCGGGCGGACCGCGGCGACCAGCTCGGCGGCTACCGGATCGGCGAGCTCGCCGGGTCCTGCGCCGCGCTGGGCATCACCGACCAGCGTTTCCTCGGCGGTCCGGGCCGTTGGCGGGACAGCGGCATGATCGGCACCCCGGCCAACGACCACCCCCGCTGCCTGTGGCGGGCCGACCTGGCCGAGGCCACGGCCGAGCTGGTCCGGATCGTCCGTGACGTCCGGCCGCACGTGCTGGTCAGCTACGACTCGAACGGCGGCTACGGGCATCCCGACCACATTCGGGCCCATCAGGTGACCGCGCGGGCCTTCGCCGACGCGGCCGACCCGGCGTTCGCCCCGGGCACCGGCGAGCCCTGGCAGGTCGCGAAGCGCTACGAGACGGCGCTGCCCCGCTCGAGCGCGGTCGCGGGCTTCGAGCACTTCCGCGACTCCGACGACCAGAGCAACCCGTTCGCCAACCTGAAGTCCGTCGACGACCTGGCGATGAGGCTCGTCGACGACGCCGACATCACCGCCGAGATCTCCGCGCCCGAGTTCTTCGACGCCAAGATCGCTTCGATGCGGGCGCATCGTACCCAGATGGCCGTCGACGGCTTTTTCTTCGCCCTCGCGGACGGCATCGGCCAGCGGGCGTGGGGCGTGGAGCACTTCGTGCTGGCCGCGGGCACCCGCGGCCCCGGTGACGGGCCCGACGGCCGCGAGCGGGACCTGTTCGCCGGCGTCACCTTCTGACCATCGCGGGAATCGCGCCGGCCTGCCCGCCGTTGATGCACATGTGCAGCGGTGTAACGCTGTAATCAGTGCACGTACGGGTGCAGGTCCGGGAGGTCGGATGCACGCCAGCAACGAGGGATTTCCCAGCCGGCCAGATGAGCCGCTGGACGCCTACTCGGCGATCGTCACCCGGGTCGCCGCCGCGCTGACCCCGTCGGTGGCCAGCCTGCGGGTACGGACGCAGCGCGGAGCCGGGGCGGGATCGGCCGTGGTGTTCACCGACGACGGTTTCCTGCTCACCTCGGCCCACGTCGTCGAGGGGCATCTCGGCGGCGGTGGCTCTCCGGTCGGGCTCGCCCAGTTCGCGGACGGGACGGAGCGCGAGTTCGACGTCATCGGCGCCGACCCGCTCTCCGACCTCGCCGTGCTGCGCGCCCGGGGGGCGACGCCGCGGGCCGCCCTGCTTGGCGACGCCGCCGGGCTTCAGGTCGGCCAGCTCGTCGTCGCCGTCGGCAACCCGCTCGGGTTGACCGGCAGCGTGACGGCCGGCGTCGTGAGCGCGCTCGGCCGGTCGCTGCCGACCCGGGCCGGCTCCGCGGTGCGGGTGGTCGACGAGGTCATCCAGACCGACGCGGCGCTGAACCCGGGCAACTCGGGCGGCGCACTCGGCACGGCCGACGCCCGGGTGGTCGGGATCAACACCGCCGTCGCCGGGGTGGGGCTGGGGCTTGCCGTCCCTGTCAACGCGGCGACCCGGAAGATCCTCGCCGCGCTCATGCGTTACGGGCGGGTGCGCCGGGCCTACCTCGGCGTGGCCGGGGTCCGGGTCCCGCTGCCGCCGGCCGTCGCGGAGCGCACCGGCCAGAGCCACGGCGTCCGCCTCGCCGAGGTGGTCGTCGACAGCCCGGCGGGCGGCGCGGGTCTGTTCACCGGGGACCTCGTGCTGTCGTTGGACAGGGTTCCCATCGTCACCCCCAGTGATCTCCAGCGGCTGCTGACGGAGGCCACGATCGGCCGCGCGGTGGAGCTGACGGTCTGGCGGCGCGGCGCCATGGTGGACGTCATCGTCGTTCCCCGGGAGCATCGCGAGGGCTCAGGTGGTGACGAGC
>NZ_JAMPTM010000206.1 GCF_025403375.1 Frankia gtarii
GCCCCAGGCCGGGGCCACCCCGGCTGCGAAGTCCGCGGCGCCGGCACCGTCCGCGGCGCCGGGACGGATGCCGGACTGGTCGTCGTTCCTGAACTTCCCGCTCAAGGGCTTCCGGATGCACTTCGAGATCGGGCTGTTCGCCTCCTACCGGCTCATGCAGCTCGTCCTGCCCGACATGATCGACCTGGGCCGGGGATCGATCGTGAACATCAGCTCGGTGGCCGGGTTCATCCCCGGTGAGGGACCGTATGCCGAGCCCGGCACGCCCGGCCCGCTCGCCTATGGCGGCAACAAGGCGGCCCTGCACCACCTCAGCCAGGCCGTCGCGGTCGAGGCGCAGGCCTACGGGATCGCGGTGAACGTGCTCTCGCCGTCGGAGCCCGTCATCACCCCCGGCAACCTGGTCGCCGCCGCCGGGGAAACCGACTGGGCCAGCCCCGAGGAGTTCGCCGAGGCCACCGTCCTGGTCGCGCTCGCCGACCCGGCGACGACCAACGGCCAACTGCTGTGGAGCGACGACGTGCTGCACCCCGACCTCGGCCGCCGCGGCTGGCTGCGCCCCACGTAGCCGGGTGGCGGACCGGCCTTCGCCCTTCGCAGCCAGACAACGGCCAGACAACGGCCAGACAACGGCCAGATCATGCCGAGGCCACAGCACGGTTTTGAGCGTGAAACCGTGACCAGTCCTCGGCATGATTCTGTGCCCGACCGATGACGACTGGGGCAATAGCCGGCGCCACGCCGCGCCTGGACCTCGTCCCAGCCCGTGCCGCCCAAGGTGGCGGCACCGGCTCGTTTAGACGAAGCCGGCGGTGAGGTGCGGGGTGTAGGGCTTCTCGAGCTGGGCGATCTCGTCGGGGGTGAGGGTGAGGTCCACGGCGGCGACGGCGTCGTCGAGGTGGGAGAGCTTCGTCGCCCCGATGATCGGCGCGGCGACGGTGGGGCGGCTGAGCAGCCAGGCGAGCGCCACCTGGGCTCGGGGGAGGCCGCGTTCGGCCCCGATGCGCGCCACCTCGTCGACGATGGCCCGGTCGCCCTCGGCGTAGAGCTTGCGGCCGAACTCGTCGGTCTCGGTGCGCGCGGTCGTCGCGTCCCAGTCGCGGGTGAGGCGGCCGCGGGCCAGCGGGCTCCACGGGATCACGCCGACACCCTGGTCGGCGCACAGCGGGAGCATCTCCCGCTCCTCCTCGCGATAGATCAGGTTGTAGTGGTTCTGCATCGACGCGAACCGGGTCCAGCCGTGGGCGTCGGCGACGAACAGCGCCTTGGCGAACTGCCAGGCGTACATCGACGACGCGCCGATGTAGCGGGCCTTGCCGGCCTTCACCACGTCGTGCAGGGCCTCCAGCGTCTCCTCGATCGGGGTACGCGAGTCCCAGCGGTGGATCTGGTAGAGGTCGACGTAGTCGGTCCCGAGCCGGCGCAGGCTCGCGTCGATCTCGGTCATGATCGCCTTGCGGGACAGGCCACGGCCGTTCGGGCCGCGCCGCATCGGCCCGTGCACCTTGGTCGCCAGCACGATCTCGTCGCGGTTGGCGTACTCGGCCAACGCCCTACCGGTGATCTCCTCGCTGCTGCCGGCCGAGTAGACGTTCGCCGTGTCGAAGAAGTTCACCCCGGCCTCGATCGCCCGGCGGAAGAACGGCCGGGCGGTGTCCTCGTCCAGCGACCAGGGGTGGGCGCCCCGGCCCGGTTCGCCATAGCTCATACAGCCCAGACAGATGCGGGACACGTCCAACCCCGTCGAGCCGAGCTTGGTGTACTGCACTGGGCCTCCTCGCATCGTCGCCGACTCGCATCGTCGCCGACGCACAGCCTCATCGCCGACGCACAGCATCGTCGCCGGCGCCCGGTCGCGTCCGCGGGGAACGCGATCGGGCGCCGGCAGCCGCCCTGTGTCCTGCCGGGCTTCGAATCCTGCCGGGCTCAGACCTCGATGAGGACCGCGCCGCCCTGCCCGCCGCCGGCGCACATCGCGGCGATGCCGATGCCACCGCCGCGGCGGCGCAGGTCATGCAGCAACGTGATGATCATGCGGGCGCCGGAGGCGGCGACCGGGTGGCCGAGGCTGCAGCCGGAACCGCTGATGTTGACGGTGCCCTCGTCGAGGCCGAACTCCTTGACGGCGGCCACCGGCACGGACGCGAACGCCTCGTTGATCTCCCAGAGCGCGACGTCCTTCGTCGTCAGCCCGGCGCGGCCGAGGACCTTGGAGATGGACTCCAGGGCGCCGAAGCCCATCCGCCGCGGCTCGACGCCGGCAGCGGCCCACGCGCGGACCTTCGCCAGGGTCGGCAGGCCCTCGGCGGCGGCCAGCTCGGCGCCGACGAGGGTGACCGCGGCCGCGGCGTCGTTGACGCCGCTGGAGTTGCCCGCGGTGATGTTGAAGCCGGGGATCTCCGGGTGCAGGACCTTCAGCGACGCCAGCTTCTCCAGCGTGCTGGAGCGGCGCGGGTGCTCGTCGACGGCGAACTCGCGGAACGACCCGTCCGGCGCCTGCACCTTGATCGGCACGATCTCGTCGACGAAGCGGCCCTCGTCGATCGCGGCGACGGCGCGCTGGTGGGAGCGGTAGGCCCAGGCGTCGAGCTCGTCGCGGGTCAGCCCCGCCTCCTTGGCGGTGTTCCAGCCCACCGAGATGGACATGTCCATGTTCGGGGCCTCGGGCGAGTCCGGGTGGGTCGCGGGGATCCAGTCCTCGAACTGGTCGGCGGTGCCCAGGACCCGGCGGCTCAGCTTCGGCCCGGTGGACGTCGCCTGGACGCCGCCGGCGACGACGATCTTCTCCATCCCGCTGATGATGCCGGCGGAGCCGTTGCCGATCGCGGTGAGGCTGCCGGCGCAGTGCCGGTTGACGGCCTGCCCGGGAACGCTGGTCATGCCGAGGACGACTGCGGCGTAGCGGGCGAGGTCGCCGCCGCCGTACATCGACTCGGCGAAGATGACGTCGTCGATGCGGGCCGGGTCGAGGCCCGAGCGGCGCACGGTCTCACGCAGGACCACCTCCGCGAGCTCCTCGCCGGTGGTGTTGACCAGCGAGCCCTTGAAGGCCGTGCCGATCGCCGTGCGCGCCGCGCTGACGATGACGGGATCTGACATGACGGTCCACCTTTCACAGGGTGAGGGCTTCCAGCGGAACGCCCCCGGACAGGAACCTATGGTAAGCATTACCGGGATATCAACAGTAATACCGCGGGATGCGGCCGTGAGCTGACGATAACGTCAACTCGTGGCCGGATGCCCATGATGCAGGCCCCCTCTCGCCGGACGCCCACCCGGGATGACGGTGGGCCCGAAGGAGAAACCGTGGATCTCACAGGATCGTCCGCGCTGGTCGTCGGGGGCGCGGGAGGCTTCGGCGAGGCCACCGTGCGCCGCCTCGTGCAGGCCGGCGCCAAGGTCGTCATCGCCGACCTGGCGCAGGACAAGGGCAAGACCCTCGCCGACGAGCTCGGCGAGCAGGCCGTCTTCGTCTCCACCGACGTCACCAGCGACGAGTCCGTCGAGGCGGCGATCGCCGCCGCCGTCGAGCTCGGCCCGCTGCGCGCGGCGGTCGTCGTGCACGGCGGCCCGGCGGCCGGCAAACGCCTGGTCAACCGGTCGGGCCAGGCCTACCCGGTGGAGACCTTCCAGCGGACCATCGACATCTTCCTCGTCGGTACGTTCCGGGTAGTCAGCAAGGTCGCGGGGGCGATGTCGCAGAACGAGCCGCTGGACTCCAACCAGCGCGGCGTCATCATCACCACCGCGAGCATCGCCGGCTTCGAGGGCCAGGTCGGCCAGACCGACTACTCGGCGGCCAAGGGCGGCGTCATCGGGTTCAACCTCACCGCGGCCCGCGACCTCGCCCCCACCGGCATCCGGGTCGTCTGCATCGCCCCGGGCACCTTCTTCACCCCCGCCTACCGGATGGAGGAGGCCGAGGCCCAGGCCAAGTGGGGCCCCGGTGTGCCCAACCCCAAGCGGATGGGCCACGCCGACGAGTACGCCAAGCTCGCCCTGTCGATCGTCGACAACGACTACATCAACGGCGAGACGATCCGCATCGACGGGGCGCAGCGCTTCAACATCTGACGCCGCGTCCCCGTCAGCCCGCCCGCCCGGCGGTGCCGAACACCTCGGCGCCGTCGGGCCGCTCGGCACCGCCGGGGACCTCGGCGCGGCCGGGCACCTCAGCGCAGCAGCGCTTCCACGAGGACGCCGGCCTCGGCCGCGGGACGCCACGCGTCGACCTCGCCCGCGCCGTCCCGGCCTGCCACTCCCCCACCCGCTGCACCGCCGCCCGTCCCTGCACCGCCGCCCGTCTGTTCTGCTCCGCCCGCGTCGCCGGTGAGCAGACCGCGGCGCTGCAGGTGCAGCAGGTGGGCGTAGGTTTCGCCGACCGCCGAGCGGCGCACGATCCCCTGGGACTCGCTCCACGGCCGCGACCAGGTCAGCCGCTCGGCCACCGCCATCGTCGTCGGCCCGTCGAGCTCGACGACCGCCTCGACCACTTCGCGCAGCCGCGCCCGGTGATGCTCCTGAAGCTGGCGCACCCGGGCCCCGAGGCCGCGGAAGCGGTACTCGTGGGCGGGCAGCACCTCGTCGACCGGCATGTCCTCGATCGCCGCGAGCGAGCCCAGGTACTCCCCGAGGGTGTCCGCCCGCACCCGCGGCGACGGGCTGATGTTCGGGCTGATCCGCGGCAGCACGTGATCGCCGGTCAGCAGCACGTTGTGCTCCTCGTGGACGAAGCACAGGTGGCCGGGAGTGTGCCCGGGGGTCCACAGCGCGCGCACCGCGGCGGCGTCGCCGAGGGGGCGGTCGCCGTCCTGGAGCAGCACGTCGGGCGGATCGCGCCACTCGGGCGGCCCGTCACCGTTGGGGAACAGCGCGGCGATCTCCGCGTCGGGCATGCCGCGCCGGCGCAGCCAGATCCGGTCGGCGGCGCGGAAGTCGGAGATGCTGGCGAACTGGTGGGAGGCCGCCACCTCCAGTTCGTGGATCATGACGGGGGCGCCGGACTCCCGCCGGATCCGCCGGGCGAGGCCGAAGTGGTCGGCGTGGCCGTGGGTGATGAGGACCGCGCTGACGTCGCCGATCTCGTGCCCGGTGGCGCGCACCCCCGCGACAAGGCCGTCCCAGGCGTCCTCGCTGGGCCAGCCGGTGTCGACGAGGACGGGCCCGCGCGGGGTCTCCAGCAGGTAGGCGAGCACATACCGCAGCGGGCTCTGCGGGAACGGGGTCGGCACCGACCACAGACCCGGGCGAACCTGCTCCACCGGTGGCAGGACCCGGTCCCGCCAGGCCTGCTGCTGAACCTGCCCGGTCACGATGAACGACTGGTCGTCGACCGTCACGCTGGCGCCTCCTGTCGCTGGGTGCCGTCGACGCCGCCGTGCGCCGGGCATGCCTCGACGCGCCGCACGGCGCACGCGGTGGCCGCCCCGGGCATCGCGGCGGCGGCATCGCGGCGGCGCCGACGGCGGGCCGGGATGGGATGGGCGTGCCTCAACGCATGTTGGGTTCCCGCGGCAGGCCCAGGATCCGCTCGGCGATGACGTTGCGACCGACCTCGGAGGTGCCGCCGGCGATGGTGAGCGCCCGGGCGAACAGGTAGCGGTAGGCGAGGTCGGCCTGTTCGCCGGTCACCCCGGCGGCGGCGGCGATGCTCATGCCGAGCTCGGTGACGTGCTGGGCGTGCTCGGCGGACAGCAGCTTGCTGACGTTGCCCTCGGCCGACGGCTCGCTGCCGGCGACGGCCCGCTCGACCTGGCGCAGGTTGATCAGCCCCATGGCGACCTCGACGGCGACCAGCCGGCCGACGCGGCGGGCGAGCTCGGTGTCCCCGGCGGCGTAGCGGGCGTGCAGGTCGACGAGGCCGACGGCGGTGTGGCCCTCGTCGGCGCCGTGGCCGGCGCCGATCGTCACCCGCTCGTTGCCCAGCGTCGCGCGGGCCACGATCCAGCCGGCGTTGATCTCCCCGACGACGTCGGCGTCGGGGACGAACACGTCGTCGAAGAAGACCTCGTTGAACAGGGCGTCGCCGGTGATCTCCCGCAGCGGCCGGACCTCGACGCCGGGCGCGGACAGGTCGATCGCCACCGCCGTGATGCCCTTGTGCTTGGGTGCCGTCGGGTCGGTGCGGACCGTGGCCAGGCCCCGGTTGCAGTTCTGCGCGTCCGACGTCCAGACCTTCTGGCCGTTGATCTTCCAGCCGCCCTCGACCCGCTCGGCGCGGGCCTGCACGGCGGCGGCGTCGGAGCCGGCGTTCGGCTCGCTGAACAGCTGGCACCAGCGCAGCTCGCCGCGCAGGCTGGGCAGCACCCAGCGCTCGATCTGCTCCGACGAGCCGTGCTGGGTGAGGGTGAGCAGAACCCAGCCGCCGATGCCGAGGTTCGGCAGCTCGATGCCGGTGAACTCCTCGTCGATGACGAGCTGCTCGGCGGCGTCCGCCTCGCGGCCCCACGGCTTGCGCCAGTGCGGCACCAGGTAGCCGCTGTCGACGAGCAGGTCGCGGCGCTCGGCCTCGGCGGCGCCGTGGTAACGCTCGACGAACTCCCGGGCCTCGCGACGGTACTGCTCGGCCTCGGGCGGCAGCTCCACGGCGAACACCCGCCGGACGCCGTCGCGGGTCAGCGCGTAGACGTCGTCCTCGGCGCCCTCGATCGGGCCGGCGAGCGCGGCCAGCGTCGCCGCCCGGCGCAGGTACAGGTGGGCATCGTGCTCCCAGGTGAAGCCGATGCCGCCGTGGAGCTGGATGTTCATCCGGGCGTTGTGCTGGTAGGACGACAGCGCCACCGCGGCGGCGACGGCCGCGGCGAGCTCGGCCTCGGCCCCGTCGGCGGCGACCCGCGCGGCGTCCCAGGTCGCGGCGGTGGCGAGCTCGGTGGCGACGAGCATGTTGGCCAGGTGATGCTTGACGGCCTGGAACCCGCCGATGATGCGGCCGAACTGCTCGCGCACCTTGGCGTAGTCCAGCGCCATGTCCAGGGTGGCCCGGGCACCGCCGACCGCCTCGGCCGCGGCGACGACCCGCAGGATGCGCACGGCCGCAGCCCGCCCACCGCGCAGCAGGCCGGCGGGGTGCGCGGCGACGGCGGACAGGCCGAGGCCGGCGAGCCCGAGTGACGGGTCGAGCGCGTTCGTCGGGCGCAGCGTCAGACCCGCGGAGTCCGCGGCGACCACCGCAAGATCGTCACCGACCGGCACGAGGTGGATGCCGGCCCACACCGCGCCGAGCGCCGCGGGCGCCTCGCCGCTGAGCGCGCCGGCGGCGTCCGCGGTGACCGCGCCGAGCGACGAGAACGAGGCGATGACTGAACCGTCGGCGAGCCCGGGGAGCAGCTCCGCCTGCTGCCGCGGCGACCCGACGGCGGCCACGACGGCGGAGGCGACCACGGTGGGCAGCAGCGGGCCGGCGGCGGCGCGGCCGCCCAGGCCCTCGGCGACGATCGCGAACTCCGCCAGGCCGAAGCCGGAGCCGCCGTGCTCCTCAGGCAGGTGCAGGCCCAGCCAGCCGAGGTCGGCGATCTGCCGCCACTGCGGGCCGAGCGCCCCGGGGCCTCCGTCGAGCGCCCGCCGCGACGCCGCGCGCAGGTCGTTCGCATCGGCGAAGGTGCGGACCACCTCGGCGAGGGCCTTGTGGTCGTCGCTAATCGCCAGGGCCATCGTGTCTCCCTCCAGCGGGCTGCCGTCGCCGCATCACCAAGCGACCCGGAGTTCCCGCCGACCATGATTTGTAAACCTAACCGTAAGCCTTTCGAACAGGCTCCGTCCACAGATCCCGCCGCTCGACCAGGCAGGCCGGGTGCGGACACCCGGATCGACAATAGGCACGCTAACCGCACGCCCCGCCACAGGTCGACGGACATCGCCCGATGACCGGGACAGACGAACCAGAACAGACCAACCAGGGCAAACCGATGGGGACGAACGGACGCGGACGAACGGACGACGAGCCAGGGCGGGCGGACGGGCCAGGGCGGACGGCCCCGGCGGCTGCGGCTGCGGCTGGCGCCGGGTCAGGCGACGTCGCGGTCGTGCGCCTGCTGGGGCAGCAGGCTCCGCAGACCGAGAATGATGTTGTTGATGCCGAACGCGAACTCCTCCGGCGGAGCCGCGGCCTCGGGCGGCCGCTCGGTGAGGAGGAATCCGCGGGCGTAGGTGGCCAGCGTGGCGAAGGCGTGCCAGGCCAGCAGCGGCGGGAACCCGGCCGCGTGCAGCCCGTCGAGCAGCTCCGCCGCCCGTGGCCATGCCTCGACCACCTCCTGGCGGGTGGTGGCGCCGATGCGCCGGACGACGAGGTCGCAGGCCAGGTCGTCGGCGGTGAGTGCGGCGTGGCAGTCGTCGAAGAACCCGCGGAGCATGTCCTCCCAGTCGCCGGTGCGCAACGGTGGCATGCCCTCGTAAAAGGCGGACAGCGCCTGCCCGGTCATCGCGTCGAGGAGCTCTCGCTTGCTCTTGTAATACCAGTAGATGCTCGTGACACCGACGTCAAGGAATGCCGCGAGCCGCGGCATGCTGAGCTGATCGACGGGCGTGTCCCGGCAGAATTCGAAGGCCCCCGAAAGAATCCCCGCCGCGTTGATCGACCCCCGAGCACGCCGCGACCGGGACCGCTTGGCGTTCGTGTTCGCTGTGGGGGGCACGCGCAGCCTCCGCATCGTCAGGACGAGCCTGGCCCCGCCCGCCAGGACCATCCCGATTATGCTACCGGATGGTTCTCCGGATGCCGTGAGACGTGCGCCGCACCCTGCGGATGCAGGGATTGTCCGCGGGTCGCGCACCAGACCCCGCCACCGCCGCGCAGCCGCCTCGCCGCCCGCCACCGGCCCCCGCCGCGGACACCTACTCCGAGGAAGTCCGGTAAGCGACCACCCAGGCCGATGCGTTCCAATCCGAAACCTGGAAAATCTTATGGGTATACCCTTTTATCGAGAACGGATCGGGCACGGCCAGGAAGGCAGCGCATTACCGCAGATCCCGGCCGCAGATCCCGGCCGCAGATCCCGGCCACGGATCCCAGCCACGGATCGCGGCCGGCACCGGCGGAGCGGTTGAGCCCCCTCGATCGCGGCGGGGAGAGACAGGCATGGCTCCGGCATCTTCGATCTTGGTGTTCCGCGGAACATGCGCCACGCGGTCGGCAGATGCTGGAGGTTAATCCCGGTTCGCCGGCTCGAAACCGTCATCAGGCTCCAGCAACTCCCGCCGCAACCGTGGGCCGGCAGGTTGCGGCGCAGGGAGAAGGGAGTTGAGCCGGTCGAGAGCCAGACAGCCGGTGAGGAGACAGCGGTCGGGCTGGCTTCGCGCGAGTTCCCTGATCCGGATCCGCGAGCCGTCGGGTCCGCGAGCCGTTCGGTCGGCGGGCGGGTCGCGTGTGGGCGGCAGAGGCACGGGAGAGTGCCTCCGTGGTTCTTCTGGTGGGTTCCGCGTCTGCTTTTGTCTCTACAGAGGGACCAGGCGGCGCCCCTCCCCTGCACACCACCCGCGAACCCGGTGCCGATGAAGCCGACCCCCGTTGTCGGGTTGTAGGCGGGCGGTCCGGGCGGAGACAGGCCGGTGGCGGGGATCGGGGAACTCCCACGAACCACACCCTGATCCCAACGCGACTCGCACCCTAGCCCCGGAGAGTGACGAGGCTCGCCCCCCCTCGAACCCCGCCCGAGTTCCTCCGTGATCCGCATATCTTCCCAAACTTTGTGACAGATGCCGAGGAAGCGGCATATCTTCACGCCTGAGTCCGCATCCGCGGAGCTCGGTGCAACGGAGCACCCCATGCTTACTCACGGAAGTCGGTCACTTCCTGTGCATGAGGTTCCACTCATCCCTGCCGTACGGCCAGGGTCGGCGCGCGGTCCCGCGCCAGGCCCGAGCAGCCGACAGCGTCCAGGCAATCCCGGGCCAGGGGCCGTCCTCGTCGCCGTCGTCGTCGCCGTCGTCGTCCCCGGGGTGAAACCGCCCGCCGAGCTCCTGGATACGGCCACGTGGGATGCGGTCAGTTGGGACAGCCGCACCCCGCCGCGCCAAGCAGATCGCGGTCGCGCGCCCCGGACCAACGGAACGCCGGGTGCCCGCCATTCATTCGCGTCCTCCCATCGGACAACTGTTATGGGGACCACCGAACACATGCCAGCGACACACCCGTCACCCAGACGCCCGTTCGCCGCCCTGCTCGCGGCGTTGCTCGCAGCCCTGGTCGCGCTCGTCACGCTCACCGCCTGTGGCAGTGATTCCGACGGCGGCTCCGGCAAGCCCGCCGCGGCGGCCACGTCGGCCGCGGCGACGACCCACGAGGTCGTCGACATGTCCGGCCGGCACGTCACCGTGCCGACGCATCCGAACCGGATCGTCACCAACTATCCGGCGGTCACCCAGATCATCTTCATGCTCGGCGGGATCGAGCGGGTCGCCGGCGTGCCGCTGAGCAACCTCACGACCCTGCCGCTGTTCAAGAAGATCTACCCGCCGCTCGCACAGAAGAAGGCGGTGTTCGGCGCCGACACCACCACCGTCAACACCGAGACCCTGCTGGCCCAGAAGCCGGACCTGGTGGTGCTGAGCTCCGGCAACGCGTCGCTCGTAAAGAAGATCACCGATCTGGGTGTGCCGGTGGTCCAGATCGCCTCGTTCCCGAACTACTCCAAGCTCAACGACGGCGTCACCTTCCTCGCCGACGTGCTCGGCGGCGATTCCCCCAAGCGGGCCCAGCAGTACGTCGAGTACGTCGACGGAAACGTCGCCCAGATCAACAAGGGTCTTGCGAGCCTGCCGGCGACCGACCGACCGAAGCTCTACTACACCGCCAACAACCCGCTGAACACCGAGGGTGGCGGCTCGATCATCGACAACTGGTCGACGCTCGCCGGGGGCACGAACGTCGCCACCGTGAACGGCGTTCAGGGCACCATGAAGGACGTCTCGATCGAGTCGATCGTCAAGTGGGACCCGGAGTACGTCTTCTGCCGTGACGCCTCGTCCTGCACGAAGATCCAGGCGGACCCGCGCTGGTCCTCGGTCGCCGCGGTGCGCGACAAGCACCTGATCGTCAACCCGCGGGGCGTGTTCGTCTGGGCCGCACGCAGCGCCGAAGAGGCCCTGCAGCCGATCTTCGTTGCCAAGACCCTGCACCCCGCGCAGTTCACCGACGTCAGCGTCGAGCAGGAGATCAAGGACTTCTACAAGACCTTCTACTCCTACAACCTGACCGACGCCGAGGTCACGGGCGTCCTCAACCCGACCACCCCCTGACCCATCCCGACGCCCTGGCGCCCTGAGTCCTCGGCGCCCTGACTGTCAGTCCCGGCCGGCCCCCACCCGGGCCGGCCGGGAGCCCCTCCCCCGTCGCCGACGGCGAACCGCCCAGGTCAGGCCCCGTTCCGACCGATTCGTGACCATCCGCTAGGGTTCCGCCCCAGTGACTTCGGGGGAGCAAATATGGCGGGTCGTCGGGCAGCGGTCGATTTTCTGGCGGGACGCGGCGGCAAGATCGCACTCGGCGTGCTCGGCGCCGTCGTAGCCATCGTCATCGTGGTCGGGAGCTTCGGCGGCTCGTCGAAGCCCGCGAACCTGGCCGACGCCTCCTCCCGAGCCGCGAACTCGACGTCGCCGCCCGCCGCGGCGGCAACGCCCCTGTCCGCCCTGTTGGCGTCGGGGTCGCCGTCGGACGCCGGCTCGCCATCGCCCGACGGCGCGCGGCCGGAACTGCCGTACTCGGCCGCTCTGGCAGAGGCGTCCGACACCGGCTCCGGCTTCGTGCTTGGCGCAACGACAGGCAGCGGCACGGGCGGCGACGGCACGGCCGGCAGCGGGACTATCGGCGAGGATGCGCTGGCTCCCGCGGCGGCGGGCGGCCCGACGCAGGCGTCCGGGTCGGTCTACTACGACAACTGCACGGCAGCCCGCGACGCCGGCGTCACCAACCTGCACAGCGGCGACCCCGGCTACCGGGCCGGACTCGACGCGGACGACGACGGCATCGCCTGCGAGGATGCGTCGTCGAGGTCGACGTCGACCGCGACCGCGTCGAGACCGGTGGCCACCGCCAGCACGGCGCCGGCCACCGGGTCGGGATCGACGTACTACGCGAACTGCACGGCGGTCCGCGACGCCGGCGTCACCAACCTGCACAGCGGCGACCCCGGTTACCGGGCCGCACTCGACGAGGACGGCAACGGCATCGCCTGCCAAACCCCGTCGTCGACGTCGTCGACGACGTCGACGTCGTCGACGACGTCGACGGTGCAGCAGCCGCCGACGGCACCCCCCACGACTCCGGTCGTCGCCG